>DATHVI010000183.1:0-10628 GCA_035461385.1 Solirubrobacterales bacterium
AGCCCTGATGATCACCGGCGACGCCGCCGAGGATCTCGATGTGATGTATCCGCTTTACCGGCTACGGGAGGCTGGCTGGGACGTCGACGTCGCCGCGCTGACGCGGCGGATCGTCCAGCTCGTAGTCCACGACTTCGACCCGAACTCGGACGCCTACACCGAGAAGCCCGGGCGCCGGCTCGAGGTCGACCTGGCGTTCTCGGAGGTCGACCCCTCGCGCTACGGGGCGCTGGTGATCCCCGGCGGAAGGGCGCCCGAGTACATCCGCACCGACCCGCACGTGCGCCGGATCACGGAGCACTTCTTCGCCAACGACCTCCCGGTCGGAACGATCTGCCACGGTCCGCAGGTGCCCGCCGTGCTCGGCCTCCTGCGGGGCCGGACGACCGCCTGCTTCCCGCCGCTGACCGGCGACATGGAGAGCGCCGGCGCGACGGTGGTCGACGCCCCCGACGTCGTCGACGGCAACATGGTCTCCTGCCGTGGCTGGCCCGACATGCCGGAGTGGTCGCGGGCGTTCGTAGCGGTGCTGGATCGCGCCACCGTCCCCGCCTGACCGTCGCCGTGGCCGGCGCCGCTCATTCAGCGGCCGCGGTGAACGGAGCGCCGATCCGGATCCACACCGTCGGCTCCGGACCGCCGGTGTTGCTGCTCCACGGCTCGGGGCCCGGGACGACGGGTTGGCGCGCCTGGCGACCGCTGTGCGAGGCGCTCTCGGACCGCTTCCAGCTGGTCGCACCCGACCAGGCGGGGTTCGGCGTCAGCCCGGTCCCCGCCGGGCGCCGCGGCGAGCGCCGGGCCGGGCGTGCGCTCTGGGTCGAGCAGGCGATCAGGTTCATGGACCAGCTCGGCCACGAGCGCTACGCCATCGTCGGCCACTCGATGGGCGGGGCCGTCGCCCTCGCCATCGCCGCCGCCCGTCCCGACGCCGTCCGCGCGGTCGTCGGCATCGCCTCGATGGGCGCACCGATGTCGCTGCCGGAGGGGCTCGATCGCCTCTGGGCGGCGCGGCCGACCCGATCCGGCGCCGAGGAGGTGCTGCGCCTGCTCGCTCCGGGCTCGTCGGACCGGGCCGGCTCGGCCGCCGGCGCTGCGACCCCGGATCACGCCGCCGTCGAGGACCGACTCGAGGCGATGCTGGCTCAGGGGGCGGAAACCTACGCGGCGCTCTTCCCGCCGCCGCGGGAGCGCTGGGTCGCGGACCTTGGGCTGCGCGAGTCCGAGTGGGACCGCGTGACCGCTCCGGTCCTGCTCCTCCACGGCGCTCGCGATCAGGTTGTCCCGCTGCGCGACGGTGCGCTGCCCCTGGTCGAGCGGCTGCCGAACGCCGATCTCTACGTCCTCGGCGACTGCGGCCACTCACCACACCTCACGCGGCCCGAGCTCGTCCACCGCCTGCTCGCCGAGCACCTCGAGACCGATGCCTGAGCTCGCGATCCTGCGCTCCCCCGACGAGGTCCTGTTCGGCCGCGGCATGGCCGGGGCGGTGGGCCGGGTCGCGGGTCGCTACGGCCAACGCGCGCTGGTGGTCACCGATGCAGGAATCGCGGCGACGAACGGCTTTCGCACCGTTGCCGGCGCGCTCGAGGTCGCGGGACTGGACATCGAGGTGTTCGACGAAGCGGTGGTCGACGTCCCGATGAGCACCGTCGAGCAGGCGGTCGCCCGCGCCCGCGGGCTCCGGCCCGATGCCGTCGTCGCGGTCGGCGGCGGAAGCGTGATCGACCTGGCGAAGGCGACGGCGCTGCTGCTCTCGCACCCCGGCCCGATCAGCCGGTACTACGGGGAGCACGAGATCCCCGGCCCGGTGATGCCGGTGATCGCGCTGCCGACCACTGCCGGTACCGGATCGGAGGTGACGCCGGTCGCCGTGATCGCCGATCCGGAGCTCGGGATGAAGGTCGGCGTATCAAGCCCGTTCCTGATCCCGCGGACTGCGATCTGCGATCCGCTGCTGACCGTGGACGCTCCGGCGCAGGTCACGGCCTATGCGGGCATCGACGCTCTCTCGCACGCGGTCGAGGCGTTCATGGCGGTCGAGCGATCGCCGGAGTGGCAGCTGCCGCTGGAACGCGTCGCGGTCGGCAAGAACGCGCTCTCCGACGCCGTCGCCCTTGTCGCGATCCGGGCGATCGCGCCGAACCTCGAGCGAGCGGTGCGCGACGGGGGTGACCTCGACGCGCGCAACGAGATGCTCTACGGATCGCTGACCGCGGGACTGGCGTTCGCGAACGCCGGTGTCTCGGCGGCGCATGCTCTCCAGTTCGCCGTCGGAGCCGCGACCGGCACCCCCCACGGGCTTGGGACGGGGTTGTTGCTGCCGTACGTGATGGCGTTCAACCGTCCGCAACGCCAGTCGGCGCTGGACGCGATCGCCGCCGCGATCGGGGACCCCGCCGCCGACCCGGTGACGGCGGTGCACCGGCTCGGACTCGCGATCGGCCTGCCGACCAGCCTCGCCGAGCTCGGCATCGGACCCGACCGCATCCCGGAGATGGCCGAGCAGGCGGCGGGGATCCGTCGTCTCGCTGGCAACAACCCCCGCGACCTCGACGCCGCCGGCTGCGAGGCGATCCTCGACGCCGCCTGGCACGGCGAGCCCACCCGCCTCTACGAGCCGGCGCCGGCCTGAGCTCGACTGATCGGGCGAGCCTCCGCGACGTGTCTCAGGACGCGCCGTCGCGCTCGCGCGCCCGGACGGTGAGGTCGCGGACCGCCTTCTCGAGGTGCTCGCGCATCCGCGCCTCGGCGGCTTCGACCGACCCGGCGAGGATGTCCTCGAGCACCTGACGATGCTCCTCCGCGAGCGCGCCGGGAGTGTGCCATGCGGGTCGAAGCTGGGCGATACAGAGGCGGATCTCCCCCTCGAGCGATGCGTGCAGGCGGCTGAGGCGCGGGCTTCCGACCGCCGCGAGGAGCGCCTGGTGGAACGCGAAGTCAGCGTCGACGACCTCGCTCCAGTGAGCGTCGGCCGGCAGGGCCTGCAGGCGCTTCACCGCCTCGCGCGCGGCGGGCACGTCGGTCCCGCGGCCGACCAGCGTACGAACCGCGTGCAGCTCGAGCGGGATGCGGACGAAGAAGATGTCCGCGACCGCCTCGGGCGTCAGCTCCGGCACCGTCGCGCTGTGGTTGGGCCGGCGCCGGACCACGCCCTGATGGACGAGCAACTGCAGCGCCTCGCGGACCGTCGGCCGGGCGAGGCCGTACTGCTCGGCGAGCTCGAGCTCGGGGAGTCGCGCGCCAGGCGGGATGTCGCCGCTGAAGATGCGGTCGCGGATCGTTGCTGCAAGCGCCTCAGGGACCGGCACCGGTCTGACCTCGAGCGGCTGGTGCGCCATCAGCGAGCCGCCCCGACGAGCCGGCGGGCGGCAGCCCAGGCTCGCAG
Organism: Solirubrobacterales bacterium; assembly: GCA_035461385.1. GTDB lineage: Bacteria > Actinomycetota > Thermoleophilia > Solirubrobacterales > 70-9 > DATHVI01. The sequence continues at coordinate 3,386 of DATHVI010000183.1, forward strand.
GGACCTGAGCGACCGCCACTCGACGTCGAACACGGCCCCCTCCGGGGCACGCGCACCGTCGCGGTTCAGCCACGCGGAGCGCATCCCGAGGGCCGCGGCGTCGCGCGATGCGCCGAGGCTCGCGGCAACGTGGAGCACGCGCCCGGGGGGCACGCCGATCGCGCTTGCGGCGCGGTCGAGCGGGGAGGCCGTCAGGACCTCGTCGAAGGCTCCGTCGAGCGGGCGCAGCGCCGCGTCGATGAGCTGCCGGTCGCTGCCACCCACGGCGACAATGCGAAGCCCCGCCTCTCGCGCCGACGTCAGCGCGGGCTCGGCGTCCGCGAAGACACGGCATGACCGCACGACGCGCTCGAGCGCCCTCTCGCCGCGTGGCACCCAGCGGTACCCCCGTTCCGCCGCCAGGGCGTCGAACGCGCGCGCGAAGGGTGCCGAGCGCTGGAGCGCCTCGAGTCGCCGCCGGAGCGCCCGCCCGCGGTCCAACGGCGGGTCGCCATGCATCCGAGCGACCTCGTAGAGCACCGCCTCGAGCCCGTCATGCCAGTTCACGAGGGTGCCGTGACTGGCCAGGATCACAGCTTCGATCCGCTCCTCCATTCGCCGCCACCATACATTGTCTGACTGTCAGGCACAATGCCTTTTCCTCCGCAGACAAGCGGAAGTTCTGCGAGGTCCAAGCAGCGCGGCCAGCCTTGCGCCGGCGCGGTCCGCGGCGCGCCGGCGGCGGCGCGAGCCCGGGATACTCTGACCCCGATGGCGAGCGAGGGAGTGCCGCGACCCGAGCCGACGACCGACGTCAGCCCCGCACGCTGGCTCGAGGAGGAGATCGGGGAGTTCGCGTCCGGCGTTCGCGCGCTGATCCCGCCCCGGTTCGAGGCGTATGCCCGGATCCTCCATCCTGCCGGGTCGGCGGATGGCGGGGACGTCTCCTGGCAGGAGGTCGCGGCCTGGTCGGGGAGGCGGATGCACGCGCTGGCGCAGTTCGAGGCGATCTCGCGCCCGGCCGCAGGGTCGGGATCGGGTCCGCGGCCGTTCGAGTACGACCCGCTCGACGGCGAGCCGGATCCCGAGCTCCTCGAAGCGCTCTGCGAGATTCTCGCGGGCCACACGACGACCCCCGAGCGCTGCTGGTTCTGCCTCTGGGAGGGGTGGGGGTGGATCGACGACGGCGGTGTGATCATTACGTCGGGCCCGCAAACGGGCGACAGCTTTGACCTTCCCCCGGCGTTTCCGGACGCGGTGCTCAAGGGTCCGCGGGTCCGGCTCTCCGGGCGCGACTACATCCTCCTAGCTGGCGAGCTCGCCGGGGCACTGCAGATCGGCGACCGGTACCCCGAGCGGATCCATGAGAGGTATCCCGAGGTCGATCCCTCAACCTTCGACCCCCAGCCCCCGAGCGTCTTCTGGCCTGACGATCGCGCCTGGTGCGTGGCGAGTGAGCTCGACCTGGTTTCGACCTACGTCGGCGGCACGGCGGCGCTGATCGACGGGATCCTCGCCGACCCGCGGCTCGAGGCGTGGCGGGTCTACCCGGACGACCCGATCGACGAGTCCAGCGACAGGATCAACGATCCGCGATGAGCCGGCCGGGGCTGGGCAGTCTCAATCACAGGCAACCGAAAGGAGACGCAATGCTCGATGGAACGAAGGCGTTCAGCGGATTCGCGGTCGACGACACAGAGGCGGCGAAGCGGTTCTACGGCGAGACGCTGGGGCTCGAAGTCTCGGAGATGGACATGGGGTTGCTCGCCCTGCACATCGGCGGTGGTCGCGAGACGATGATCTACTCGAAGCAGGACCACGTCCCGGCGACGTTCACGATCCTCAACTTCCCGGTCGACGACATCGACGCGGCGGTTGACGAGCTCGGCCGGCGTGGGGTCGAGTTCGAGCGCTACGAGGGATTCGACCAGGACGAGAAGGGGATCGCGCGGGCGAACGGCGGCGGCCCGTCGATCGCCTGGTTCACCGATCCCGCCGGCAACGTCCTCTCCGTGCTCGAGGTGGACTGAGCCTGATCGCCGTGACGGATCGGGTTCGTCGACGCACCGCGAGGGTGAAGACGACGCCTTCGGTCAGCTGAGCGAGCGGCCGTAGCGGCGCTCGTAGTAGGCGCGGTACTCGCCGGAGCGGACCGGGGCCCACCACGGCTCGTTGTCGCGGTACCAGGCGACGGTGCGCTCGATGCCCTCGTCGAAGCGCACCGCCGGCTCCCAGCCGAGCTCGGAGCGCAGCTTCTCGGAGCCGAGCGAGTAACGGCGGTCGTGGCCGGGGCGGTCGGCGACGTGCTCGATCAGCGACTCGTCGCGGCCGGTGAGGGCGAGGATCCGCTTGACAACGTCGATGTTCGCAAGCTCGTCGAGGCCGCCGGCGTTGTAGACCTCGCCCGGCCGGCCGTGCTCGAGGACGAGGTCGACGGCGGCGGCGCAGTCGTCGACGTAGAGCCAGTTGCGGATCTGGCGGCCGTCGCCGTAGACCGGCAGCGGGTCGCCCGCGAGGGCGTTGAGGATCGAGAGCGGGATCAGCTTCTCGGGGTGCTGGCGGGGGCCGTAGTTGTTCGACGCGCGGACGATCACCGCCTCAGCCTCGTAGGTGTGGTGGAACGCGCCGGCGATCAGATCGCCGCCCGCCTTCGACGCCGAGTACGGCGAGGAGGGGTCGAGCGGGGAGCTCTCGTTGAACGATCCCGACTCGATCGACCCGTAGACCTCGTCGGTCGAGATCTGGACGTGGCGGACGCCGGCGTCGCGCGCAGCCTCGAGCAGCACGAAGGTGCCGAAGACGTCGGTCTGGATGAACTCCCCCGGCGACTCGATCGAGCGGTCGACATGCGACTCGGCGGCGAAGTTGACGATCGCGCCGCAACCGTCGGCCGCCGCCCGGACCGCGTCGCGGTCGGCGATGTCCGCGACCACCAGCTCGATCCGATCGTCCGGCAGGCCGTCGAGGTTCTCCCGCCTGCCGGCGTAGGTCAGCTTGTCGAGAACTCGCACCGAGTCGCCGGGGTGTCCGTCGAGCCGGTGGCGGACATACGCGGAGCCGATGAACCCGGCGCCGCCGGCGACGAGGACCCTCATCTGCCGTCCACCGCCGCGATCCCGAGCCGCGCGCGCTCGGAGAGGTACTCGGCGAGCCCCTGCTTCCAGTGCGGAAGGATGATCGCATCGGGCCGCTCGGAGGCGAGGACCGAATACGCCGGTCGGGGGGCCCCGCGGTCGAGCATCTCCGTAGTGCCCGCGAGGACGTCGCACTCGACCCCGGCGAGGTCGAAGGTCTCCTGCGCGAACTCGTACCACGAGCACGACCCCGCGCCGCAGAGGTGGTGGATGCCGAAGTCCTCGCCTTCGGTCAAGAGGGCGATTGCCTCGGCGAGGTGGCGGGTGTAGGTCGGGCACCCGACCTGGTCGGAGACGACGATCACCTCGGGCTGCTCGCCCCCGAGCCGGAGCATCGTCTCGACGAAGTTGCCGCCGCCGACCCCGAACAACCACGACGTGCGGACGATGAAGTGGCGGCTGTTCGAGACCGCGACCGACGTCTCGCCCGCCTGCTTGGTCCGGCCGTAGGCCGAGAGCGGAGCCGGGAGGTCGGATTCGACGTACGGCCGCCGGCGCGATCCGTCGAACACGTAGTCGCTCGAGATGTAGACGACCTTGGCGCCGTGCGTCGCCGCCGCGGAGGCGACGAGTGCCGCGCCGGCATCGTTCACCCGCATCGCCGCCCGCTCGGCTTCCTCGGCGCCGTCGACGTCGGTGAACGCAGCGCAGTTGACGACGGCGTCGGGGCGCTCGCGCGCAAGCGCGGCGTCGACGGCGTGGGCGTCGGCGACGTCGAGCTCCTCGCGTCGAAGGCCGACGACTTCGTGGCCGCGCGCCACGCACGCCTCGGTTGCGTCGCGGCCGAGCATCCCGCCGGCTCCGGTGACGAGGACCCTCACGGGATCTGGACCCGGGAGTTGTCGCCGACGATCATCCGCAGCGTCTTCGGCAGCCCGTCGCCGCGCTCGAGCCGGACGTTGCGCCCGAGCAGGCTCGCCTCCATCCGCACACCGAGGTGCGCGACCCGCGCCCCCGAGAGCAGGATCGAGTGTTCGACCTCGGACCCGGCGACCTCGACCTCGCTCCCGATCGACGTGTTCGGGCCGATGTAGGAGTCGGTGATCCGCGCGCCTGCGCCGATGATCGCCGGGCCGCGGACGACCGAGCCCTCGAGTCGCGCCCCCGCCTCGACCACGACCCTCCCCTCGACCGTGGTCTCGGTGAGCTCGCCCTCGATCCGCCGCTCGATGTCCTCGAGCACCAGCCGGTTGGCGTCGAGGATGTCGGCCAGCTGGCCGGTGTCCTTCCACCACCCGCTGACGGTGTGGCTCTCGACTTGACTGCCCCCGTCGATCAGGCGCTGGATCGCGTCGGTGATCTCGAGCTCCTCGCGCCACGATGGCTCGATCGCGCGCGCGGCCTCGAAGATCGCCGGGGTGAACATGTAGACGCCGACGAGAGCCATGTCGCTGGGCGGGTCCTTCGGCTTCTCGACCAGCCTCACGACGCGGCCGCCGTCGAGCTCGGCGACTCCGTAGTTCCAGGGGTCGGGGACCGCAGTGAGCAGGATCAGGGCGTCGGGGGCGTGGTCGCGGAAGGCGGCGACGAGATCGACGATCCCGTCGCGGAGCAGGTTGTCGCCGAGGTACATCACGAACGGATCGGAGCCGAGGAAGCCCTCGGCGGTCAGGACCGCGTGCGCGAGCCCGAGCGGGCGGTCCTGCGGGATATAGCTCACCCGGGCGCCGAACGCCGCGCCGTCGCCGACCGCGGCGCGGATCTCGTCGCCGGTCTCGGGGGCGATCACGATCCCGATCTCTGTGATCCCGGCCTCGACCAGCGCCTCGATCCCGTAGAACAGAACCGGCTTGTTGGCGACCGGGACGAGCTGCTTGGCCGAGGTGTGCGTGATCGGGCGGAGCCGGGTGCCGGCGCCACCGGAGAGGATCAGGCCCTTGAGGGACATCGCTTGGGGCAGGCTACCGCCCGGCGTGACGGCGCTCCGCCGCCTCTCCGCCGCTGCGGGCCGATGCCGCGAAGCCGCGTCAGCCGCCGCCGAGCTCGGCGAGCCGGCCACCGATGAACCGTCGCTCGACCGGGTTCTCGCTCAGCTCGAGCGCCCGGCGATAGGCCAGCGAGGCCTCGCTGGCCCGGCCGGCGCGCCGCAGGAGGTCGGCGCGGGCAGCGTGGAAGGGCTGGTAGGCGTCGAGCCCCTCGATCGCGTCGACGAGCTCGAGCCCGGCCTCGGGCCCGTCGCGCATCGCGATCGCGGCGGCGCGGTTGAGTGCGACGACCGGCGAAGGGGCGGTCGCCCAGAGCCGATCGTAGAAGCCGGCGATTCGCGACCAGTCGGTCTCCTCGAAGCTGGGTGCCCGGGCATGCTCGGCGGCGATCAGCGCCTGGAGCAGGTAGCGCCCCGGCGCAGCCATACCCCGCGGGCGCCGGAGCAGGGCATGGGCGCTGGCGATCAGCTCGACGCCGGCGGCGATCTTCGCCCGGTCCCAGGTCTCGCGATCCTGGTCGGCGAGGAGGATCAGCGATCCGTTCGGATCGAGGCGGCTGTCGCGCCGCGAATCGTGGAGCAGGATCAGCGCCAGCAGTCCAGCGGCCTCCGGCTCGCCGGGCATCAGCCGGACGAGCAGCCGGCCGAGGAAGATCGCCTCGTCGCAGAGCTCGCGGCGGACGAGCGCCTCGTCGGAGGTCGCGCGGTAGCCCTCGTTGAAGATCAGGTAGATCGTCGCCAGCACCGAGGGCAGGCGCTCGGGCATCCGCTCCGCCGAGGGGACCTCGTAACGGATCCCGGCGGTGCGGATCTTGCGCTTCGCCCGCACCAGCCGCTGGGCCATCGTCGCCTCGGCGACGAGGAAGGCGCGCGCGACCTCCGCCGTGGTCAGCCCGCCGAGGGTGCGCAGGGTGAGCGCGACCCTGGCCTCCGGGGCGAGCGCCGGATGGCAGCAGGTGAAGATCAGCCGCAGGCGATCGTCGGGGATCGGGTCGCGATCGACGACGTCCTGGTCCGCGGCAGGCGCCGCCCGGGGCTCGAGCTCCTCGAGCCGCCGGAGGACGTCGGTCTTCTCGACCAGGCGGCGGGCGCGGCGAAGGCGGTCGATCGCGCGGTTGCGCGCCGTGGTCGTGATCCAGGCCCCGGGGTTGTCGGGGATCCCGTCCTCGGGCCAGCGCTCGAGCGCGACCACGAACGCGTCCTGGACCGCGTCCTCGGCGAGGTCGAAGTCGCCGAGGACCCGGATCAGGGAGGCGACCGCCCGTCCCGACTCGTGCCGGAACAGGCGGTCGACCTCTGTCCGCGACCCACCTACGGGCCCGCCGCTCCGCCGGTCGGATCGTCCTCCGCCGCGGCCGCCTCGTAGTCGAGCACCGGCCTGATCTCGATCGAGCCCGGCGGGTCGACCGGGATCCGCCGGGCCCACTCGATCGCCTCGTCGAGGTCGGCGCAGTCGAGGACGTAGAAGCCTCCGAGCTGCTCTTTGGTCTCGGCGAACGGCCCGTCGACCATCGTCGCCCCGTCGTCGCCGATGACGAGCGTCGTCGCCGACGCGGTCGGCTCGAGCCCCTCGCCGGCGACGAGGACGCCCGCCTCGGTCATCTCGCGGTCGATCTGCTCCCAGCGGCGCATCTCGGCGGCGATCGCCTCGGGGCTCAGGCTCTCCCAGGCTGGCTCGTTGCCCCAGAGCGTCAACAGGTACTTCATGGCGTCGGCGTTGCGCCGCGGGCGCATGTCAGGTGGCGAAGCCACCGCGATTGGTGCTTCATCGCGGCTACGAGCTCTGTGCGTTGCCCTTCGCCGCCTCGAGCAGCTCGGAGGCCGAGATCTCAACCTGGCCGGGCTTCGTTTCGATGTCGGTGCCGAACGGCCGGATCTCGATCGCCGCGCCGCGGACCGGTGCCTTCCGGGCCCAGCCCACCGCTTCGTCGATGCTCTCGCACTCGATGATCCAGAACCCGGCGAGGTGCTCCTTGGTCTCGGCGAACGGCCCGTCGCTGATGACGCCCTCGCCCTCGAGGTCGAACCGCACTGTCTTCGCGTTCGCGACCACCTGAAGCCCGCCGCCGACGACCCAGGCCCCGGCCTCGTCGAGCTGCTTGTTGTAGGCGTCCATCTGATCCATGATCGCCTGCATCTGCTCCGGCGGGATCTGATCGAAGTCGGGCTCCTCGCCGATCATCGAAAGCAGGAACTGCATCTTGTG
>DATHVI010000184.1:0-10397 GCA_035461385.1 Solirubrobacterales bacterium
CTCACCGGCTTCGACCTGCCCGACTCGGGGCGGGTCGAGCTCGGCGACGAGGAGATCACCGGCTGGAGCGCGATCGACCGCGCCCGGGCGCGGCTCGCGCGCACCTTCCAGCACGGCCACCTGTTCGCCGGCCTGACGGTGCGCGAGAACGTCGAGGTCGCGGCGATCGGGGTCGGCGCCCGCACCCGCGATGCGCGCGAGCGCGCGAGCGAGCTGCTCGAGCGCCTCGGACTCGGCCACCGCGCCTCGCAGCCCGCCTCGACCCTCCCCCATGGCGACGAGTCGAAGCTCGGCGTCGCCCGAGCGCTCGCCACCGACCCGCGTCACGTGCTGATGGACGAGCCCGCCGCCGGTCTCTCGGAGCCCGAGATCCCGGCGCTCGTCGACGTGATCCGATCGGTGCGCGACGACCAGGGCGCGGGGGTCCTCCTGATCGACCACAACATGGCGGTGATCATGGCCGCCTGCGACCGGATCGTCGTCCTCGACGGCGGGCGCGTGCTCGCCGAGGGCATCCCCGAGGAGGTCCGCGCCAACCCGGCGGTCGCGGCCGCCTACCTCGGAGCCGTCGAGACCGACGCAGAGACTGATGCCGAGACCACGGAGGAAACGGGATGACGGCCCCGGATGCCGCCGGGACCGCGCCGATCCTCGAGATCGAGGGTCTCGAGGTGCGCCATGGGGCGGTCCCAGCGGTCCGGGGCGCGAGCCTCGACGTCGGCGCAGGTGAGATCGTCGGCCTGATCGGCGCCAACGGCGCCGGCAAGAGCACGACGCTGCTGACGGTGATGGGCGCCCACCGGCCGCACGGCGGCGAGGTCCGGTTTCGCGGCGAGGCGCTGGCACGGCGGCGAACCGAGGACATCGTCCGCTCCGGGATCGCGCTGGTGCCCGAGGGGAGGCACATCTTCGGCGACCTGACCGTCGCCGAGAACCTCCGCCTCGGGCTCGCCGGGAGGCGGAGCCGCAACGGCGTCGACGACCTGATCGACTGGATCCACGAGCTCTTCCCGGTGGTCTGGGAGTTCCGCTCCCGTCACGCCGGCGCGCTCTCGGGCGGCCAGCAGCAACAGCTTGCGATCGCCCGCGGCCTGCTCGCCGGCCCCGACCTGCTGCTGCTCGACGAGCCCTCGCTGGGGCTCGCGCCTTCGGTGGTCCACAGCCTCTGGGGGGTGCTCGACGAGATCCGCAGCCGGGGCGTCACGATCCTGCTCGTCGAGCAGCGGGCCCAGGTCACGATCGAGCTCGCCGCGCGGACCTACGTCATGCACAACGGCGAGATCCGCGCCGTCCTCGGCCCCGGCGACGCCGCCGACACGGAGCGAATCAGCAACGCGTACTTCGGCGCCTGAGGCAGACCATGGACGTGCTTCAGACACTGATCAACGGCACCGCGCTCGGCGCCGTCTACGCGCTGGTCGCGGTCGGCCTGGCGCTGATCTTCGGCGTCATGCGGCTGATCAACTTCGCCCACGGCGAGCTGATCACCGCCGGCGGCTACACGCTCGCGCTCGCGAGCGCGTTCCCGACCGTGGCGGCGATCGCGCTCGCGGTCGTCGTCTGCGTCGCCCTCGCGTGGTTGATGGAGCGCGTCGCCTTCCGGCGCCTCCGCAACGCCGCGCCGGCGACGACGTTGGTGGCGACGTTCGCGGTCGCGTTCACCCTCCAGGCGATCTGGCTGATCGCCTTCGGGCCCCAGGGCGAGAGCGCCGACGTGCTCACGAGCCTCAACCGGACCGCGATCTCGGGCGAGCTCAGCCTGCGCTGGATCACGATCGTGATGCTCGTCACCGGGGCGATCCTCCTCGGCGGGACGATCCTGCTGCTCAACCGGACGACGATCGGCCTCCAGATGCGAGCGGCGGCGGCGGACTTCCGCGCCGCGCGACTGCTCGGCGTCAGGGCCGACCGGGTGATCAGCGTCGCCTTCGTGATCGCCGGGGTGATGGCCGCGGCGGTCGCGGTGCTGCTCACCGTCCCGCGGCCGCTGGTCACGCCGACGTTCGGGCTCGAGGTCGTGATCCTCACCCTCGTCGGCGTCGTCGTCGGCGGCATGGACCGGCTCTGGAGCGCGACCTGCGGCGGGTTCGCAATCGGGTTCGCGATCGCCGTGCTCGGCGACGTGCTGCCGTCGAGCGAGCGCGTCTTCCTGCCCTCGGCGGTCTTCCTGCTCGTGATCGTCGTCCTCGTCCTCCGCCCCGGCGGCCTCTTCGCCCCCCGGCGCCCGGCGACCGTCGAGCGGGTATGAGCGCGGAGCCAGGACAAGGGAGGGGTGGCTCCCGGGCGAAGCGCGATTCAAGGTGCGTGGACGATGACTGACCGCCTCGGGCTTCGCCAGTTCGCGCCGCCAGCGCTGCTGCTGGTCGCGGTCGGGCTCTACGGCAGCACGACCTCGGCGGGCACGCGCGACGACTTCACCTCGGCGCTGATCATGGCGACGATCGTGATCGCCCTCTACGTCTTCGTCGGCAACTCCGGCGTGATCTCGTTCGGGCACATCAGCTTCGTCGCGATCGGCGCCTTCGCCGCCGGGGTGATGACGATCCCCTCGGCGGTCAAGCCGACGGTGATGCCGAACCTGTTCCCGTTCCTGGCCGAGAACTCGATCGGCAGCTTCGAGTCGCTGATCCTCGCCGCGGCGCTCGGGGCCTTCGTCGCCTTCTTCGCCGGGCTGGCGCTGATGCGCCTCTCCGGCCTCGCCGCCGGGATCGCGACCTTCGCCGTGCTCGAGATCACCCACAACGTGCTCCGCTTCTGGACCAAGATCGGCCCCGGAGCGCAGACGCTCTCGCTCGTGCCAGAGGACATCGAGCCGATCCAGGCGATGCTCGGGGCGCTGTTCGCCGCCGCGGTCGCGTTCGCGTTCCAGCGCAGCCGCTCGGGCCGGCTGCTGCGCGCCTCACGCGAGGACCCGGCGGCGGCCCAGGCGGCGGGGATCGACGTCCACCGCAAGCGGATGATCGCGTTCACGATCAGCGGCGCGCTCGCCGGCCTCGCCGGTGGCCTGCTCGTCCACCAGATCGGCAGCATCACCACCGAGCAGGTCTACCTGCGACTGACGTTCATCACCCTGGCGATGCTCGTCGTCGGCGGGATGCGCAGCCTCTGGGGGGCGGTCGTCGGCGCGCTCGTCGTCAGCTTCCTCGACATCGTCCTCATCGACGCCGAGAGCGGGCTCGGGATCGGCCCGGCGACGATCGACCTGCCGGTCGGCTCGAGCCTGGTGATCCTCGGCGCGGTGATGGCGGCGATGCTGATCCTGCGCCCGAGCGGGCTCACGGGCGGGAACGAGGCGACGCTACGGGTCCCGAAGGCGCTCCTGCGCCGGCGCGATCGGGCCGACTCGGGGGCCGGGAAGACACCGAAGACCGGTCCGGCTTCGAAGACTTGACGTTTGATCAAATGTTTGAAAGGGTGATGCGGAATGCTGCTCGAGTCCGTTGAGTACGTGCGACCGGCGACGGTGGAGGAGGCGCTCGAGGCGCTCCGGTCGACCGAGGGAGCCGCCCCCCTCGCCGGCGGCCAGAGTCTCGTCAACGTGCTCAAGAACAGGGTCGCGGCGGTCGAGCTGCTGGTCGACATCAGCGCGCTCGAGGAGCTGCGGACGATCGACGCCGACGGCGGCGCGCTCGAGATCGGCGCCTGCGTCACCTACGACGAGCTCGACCGCTCGCCCGATGTCCGCGCCGCGCACCCGATGCTCGCCGACGTCGCCGGCCACATCGAGGACCAGCAGATCCGAAACCGCGGCACGATCGGCGGCAACTGCTGCCTCAGCGACCCGACCAACAACCTGCCGCCGCTCCTGATCGCGCTCGGGGCGACGATGAACGTCGAGGGCGCCGCGGGGCTGCGCCAGGTCCCCGCGGACGAGTTCTTCAAGGGCTACTTCATGACCGCGGTCGAGCCGGGCGAGATCCTCCGCAGCATCTCGATCCCCGCCCTCCCCGGAGACGCCGGCGTCGGCTACAACACGCTCGCCGTGGCCTACGACGCGAAGGCGATCGTCCGCGCCGCGGCGATGATCCAGGGCAACGGCGAGATCGCCGACGCCCGGGTGGTGCTGGCGGTCGTCGGGCCGGTCCCGATCCGCCACGCGGGGATGGAGGAGGCGCTCCGCGGCGCGCCGGCGACGGCGGAGACCGCAGATCAGGCAGCGGAGGCGATCGGCGACGACATCGAGCCGATGTCGGACACCCATGGAAGCGCCGAGTACCGGCGGCAGGTCGCGCGTGTGGTTGCGCGGCGGGCAGTGACGGAGGCAATCGCGCGAGGAGGAGAGAGTCAGTGAGCGAGCGACATTCATGTCGCGAGAGCAGCATGTGCCGGGAGGTGCTCCAGTGAGCGACGCGGGAACGGTTCACCCGATCCGGGTGACGATCAACGGCGAGGCGTACGAGCGCACGGTCGAGTCGCGCCAGCTGCTGGTGCACTTCATCCGCGACACGCTGGCGCTCAAGGGCACCCACATCGGCTGCGACACGGGCAACTGCGGCGCCTGCACGATCATTGTCAACGGCAAGCTGATCAAGAGCTGCATGATGCTCGCGGTCCAGGCTGACGGGGCCGAGGTCGAGACCGTCGAGAGCCTCGCGGAGGACGGCGAGCTGAACCCGATCCAGAAGGCCTTCCACGCCGAGCACGGCCTCCAGTGCGGCTACTGCACGCCGGGGCTCCTGATGAGCGCCACCTACCTGCTACGCAACAACCCGAACCCGAGCGAGGAGGAGATCCTGCGCGGGATCCGCGGCAACATCTGCCGCTGCACCGGCTACGTCAACGTCGTCCGCGCGGTCCAGGTCGCCGCCGGCGCCGAGCCGACGGCGGGCGCCGCGTCACGCGAGGAGGCGGCCCGATGAGCGCGGAGGCAGTGAGAAGGAGAGCGGGTTCCCGGCCGGAGCGCGATCCAGAGGCGATGAGCGCCGCGACCCGCGCCGAGACCGTCACCGCTCCGTCCGAGACGACCGAGGAGCTCGGCCGCTGGTCGGGCAAGAGCGTCCGCCGGACCGAGGACGGCCGCCTGCTCAAGGGTCAGGGCAAGTTCGCGGACGACCACTGGGTCCACCGCCAGGGCTTCGCCCAGTTCGTCCGTTCGCCGCATGCGCACGCGAAGATCGTCTCGATCGACACCTCGAAGGCGATGTCGCTCGACGGCGTCTTCACGGTGCTGACCGGAGAAGAGGCGAAGGAGATGTGCGAGGTCCCGTTCTTCCAGATCGCGCCCGAGCCCGGCGGAAAGCTCCAGGAGTGGCCGCTCGCCGTCGACAAGGTCCGCTACCACGGCGACGCGGTCGCGGTGGTGCTCGCCGAAACCCGTGAGCTCGCCCGCGACGCCGCCGAGCTGGTCGAGGTCGAGTACGAGCCGCTCGAGGCGATCGTCGACGGCGTCGCCGCCGCCGAGTCGGGCGCCCCTGTGCTCCACGAGGAGATCGGCTCGAACGTCGCCTGGCAGGGGACCTACGACTACGGCGACATCGACTGGGCGCTCGAGAACGCCGACCATGTGGTCAAGATCGACCGCCTCCACTTCCACCGCTTCTCCTCGACCCCGCTCGAGTGCAACGCGGCGGTGGTCGACTGGGACCCGGGCACCGGCGTCGTCGAGGTGTTCTCGAACAACCAGATGCCGATGTTCGGCTCGATGGTGATCGGCCCGACGCTCGGGGTGCCGTCGAACAAGCTGATCTTCTCCTCGCAGGACATCGGCGGCGCGTTCGGGATCAAGATCGGCAGCTACCCGCAGCTCGCGGCGCTGGCACTGCTGTCGAAGAAGGCCGGGCGGCCGGCGAAGTGGGCCGAGAGCCGCTCCGAGCACATGCTCTCGGCGGGCCACGGGAACGAACGGAGCTTCGTCGACATCGAGGTCCCGGTGCAGAGCGACGGCACGATCCTCGGCTTCAAGGTGAAGGCGTTCGACAACGCCGGCGCCTACCTCCACTACGAGCCGCTCGGGGCGGTGATCTGGTCGCAGGTGACGCCCGGCTGCTACCGGATGAAGCACATCCGCGTCGACTTCACCCAGACGCTGACAAACAAGTGCCCGACGATCCCGAACCGCGGCTACTCGCGGCTCCAGCACCTGTGGATGATCGAGCGGATCGTCGACATCGTCGCCCAGGAGCTTGACTTCGACCCGGTCGAGCTGCGGCGGCGCAACTACGTCCAGCCCGAGGACTATCCCTACGAGACGCCGAACCGCTGCGTGTACGACTCCGGCGACCTGCCGCGCTCGCTCGAACTCGCGCTCGAGGCGATCGACGCACCAAAGTGGCTCGAGCGCCAGCGCGAGCTCGGCACCGGAAGCGGCAAGCGGATCGGGATCGGAATCGGCTCGACGCTGGACTCGGGGACGAACAACTTCGGCCAGGCGCGGATCGTCAACCCCGAGCTGCCGTTCTCGGGCAATGGCGAAGCGGCCTACGTGAAGCTCGACCTCTACGGCGAGGTGAACGTCAACATCGGCACGACGCCGCAGGGCCAGAGCCACGAGACGACCGCCGCCCAGGTTGTCGCCGACATCCTCAACATGGACCACGGCGACGTCAACGTCACCGCCGGCTTCGACCAGCGCCACAACACCTACGTCGCGTTCTCGGGCACCTACGCGAGCCAGTTCGCCGTCACCGGGCTCGGCGCGGTGATGGGGGCGGCGCGGAAGCTCCGGGACGAGATCATCACCCTCGCCGCCTACGCGCTCGAGGCCGACGAGGACGAGATCGTGCTCGAGAACGGCGCCTGTCACGTCCGCGACGACCCCGAACGGGCGATCCCGTTCATCGGCCTCGCGAACATGGCGCTGTCGAACAACGCGGTGCTGACGCCGGAGCTGCGCGAGCGGATCTCGCTCAACTGCCGCTACGTCTACACGCCGCCGTTCGACGTTCCCGACGCGGAGACGAAGACCGGCAACATCACCCTCACCTACGCGAGTCAGATCCACGCCGCGGTGGTCGAGATCGACGAGGAGACCGGCAAGCTCGAGATCCTCGACTACGTCGCCGTCGACGACTGCGGCCGGGTGATCAATCCGCAGATCGTCGAGGGCCAGGTCCACGGCGCGACCGCGCTCGGGATCGGGGCGGCGCTCTACGAGGCGTTCGACTACGACCCGAGCGGCCAGCTCCAGCAGTCGTCGTTCTACGAGTACCACGCGCTGACGGCGCCCGACATGCCGATGATCAAGTACGCCGACATCGAGTCGCCGAGCCCGTTCACCCCGAACGGCGCGAAGGGGATGGGCGAGGGCGGGGGCGCGCCGCTGTCGACGATCTGCTCGGCGATCCAGGACGCGCTCGGCGATCGCGACGCGGTCGTCTCCGACTCGCACAACCCCTGGTGGCGGATTCACGAGCTGCTGCGCAGCGGCGAGAACGGCGGGCCGCGGGGCGTCGAGGTCTCCTCGCGTTGATCCTCACCAACGAGTTCACGGTCGGCGCCGACGCCGACACCGTCTGGCGTCACCTGCTCGACATGGAGGGCGTCGCGAGCTGCCTCCCGGGGGCGACGATCGAGGCCGCCGACGAGGAGGGCACCTACAACGGCTCGATGAAGGTGAGGATCGGCCCGATGACGGTCGACTACCGCGGCAGCGCGACCTTCGCCGAGGTCGACGAGGAGGGGCGCACGGCGACGATCTCGCTTCGCGCGCGGGAGGCGCGGGGACAGGGCACGGCGATGGCGACGATCCGCAACCGGCTCGAGGAGGCGGACGGCGGCACCCGGGTCGTCGCCGAGACCGATCTCCACGTCACCGGCCCGCAGGCGCAGTTCGGCCGCGGGGTGATGGAGGACGTCGGCGGCCGGGTGCTGGCCGAGTTCGCCGACCGCCTCGAGCGCAAGATCTCAGGAGAAGGCGATCAAGGGGGTCCGGGGGGCGCAGCAGCGCCAACCGAGGGCGCCGCGGCCGAGCGCGGGGCGGACCGGCCGGCGAGCGACTCCGCCGCCCCGGAGGCTCTCGACCTCGGCGCCCTCGTCTCCGACACCTTCCGCGAGCGCTACGCCCGACCGGCGCTGATCGCCGCCGGCGTCCTGCTCGCGCTTGCGCTCCTGCGGCGGGCACTGCGATAGTCACCGCGTGACTCCGGAGTTCAGCCCCACCGACCCGCTGGCGCTCGACGCCCAGCTCTCCGACACCGACCGGTTGATCCGCGACACCGTGCGCCGCTACGTCCGCGAGCGCTTCCTGCCCCGGATCGCCGAGCACTACGAGGCGGGCACGTTCCCCGACGGGATCCCGGCCGAGCTCGGCGAGCTCGGCCTGCTCGGCATGCACCTGACGGGGTACGGCTGCGCCGGCGCCTCGGCGACCGCCTACGGCCTCACCTGCATGGAGCTCGAGGCCGGCGACAGCGGCCTGCGCTCGTTCTGTTCCGTGCAGGGCTCGCTGGCGATGTACGCGATCCACCGCTTCGGCTCGGAGGAGCAGAAGCAGCGCTGGCTTCCACCGATGGCGAGGGGGGAGCAGATCGGCTGCTTCGGCCTCACCGAGCCCGACGCCGGCTCGAACCCGGCGGCGATGCGGACCCGGGCCCGCCGCGACGGCTCGGGCTGGGTGCTCTCGGGGCAGAAGATGTGGATCACGAGCGGCTCGATCGCCGACGTCGCCGTCGTCTGGGCGCGGATCGAAGACGACGGGATCGGCGGCTTCCTGGTCGAGCGCGGCGCCGACGGCTTCACCGCCCCCGAGATGCACGGCAAGCTCTCGCTGCGCGCGAGCGTCACCAGCGAGCTGATCCTCGACTCGGTGCGGGTGCCCGCCGAGGCGCGACTGCCGGGGGCGAACAGCCTCCGTGGCCCGCTCTCGTGCCTCAACGAGGCCCGCTTCGGGATCGTCTGGGGCGCCGCCGGCGCCGCGCGAGCCTGCTACGAGGCGGCGCTCGAGTACGCGACGACGCGCGAGCAGTTCGGCCGCAAGATCGCCGGCTTCCAGCTCACCCAGGCGAAGCTCGCCGAGATGGCGGTGCAGGTCGGCCAGTCGACCCTGCTCGCGATGCACGTCGGCAGGCTCAAGGACGCCGGCGAGCTGCGCCCCGAGCAGGTCTCGTTCGGCAAGTACCACAACGTCCGCGCCGCGCTCGAAGTCGCCCGCACCGCACGCACGGTGCTCGGCGCGAACGGGATCACGCTCGAGTATCCGGTCCTCCGCCACGCCAACAACCTCGAGTCGGTGCTCACCTACGAGGGCACCCACGAGATCCACTCGCTGGTCCTCGGCCAGGCGCTGACGGGCGAGAGCGCGTTCAGCTGAGCCGTGACAGCACCTGTCCGCTGACGACGTAGCGGCCACCGCCGCCCCACCCAGCCGCTCCGGGATGCGAGACTGACCGGATGACCGACGAGTTCACCCCGCTCACCGGACGGTGTATGTGCGGCGCCGTCGAGGTCTCCACCGGCGCGCCCTTCCTCGGCGCCCTCTATTGCCACTGCAAGCGCTGCCAGCGCCGGTCCGGCACGACCCGCTCGATCACGGCCCTCTGCCCCGTTGGCGCGTTCAGCGTCACCGCCGGCGAGGACAGGGTTCGCGTTTGGGACCCGGGCGACGGCTGGATCAAGGCATTCTGCGTCGACTGCGGAAGCCACACCCACACGATCAGCCCCGACGACCCCTCGCTGGTGGCGATCCGCTTGGGGTGCCTCGACCGAGACCCGGGCATCCGCCCCCAGGCCCACCAGTTCGTCGCCTACGCCTCCCCGCTCGAGCCGTTGCCCGACGACGGCCTCCCCCGCTTCCCCGAGCGACTGGGAACCACCGACCCGCTCTGACCACGTATCCGGCTCGACGCGCCCCCGCGTCCCGGCCCGGGTTCGGGCGCCGAGCCGCGACTGCCCGGAGCCGGGTCGGTGCCCAGCCGGGCCGAACAGCGGGCTCGGCCGATCCCGCGACGGCGTCAGCACTCTGGGCGGGAAGCCACCGGGCTTCCGGTTCACGCGAAGGGAGGCGCGCGGCGTCCGTGTCGAGTTACGCACGCTCAGCGCAACAAACTCGACTCGATCGGCGGTGGCGTCGCGAGCTCGCACTTGGGGCGCGCCTGCAACGCGCGACGGAGCAGGCGGAGTCACGCGATCGCGAAAGCGAGCCGGAGGGGGACGCGTGCCTCGTTGGGGGTTCCGCTTCCGGGATTTCGGTGCGGCGCCGGCAATGGCCGTACGATCGCTGAAACCGCCCACGACGATGAGTCCTCGCCTCGCTATCGGTCACTAATGGCAGAGTTGAAGCCATGCTGATCTACTCGATGAGCGTCTCGGTGGACGGCTTCATCGCCGACCGCGAGGGCGGGTTCGAGTGGACCGCCCCTAGCGAGGAGCTGTTTGGTTTCCACCTCGCGGAGACCCGCGAGCTCGGCGGCTTTCTGTGCGGCCGCGGGCTTTACGAGACGATGCTGGTGTGGGAGACGGAT
>DATHVI010000185.1:0-2285 GCA_035461385.1 Solirubrobacterales bacterium
CGGTGAGGTGACGATCTCGACTTCGCCCTGAGCGAATGCCGCGAGGATCCGTGCCGAGCTTCCCACCGAGGAGAGGAGGCCTGAGATGAGGACGTTCGGATCGACGACCGCGCGCACGACTCAGCGTCGGCGCTTGCGGGCCTCAAGCTGGGCCTCCTCCGCGAGATCCATGGCATCGCGCTCGGGCAGATCGGCTCGCTCCCACATCCGCTCGAGCAGATCGAGGTCCAGGTCGCGGCGTAGCGATTCCTCGATCACCTCACTGTCGCCGCGGCCGGTGCGGGCGGCGCGCACCTTGACTGCGCGCAGCACGGACTCGTCGACGGTGAGCGTGGTGCGGACCTTGGCCACGCCTGCATCGTAGCATCATGATGATCTGATGCGCCGGTGGAGTCGGCGGTTTCCCCGTGACAAGCCCTGATCACGGGCTACCCGGTCCTGTCGGGCGGTGATTGCTTCAGGCGCCGCGGAGCTCGTCGCCGAGTGGATCGATACGCCTGAGCCCGGCCACCGAGTCGAAGCCGCGATCGGCGGAGACGATCGCGGCGAGGCCATTCGCGGTGCAGGTCGCGACGTGGATGCGGTCGTTCGCGCCGAGCCCGGTGGCGTCGAGCTCGAGCGCCGCCGCGAAGACCTCGTCGGTGATCGGAAGCAGCGGGGAGAGGGCCTCGTGGGCGAGGGCGGTGTGGCCTTCGAGGCCTGGCAGCCGCCCGCTGAGCTCGAGATGCCAGACCTCCTCCAGGATCGCGGTCGAGCACCGACCCTCGAGCTCCCCGGCGGCGATCGCGGCGAGAATCGACCGGCAGCGCTCGGCGAGCTCACCGTCGCCGGCCGCGTAGACGACAACGTTGGTGTCGACGAGGACGCCGCCGCGGTCCTCGCCGGCGGGCGCCGCCGTCAATGCTCTCGATCCGCGCCGGAGTCGCCCAGCTGCCGCGGGTCGACGTTCGCCTCGCGCTCTTCGGCCACGATCGCCTCAAGCTCCTCGGGCGCCAAGAACCCAACCGCGCGCCCGCGGCCCATGCGCTCGACAGCCCGGATCCGCCGCTCGCGGCTTACCCCGCCGAGCTGGCGGTCGAGTGCGTCGCGCACGACGGCGCCGACCGAGATCCCCCGCCGGCGAGCCTCTTCGTCCAACCGCCGGCGCTGGTCGGGGTCGACCAGGATCTGGAGGCGCTCCTTAAGCATGTGCATAGCCTACACCACCCGGACGACGGGGCGACGAGCTTCGCGGTAAGCTCGATGCGCCAACCAATCCCCGATCCCCGGGGGGAGACATGAACCACTCAGCCATCCGGCCCTGGAAGCTGCCGGCAACGGTCGGGATCGCCTGCGTGATCGCGTCGTTGCTCGTCGTCGCGCTGACGCAGGCTGCGCCAAGCACCCAGCTCGTGAGCAGGAACTCGGGCGGGGGAGCCGCCGACGCGGACAGCACGCTCCCGGTCGGCACCGCGCTCTCGCGCGATGGCAACTTGATCGCCTTCGACTCGCAGGCGTCCAACCTCCCGGGCGGCGACGGGGCCATTCCTCAGGTCTACGTCCGGAACGTGAACGCCCGCAAGACCCGGCTCGTCAGCGTCAATGCGGCCGGCGAACCGGCGACGTCGTTCGTCTACTCGACCGGGATCTCCGCCGACGGCCGCTTCGTCGGCTTCTCGGGCCACGGCGGCGGGCTTCCGGGCGCGAACGGGCAGACCCAGGTCTGGGTCCATGACCGCAAGACCCGTCGGACCGTGCTGGCCTCGCGGACGGCCGGGGGCGAGCCCGCAGACGCCGGAAGCTCCGGGGGCACGCTCTCGGCCGACGGACGGTGGATTGCGTTCGACTCGAGCGCGACCAACCTCCCCGGCGCCGGATCGAGCTCCCCGGCCGTCTACCTCCACGACCGCAAGCGAAAGCGGACCCTGCGCGTGAGCAGGGCGAACGGCGGCGCCCCGGCGACCGGCTACGTCTACGGCCAGGCGATCTCCGCCGACGGCACTCGCGTCGCCTTCTACTCCGTCGACGGCTCGCTTCCCGGCGCCGACGGCAGCACGTACCACGTCTACGTCCGCGACCGAAAGCGCGGGCGGACGATCCTCGTCGACCGCGCGGCGGGCGGCGCCGTCGCCGACGCCGCGAGCTACAACCCGTCGATCTCGGCGAACGGGCGGTTCGTGATCTTCGAGTCGCAGGCGACGAACCTGCCCGGCGCCGGCGCCTCGTCGAACCAGGTCTACGTTCGCGACCTGAAGCGCGGCAGGACCCGCCTGGTCGGGCGAAACAGCGCCGGCCAGCCGCAGACC
>DATHVI010000186.1:0-6551 GCA_035461385.1 Solirubrobacterales bacterium
CGGCGCGAGCGGGCGGCCCCGCCGCCGCGGCCGCCCCGCCGCCGCGGCCGGACAGCCGCGAAGCTCGCGCTCGCGCTCCTCCTTGTCGCCGCGATCGGGTTCGGCGCCTGGTACGGCGCCCGGCAGGTCTACTTCCTCGGCTCCGACGACGGCGGGCGGCTGGCGCTCTACCGGGGCCTCCCGTACGACCTTCCCTTCGACGTCGAGCTCTACTCGCGGGTCCACTCGGCCCCGGTACAGGTCGACTCGCTGCCCGAGGACCGCCGCCCGAGCGCGACCGATCACCAGCTCCGCTCGCGCTCGGATGCGATCGGCCTGCTGCGGGATCTCGAGACGGCCGCCGCGACGCCCGCCGCCGGCGCCTCGCAGGGCGGAGCCGGCGCGAACGACGGCGGCGGCGATCGCGAGCGCCGCGGACAGAGGCAGCGCCAGGCCAATCGATGAAGGCGCGAAATCGCGAGCTGCTGGCGCTCGTCCCCGTCGCCGTCCTGCTCAGCGCCGGGTTTGCGGCGGTGTTCATCGTCCGCTCGGAGGAGATCGGCGACCTGAGCCTGATCTACGGCGCCTACTTCCTCGCCCTCTGCCTCGCCGTCCACGTCTTCCTGCGGATCAGGCTGCCGTACGCCGACCCGTACCTGTTTCCGCTCTGCGCGCTGCTCGCCGCGATCGGCCTCGTCGTCATCTTCCGGATCGACGAGGATCTCGCGCGGGACCAGGCGAACTGGTTCCTTCTCGGCCTCGTCGTCTTCGCGGCGACGATCGTCTTCCTGCGCGACTACCAGGTGCTCGAGCGCTACCGCTACCTGATCGCGACCTCCGGGATCCTGTTGCTGCTGGCGCCGCGCGTGATCGGCACCGAGACGCGTGGCGCCTACCTGACGATCGAACTCGGCTTCGTCTCCTTCCAGACGAACGAGATCGCGAAGCTCTGCATCGTCGTCTTCCTCGCCAGCTACCTCGCCGAGCGGCGCGAGATGCTGTCGGTCGCGGCACGGCGGGTCGCCGGGCTGACGATCCCGCCGCTGAAGCACTTCGGCCCGCTGCTCGCCGTCTGGGGGACGGCGATGTTCACGCTCGCGCTGCTCAACGACCTCGGTCCAGCGCTGCTCCTGTTCGGCGCCTTCCTGGCCCTGCTCTACGTCGCGACGAACCGGTTCTCCTACGTCTTCGCCGGCGTCGCGCTGTTCGCGCTCGGCGCCTTGGCGCTCGCCGACCGCTTCGGCCACGTCCGTGAGCGCTTCGACATCTGGCTCGACCCGTTCAACCCCGACGCTCCGGCCGGGGCCTACCAGATCCAGCAGTCGCTGTTCGCCCAGGCCGAGGGGGGGTTGTTCGGCACCGGGCTCGGCGAGTCGCTGCTGCGGCTCCCGGGGCCGTTCTTTCCCTCCGAGTGCAACGCCTACCCCGACTGCGGCAGCATCGTCCCCGCTCCGCACACCGACCTCGCGTATTCGGTCCTCACCGCGGAGCTCGGGCTGTTCGGGGCCTCGGCGCTGATCCTCGTCTACGCGCTGATCGCGGCCCGCGGGTTCAAGACGGCCGTGATGGCCCCGGACGGGTTCTCGAAGCTGCTCGCCGCCGGGCTGACGACGGTGTTCACGCTGCAGGCATTCGTGATCATCGGCGGCGTCGTCGGGGTGATCCCGCTGACCGGGATCACGCTCCCGTTCGTCAGCTACGGTGGCAGCTCGGTGGTCGCGAACATGATCCTGCTCGCGCTGCTGTTGATGATCTCCGATCGCGCCCGCCGCCCGCCCGGAGAGGGCGGGGTCGCGCCCGACCCGGCCGACCTCGAGCCGCTGGAGGCGCGGTGAACAGACCGATCGTCCACATCTTCGCCTTCTCGCTGCTCCTCTTCGGGCTGCTCGTCGCCTGGACCTCGCGGTGGACGGTGTTCGAGGCGTCCGAGCTCGAGGCGAACAACCTCAACCGCCGCGGGCTGATCGCCGAGCAGCAGATCCGCCGCGGGTCGATCACCACGGTCGACGGTGTCCTCGTCGCCGAGAGCGAGCCGCGCGGCGGCCGCGGGGGCGAGGACCCGGTGTACGTCCGCACCTACCCGCAGGGGGAACTGTTCGGCAACCCGGTCGGCTACAACTTCGTCAACGTCGGCCGGACGGGGATCGAGTCCTCCGAGAACGACCTCCTGGTGGGAGAGGAGAACGAGTTCCAGTCGCTCGTCGACCAGCTTCGGGGCGTGACGCAGGAGGGCGCGGACGTCACGCTGACGATCGACGCCGAGGCTCAACGGGTCGCGACAGAGTCGCTCCAAGCAGCGATCTCGGTCCCGGACACGGGCGCCGCGGCGGTAGCGATCGAACCCGACACCGGCGCGGTGCGGGCGATGGTGTCCGTGCCCGGCTTCGACTCCAACCTCGTTCAAGACCCGGCGGAGTTCAAGCGCCTCAGCGGCGCCGAGGGTCCCTCGCCCCTCGTCAATCGCGCCGCCCAGAGCACCTATCCGCCCGGTTCGACGATGAAGGTGGTGACCGCCGCTGCCGGGCTCGACTCGGGCGAGATCGAGCCGGCGACCGTGCTCAACGCGGACTCACCGAAGCAGATCAGCGGCGTGCCGCTGCAGAACTCCGGCGGCCAGAGCTTCGGCGACATCGATGCCACCACGGCGCTTACGAACTCGGTCAATACCTACTGGGCTCAAGTGGGAGAGCGGCTCGGCGCCGAGACGATGGTCGAGTACATGGAGCGGTTCGGGTTCTACGACGATCCGAGGCTCGACTACCCCGCCCAGCAGATGCGCGCGAGCGGCGTCTACAACGTCGACGGCGACCTCGTCCGCGGCCGCTTCGACGTCGGCCGGGTTGCGATCG
Organism: Solirubrobacterales bacterium; assembly: GCA_035461385.1. Lineage (GTDB taxonomy): Bacteria > Actinomycetota > Thermoleophilia > Solirubrobacterales > 70-9 > DATHVI01. Next base: position 2,829 of record DATHVI010000186.1, read on the forward strand.
GACAGGGAGGCGAAGAAGGTCAAATCCTCGCCTCGGCGCTTCAGATGGCGCAGGTCGCGGGGACGATCGCCAATCGCGGGGTGCTGATGGAGCCCACCCTCCTGCAGGAGGCAATCGATCCCGACGGACGGAGGATCGAGGAGCTCGACCCGTCCGAGCAGGGCCGGGTGATCAGCGAGGAGGCGGCCGACCAGCTGGCTGAGATGATGACCAACGTCACCCGCGAGGGAACGGCGGCCGGGCTCTCGGTTCCCGGTGCGGCGGAGTTCTCGGGCAAGACCGGCACCTCGGAGATCAATCTCGAAGGACTCAACCAGCCGTGGTTCATCGGCTTCGCGCCCGCGGACGATCCGCGGATCGCCGTCGCCGTGACGGTGGAGCGCTGCCAGGGGTGCTTCGGAGGCGAGGTCGCCGGCCCGATCGCCACCGAGCTCATGGGGCTGTTGCTGCAGTGACCCCAGGCGCCGCGGAGTCCTGCGAATGAGGCTCGAGGCCCGACAGTTCGTCGACGACCGCTACCGCCTCGTCGCCCGGATTGGCTCCGGCGGGATGGCCGACGTCTGGAGCGCCGACGACGAGATGCTCGACCGCCGGGTGGCGCTCAAGTTCCTCCACGAGCGCTTCGCCCAGGACCACCAGTTCGTCGAGCGGTTCCGACGCGAGGCACAGTCCGCCGCCGGCCTCCAGCACCCGAACGTGGTCGGCGTCCACGACCGCGGCGAGTGGCAGGGGCGGCACTGGATCGCGATGGAGTACGTCGAGGGCCCCTCGCTCAACGAGTTGATCGCCCGCGGCCTCGACGTCGGCGAGGCGGTCGAGATCACCCGCCAGGTGCTCGCCGGCGCCCGCTTCGCGCACGCGCGCGGGATCGTCCATCGCGACCTGAAGCCCCAGAACGTCCTCGTCGACCGCGAGGGCCGGGCCCGGGTGGCGGACTTCGGGATCGCCCGGGCGGGGGCGTCGGAGATCACCCAGACGGGGTCGGTCCTCGGGACCGCCCAGTACCTCTCTCCCGAGCAGGCGCAGGGCCGCGAGGTGACCGCGGCCTCCGACATCTACTCGATCGGGGTGATGCTGTACGAGGCGCTCACCGGGCGGGTCCCGTTCGAGGCCGACAGCGCGGTCGCGACCGCGCTGATGCAGGTCTCCGAGCGCCCACGCCCCCCGAGCGAGCTCAACCCCCGGGTTTCGCGGGCGCTCGACGCCGTCGTCCTCCGCGCCCTCGCCAAGGACCCCGCGAACCGGTTCTCCTCCGCCGACGAGTTCATCCGCGCGCTCGACGCCGCCGAAGCCGATCCGTCGGGGGCGGGGCTCGGCGACACGGCGGCGTACGCCGCGGTCGGGGCCGCCGGCGTCGCCGCCCTCGCGGCGGGAGCCGACCCTGCCGAGGCCGTCGCGCCGACCGAGCCGGCGCCGCCCGCAGCGGCCGAGGAAGGCCGCGGGTGGATGACCAGACGCCGCGCGATCGTGCTCGCGCTCCTCATCCTCGCCGCGATCGCGGTCGCCGCCTGGGCGCTGACCCGGTCCGAGCAGGTGGCGGTTCCGGCGGTGATCGACCGCAGCCAGGCGCGGGCGACGGCGATCCTCGAGCAGACCGGGTTCGACGTCGGCGCCCTCACGGTCGAGAACTGCGCCACGCCGGGAACCGTGATCGAGCAGCAGCCCGCGGCGGGAAGCGAAGCCGACGAAGGGTCGACGGTGACGCTCACGGTGAGCCTCGGCCTCGAGGTCCGGATCCCCTCGGTCCGCGGGATGCGGCTCGAACGCGCCCGCGACCAGATCGAGGACGAGAATCTCCTCGTCGAGACCCGCGAGCGGAGCTCACCCACGGTCGCGGCTGGGCACGTGATCCGCTCCGAGCCGACGGTCGGCGAGCTCGCCGACTGCGGATCGGTCGTCACCCTGTTCGTGTCCACCGGGCCCGAGCTCGTAACGCTCCCGAATCTGCTCGGCCTCCAGGTCGGCGACGCCAGGTCGCAGCTTCGCGCGCTCGAGCTGATCCCCGACGTCACCACCCGCCACGCCGACCAGCCCGAGGGCGAGGTGATCGGCCAAGACCCGGGCCCGGACAGCCGCCTCGAGCCGGGGGCGACGGTGTCGATCACCGTCTCGACCGGCCGCGGCGCGGTGGTCGTTCCGAACGTCGAGGGACAGACGCTCGACGCCGCCCGCAGCACCCTGGCGGATCGCAACCTCAGCGTCTCGATCGTCCGCGAGGACACCGACGTCCGCCGCGACGACGACCGGGTGCTCGAGCAGGCGCCGAGCTCCGGTCAGCGGGTACGGACCGGCGACGTGGTGACGATCGTCGTCGGCCGCTACGTCGCGCCCGAGCCGCCGCCCGAGCCGCCGCCCGAGCCGCCGGAAGACGAGGGGACAGCGCGATGAAGGTTGCGGTGATCTCCGGCGGGCGCTCGAGCGAGCACGAGATCTCGCTCCAGTCGGGGACCTCGGTCGCCGCCGGGCTGCGCGAGGCCGGCCATGACGTGGTCGAGGTGCTGATCGAGCGCGATGGGCGTTGGCTCGCCGACGGCGCCGAGGTCGACCTGCGGGCGGCGGGAGGCCTGCTCGGAGTCGACGTCGCCTTCCCGGTCCTCCACGGCCCGTTCGGCGAGGACGGCACCGTCCAGGGGCTGCTCGAGTGCCTCGACGTCCCCTACGCGGGACCGAATGTGCTCGCCGCCGCGGTCGCGCTCGACAAGCTCGTCTTCAAGCGCCTCTGCGCGTTCGCGGAGCTGCCGCAAGTCGACTTCTGCGAGGCCGGGGCGGAGGGGTGGCGCGAGCGGGTCGCGGCGATGGGGGCGCCGGTTTGGGTCAAGCCCTCGCGGCTCGGGTCGAGCGTCGGAATCACCCGGGTCGACGAACCGGCGACGGAGCTCGACGCGGCGGTGGCCGCCGCCCGCGAGCACGACCCGCGGGTGATCGTCGAGGCCCACGCCGGCGGGGTCGAGGTCGAGTGCTCGGTGATCGGCAACGCCGGGATCGGCGACGACGGCTCGATCGAGACGTCGCTGCCGGGGCAGATCGTCTACCCGGGCTCGGATTGGTACGACTTCGAGGCCAAGTACTCGGAGGGCGGGATGGAGCTCGTCGTCCCGGCGCCGATCGGTGACGAGGCGATTGCCCGCGTGCGCGAGCTCGCGGCGAGGACGTTCACGACGATCGGCGCCACCGGCCTCGCCCGCTGCGACTTCTTCGTCACCGAGGACGGCGGGGTGCTGGTGAACGAGGTCAACACGATCCCCGGCTTCACGGCGACAAGCGTGTTCGGGAAGCTGTTCGAGGCCAGCGGCCTTCCCTACCCCGAGCTCTGCAACCGTCTCGTCCGCCTCGCCCTCGACCGCTACGAACGGGAGCGTTCTTTCCGCTTCTAGCTGCGGCCGGAGCGAAACCCGCCACCCCCGGACGCGGGAGCAGATGAGAATGCCCGCGGCGTAGCCGCGGGCCAGGTATTCAAGGCGGGAGCAGAGGAGGTGGCGGTGAGTTACTCGGACAGTTCGATTTCCGTGACCTCGGCGCGGTAGCGGCCGGCGGTCTCGGTCGACTCGGGGAGGGTCTTGAACCAGAGCAGGAAGTAGCTCGCCGGACCCGGCGGCTCGAGGCCGATCGCCTCCTGCTCCCCGGCCCCGGTCACCTCCCCGATCCCCTCCCACCCGTCGAGGTCGTCCGGCGGGCCGTCGGCCGCGCCGTAGACCTCGGCGTCCCATCCGCCGGCCTGGGTTC
>DATHVI010000187.1:0-4874 GCA_035461385.1 Solirubrobacterales bacterium
CACCGCGTGCGCCGAAGCCCCGTCCATGGGTGTTCACGCCAAGCTCCTCCGGGACGCCGACAGAACCGACCGGTTCGATGAACTGGTCCGTTCTCGAACTCCGCGAATCAGTAGCAGAGTCGGCCGAGGCCCGCTACCCGCGCGACGCCTCGCCGGCGGCCACCGGCGCGCGTCGGCGCCCGCTGCGGCAGCGGCAGCGCAGGCGAGTGGCCGGGCGAAGCCTCCCGGACGCCACGCCCGATCCCTTGCCGCGATTGGGTCGTGCTACTTTGACCTCGTGCACGGAGAGCCAGGGCGCCCCGCGCGGGCAGAGGCGTCGCCTCCGCCACGCGACACCGGCGCGCCGAACGGAGACAGCGATACGGCGGAGCCGAACGGGGCCGGGCTCGAGATCGAGGGCCCGCTGGTCGCCGGAAGCGACGGCGACCGGATCGCCGTGATCAGGGTCAGCGGCGAGATCGACCTCGGCACCGTGTCCGAGCTCGAGACCGCGCTCGCGCGCGCCTCCCGCTCCGCCGGCTCGGTCTGCGTCGACCTCTCCGGCTGCACCTTCATCGACTCGACCGGCCTGCGGGTGCTGCTCACCGCCGCCCGCGACCGCCGCGACGCGGGCGGCGAGCTCGCGGTCAGCGGGCTGACCGGGACCGTCGAGAGCTTCTTCTCGATCACCGGCCTCCTGATCGAGGGGTCCCCGCTGCACGTGCGCCCCGAGTGCCCACCGCCGGCCGACGCGTACAAATAGTGCCGAACGGGTATCTCCGGTCCACCTCCATGCCCTCCGCCCCCCGAGACCGGACCCGGTTCGAGCTCAGGCTCCCCGCCGACCCGACGAGCGTCACCCGCGCCCGCCACGCAGCCCGCGAGCTCGCGCGCGAGGTCGGCGCCAATGAGGAGGACGTCGCCCTGACGGTCAGCGAGGCGGTGAGCAACGCGGTCGTGCACGGGTTCCGCAACCGCGAGTCGGGCACGGTCGAGGTCCTCGCCGAGACCCGCGACCGGGAGCTCAGGGTCACCGTCGCCGACGACGGCGATGGGATGGCCCCCGACCTCGATCACTCAGGCCTCGGCCTCGGCCTGGCGCTGATCTCTCGCCTCGCCGCCGAGGTCACGTTCAGCTCCTCGACGGACGGGACCACGGTGTCGATCTCGTTCCCCACCGACGCCGACCGTGACGGCGATGGCGCGGCGTCGGCCGCCGGCGCGAGGGAGGGGTCGTGACGATCTCCCTCCAGGTCGAGGTCGAGGTGCGCGACGGGGTCGCGTTCGTCACCGCCGCGGGCGAGGTCGACCTCTCGAACGCCGACCGGCTGTCGGCCGCGCTCGGCTCCTCGCCCTGCTCGACCGCCGACGGCGTCGTCCTCGACCTCCGCAAGGTCCCGTTCATGGACTCGAGCGGCCTCGCCGCGATCCTCCACTGCGCCCGCGAAATCGACCCCCCGGTGACGATCGTCGTCGGCGAGGGCTCGCCGGTCGCGAAGCTGTTCGATCTCGCGAACATCGGCGCGCAGGTGCCGACGTTCACCGATCCGGCCGCGGCCGAGGCGGAGGCCAGGGGGGCCACCGACGTTGCCGGCTGAGCTCACTCCGCCGCCGGCCGAGCTCCCGATCGAGAGCGCGGGCGAGCACTTCGCGGCGATCGTCGAATCCTCCGACGACGCGATCATGAGCAAGGACGCCGAGGGGAAGATCCTGAGCTGGAACGCGGGCGCCTCGCGGATCTATGGCTACACCCCCGAGGAGGCGATCGGGCAACCGATCTCGATGCTGATTCCTTCGCACCGGGCCGGCGAGGAGCGGCGGATCCTCGACGAGGTGCTGGCGGGTCGGCGGGTCGATCACTACGAGACCGAGCGCGTGACCAAGGACGGGCGCCAGATCATCGTCTCGCTCACCGTCTCCCCGATCCGCAATCCGGAGGGTCGGATCTTCGCCGCATCGGTGATCGCCCGCGACGTCACCGGCGTCCATCGCTCCCGCGAGCTCGCCCATCGCCTCCAGGAGGCGACGACGGCGCTCGCGCGCGAGCTCTCCGAGGAGGCCGTCGTCCGGGTCATCCTCGCCCAGGCTGTCCCGGCGCTCGGCGCCGACGCCGGGGCGATCGGCTTCGTCGAGGGCGAGGAGATCGTCCTCGTAGGCACCGCCGGCCACACCCCCGACGAGCTCGCCGGCTGGGACCGCTTCCCGCTCACCGCCGAGGTCCCGATGGCCCACGCCGCGAGGACCGGCGACGCGGTCTGGATGCACAGCACCGAGGATTTCGCCGTGCGGTTCCCCGACCTCGGCGACACGCCGCTGCCGTACGCGTCGCTCGCCGCCCTGCCGCTCGCCTCCGGCGGCCTCCCCTTCGGCGCGATCGCGCTCAGCTTCGGCCGCTCCGGCCCCTTCGACCCCGAGGAGCGCGCGTTCCTGACCGCGGCGACCCAGCACGCCGCCGACGCCCTCACCCGCGCCCGGTCGTTCGAGTCGCAGCGGCAGGCCGCCGAGCGCGACCGGTTCCTCTCCGAGGCCGGCGAGCTGCTGACCCGTTCGCTCGACCCCGAGACGACGCTGAGGCAGGTCGCGGAGCTGGCGATCAACCACGTCGCCAACTGGTGCCTCGTCGACCTCGTCGACGAGGACGGGGCGCTGCGAAGCGTCGCCGTCGCGCATATCGATCCCGACCGGGTCCCGCTCGTCGCGAGGCTGCGCGCCGAGCACCCCCCCGACCCGCAGGGCGCCGTCGGCAGCCCGCGAGTGATCCGCAGCGGGCGCAGCGAGGTCTACGCCGACGCCCCGGTCGAGCTCGTCGCCCCGCCGGACGCCGCTCGCGAGCAGCTCGAGGCCGTACGCGAGCTCGGCCTCGGCTCGGCGATGGTCGTCCCGCTGCAGGCGCGGAGCCGGGTCCTCGGCGCGATCACGCTGATCGCCTCGGGCGCCGGGCGCCGCTACGACTCGAGCGATCTGCGCCTCGCCGAGGACCTCGCCCGCCGGGCGGCGCTCGCGTTCGACAACGCGATGCTGTTTCGACGCGAGCACGAGGCCGCGCTGACGCTCCAGCGCTCGCTGCTTCCGGCGTCGCTGCCCGAGGTCTCCGGCGTCGACTTCAGCGCCCGCTACCGCCCCGCGACCGCGGAGCTCGAGGTCGGCGGCGACTGGTACGACGTCGTCGCGCTCGACGACGGCACAGTGACGATGACGATCGGCGACGTCGCCGGGCGCGGGATCCGGGCCGCGTCGGTGATGGGACGGATCCGGCCGGCGCTTCGCGCCTACGTCCACGAGGGCCACCGTCCGGAGCAGGCGCTCGCCCGGCTCGACCGGATGATGCGCGAGTTCGACCGCCCGCAGATGGCGACCGTCTTCCACCTCCACTACGACCCCTCCCGCCGGACCGCCACCTACGTCCGCGCCGGGCACCCGCCGGCGCTCGTGCGCAAGCCCGACGGCGAGGTGGTCGAGCTCGGCGGCCGCGGCACCCCGCCGCTGGGGATCGTCGAGGAGATCGAATACCACGAGCACACGGTCGAGATCCCGCCCGGGAGCGTCGCCCTGCTCTACACCGACGGCCTGATCGAGCGCCGCGAGACCGACCTCGTCGAGGGGCTCGACCGGCTCAAGCGCGCGCTCTCCGAGTCCCCGGCCGGCGCCCGCGAGTGCCTCGACTGGCTCGACGCGACCCTCAGCGCCAGCGCGGTGCCCGACGACGTCGCGATGCTCGCGATGTCGGTGCGCGGCTGAGACTCCCCGCCGTCGGGCCGAGCCCGCGTCGCCACCCTCGCGAGTCGGCGGCAGCTGATGTAGCGTGACCCTCAGCCACCGCGGCGCCCGGCGCCGAGATCGGAGAGGGAGGCAGATGACCGATTTCACCCTGGGCGGGAATCGCCCACCCCAGAGTTCTCACCGGACGCGATCACGCACGCGAGCGGGAGCGGCGATGCTGGCGGCCGCGGCTCTGCTCGCCGCGCTGGTCGCCGGCGCCGACTCGCTTGCCGCGGTCGACGACACCCTCCTCGTCAGCCGAGCGTCGGGGCCGGCGGGCGCGACCGGCAACCAGGACTCGGAGGACCCGGCGAGCTCCGCCAACGGCCGCTTCATCGCCTTCGAGTCGTTGGCGACGAACCTCAGTCCCGCCGACGGCGACGCGCTTTACGACATCTACGTCCGCGACCTGCGGACGAACACGACGACCCTCGTCAGCCGCGCCTCGGGCGCCGGCGGCGCGAAGGGAAACGGCGAGTCCGAGAACCCCTCGATCTCCGCCGACGGGCGCTACGTCGCCTTCGAGTCGGAGTCGACGAATCTCCATCCGGCCGACGGTGACGCGGTCGACGACGTCTACGTCCGCGACCTGCAGACGAACACGACCACGCTCGTCAGTCGCGCCTCCCGCGCCGGCGGCGCGAAGGGAGACGCCCCCTCGGGCGACCCGGATATCTCCGCGAACGGCCGGATCGTCGCGTTCGACTCGCGGGCGACGAACTTTCACCCGCTCGACGGTGACGCAACCAGCGATGTCTACGTGCGCAACCTCCGCGCGGACACGACGCGGCTCGTCAGTCGGGCGTCCGGTCGCGGCGGTGCGAAGGGCGATGACGTCTCGACTGACGCGACAATCTCCGCCGACGCGCGGGTCGTCGCCTTCCACTCGGAGGCGACCAACCTCCACCCGGCCGACGGCGACGGCATCCGCGACGCCTACGCGCGCAACCTGAAGACCAACGCCACGGTGCTCGTCAGCCGCGCCTCCGGGGCCGGCGGCGCGAAGGGCAACGGGCCGTCGAACGAGCCGAAGATCTCCGGGCTCGGACGGCACGTCGCGTTCGAGTCCGACGCTACGAATCTCCACCCGGCTGACGACGACTCGACCCGCGACGTTTACGTCCGCGACCTCCAGC
>DATHVI010000188.1:0-26688 GCA_035461385.1 Solirubrobacterales bacterium
ATCGGCTGTTCGGCCCTCGCGTCGCCGGGCGGCTGTGGAGCGAGGTGCTGGAGAGTCTCGACCGGTACGCGCACGAGCACCGAGACGCAGCGACCCCCGGCACGACCGGCGGTTGATCGCAGCGGCCGCCGCGGCGCGAACTCGCCGCGCGGCTCCGCCCACCAGCCGCACCTCTCGCTCGACGAGACACGCGCCGCTCGCCTGCGTGGGAGACTCGCGCCGTTCGGCTCAGCCTGGACCAAATTTAGACAAACATTAGACACTGCGCCCTTTTCCCTGTACGATGCTCGACAGACACTGTGCAAACTCTGTACGAAGCGAAAGGAACAGGCGCAATGAGGTTGAAGCGAATGATGATCGTGCTGGTGGCGGCCGGGGCTCTCGCCCTTGGCGTTGCGGCATGCGGCGGTGACGATGACAGCGCCGAGGCCGGCGAGGGGGCGGAGACGACGATGACCGAGGAGGCCGAGGCGCAGGCAGTCTCGCTGACGGGCGAGGAGACCATGCTCGTGCTCGATCCCGACACGGCCGCCGTGCTGACGGAGAACGACGTCACGGTCGAGCCGATCGATCCGGCCGCGCCGTCCGGTGACGGCATCGCGTTCCCGATCACCGGGGGCGAGGTCGATGTCGACTCGCTCGCGGGGGTGATCGACCACAGCGGCGGTCTGAGATTCTCAGCTGGGGGCACCGAGGTCGAGCTGACCGACTTCGTCGTCGACACCGCGGACGAGACCCTGACCGCGACAGCGGGCGAGGCGGAACTCCCGACGCTCAGCCTCGACCTCAGAGAGCTCGAGCGCTCGATGGACGGCGACGTCATCGTTGCGAGCGGCATCGATGCCTCGCTCACGGGTGAGGCCGCGGATGCCCTCAACGACGCGTTCGGCGTCGAGCTGTTCGAGCAGGGCCTGCCGATCGGCGAGGTCACGGTCCGCGCCGCCGCATGAGCGTGGAGCTGCGGGGCCGTGCTGATGCACGGCCCCGCAGCCACCGAACCGAATCCCGGGCCCGCTGACATCGGCGCCGGCGGCTTTGGCCTCTTCAGTCGGGAGGGCCGGGGGTCACCCCGGCCGCTCTCGCGCGCGGGGCTCAGCTCACCAGGCGCACCTCGAGCCCGGGCGCGACGAGCTCGCCGGCGCCGTCGAGCAGGCCGAGGATCCGGGCGACGTAGGCCCGGGTCTCCGCGTAGGGCGGGACGCAGGTGCAGGCGGCGACCGGGGCCGGGCCGGCGTTGTAGGCGGCGAGGGCGAGAGCGACCGAGCCGAACTGGCGCAGGAGGTCCGACATCAGCCGTGCCTGGGCGTCGATCGCGGCCGCCGGGTCGAACGGGTCGCGGAGGCCGTAGGCGGCCGCGGTCCCGGGCATGAACTGGGCGATCCCCCGCGCCCCGGCGGGCGAGACCGCGAACGGGTTGAAGTTCGACTCGGCGAGGAGCTGCGCCGCGAGCAGCGCCGCCGAGACGTCGTGCCGCGATGCGGCGCGGGCGATCGGGGCCCGGAACCGGGGCGGGACGAAGCCGGGCAGGCCGGCGCCCAGTGGCTCCGCGCCGTCGGCCGAGACGCGCGCGGTTCTGCCCACACGGGAGGTGGGTGAATCCACGTTCGTCGCGGATCGGCGACCCGCAGCGGAGCACGGCGCCGGGTCGCGGACGAACCCGTAATGCCACGGCTCCCACGCGTAGCGCCGGACGAACCCGAACCGGCGCGCGTTCGCGGCGAGCCAGCCGTAGGCGCTCGGCGGTCCGAGGTCGAGCTCGGTGCCGCAGCGGTGGAGCGAGCGCCCCGGGGGTGCGACCCAGCGCGGGTCCGGGTTGCGCGCGAACAGGGCCGCCTGCTCGGTGTTCGACCGGTACGCGGACGAGACCACGAGCGTCACTCCCCCCGCGCGCGCGGCAGCCGCGAGCCGATCGAAGGCCCGGGCGACGTCGGGTCGCATCGGCTTGCCTTGCCGGGTCGCGAGCGGCCCGGCGTACTCGTCGCCGGTCACGGTCCGCGGCGACGAGGGCGACGGCTGAGGTTGTCCCGCCGGCTCGATCCGCGCCTCGGCGACGGTCTCGAAGTCGATCGTCGCTGTCGCGGTGCCCGCGCCGGCGCCACGGCCGTCCTCGACCGCCCCGGCCCGCAACTGCGGTTCCCGGCTCGACCCGGCGCCGGCGCCGGCGCTCGCGACGAGCGCGACCCGCACCCGCAGCGGCGCGAACGAGCGCCGGTCCGGGAACGAGACCCGGATCCGACCGGGGTCGGCGCCGTTCCTGCGCGCTGCCTCGTCCGCCGCTACGGTCGCGCGGTCGAGGTAGTCGTCGCGGGCGAGGTGGCGCGGGTTCGGCGTGCCGTCGGGAAGTCGGGCGGGAGCGAACAGGCGCGGGAAGTCGTCGCGCATCGACCGCGCGGCCGAGATCGCCGCGAGGTCGCTGAGCCGTTGCGCCCGGGCCTTGCCGGTGACCGCCCCGCCGAGCGCGACCAGCAGCAGCGCCCCGGCGATCGTCGCCAGCGCAGCGCCGAGGACGAGCGGCAGCGCCTGGCCGGCGTCGCCGCGCGCCCGGCAGCCGCATGCCGAGACGCCGGGCTCACCCATTCGCAACCGCCGCCGCTGCGCCCGGCAGGGGGGTTACCGGCCCCGCCGGACGCGGGCCGAAGAGCCCGCGGGCGAGCCGTCGCGCACGCTCCCCCGCGGCTCCTCCCGGGTCGAGGCCGGCGAGCGCCCGGCGGCCGGCGACGGTGCCGGGCGCTGTCGCGGCGACCTTCGCCCGGAGCCCGGCCGCGACGAGCTCGCGGACGGCGAGCGCGGCGAGCGAGCGCTGCGCCGGGAGCTCGGCTCGGAGCAGCCCACCCCTCACCCGGAGCCGCTCGTCCTCGAGCACCGGGCGCCACAGGTCCGGCGGGAGCAGCGCGACCGCGGCGGCGGCGACGTCGCGCGCCGCCCGCAGCGCAATCCTCAGCCCGGAAAGCGCCTCGCCTCGAACGCCGGTGCAGTGAGCCCAGCAGATCGCGCCGCGCGCGGCGGCGGCGAGGTCCTCCGCGCGGAGCGCGTCTTCGAGCCGCCGCGCCGGCGCCGAGGCGAGCATCGTCGGCCCACGGCGCCGGTCGCCGCCGAGCTCGACCACCAGCACTCCGCCGCGGCCCCGGAACCGGTCGAGCGACGCCGCCGCGACGGCGAGCGCCGCGGCGCTCGCAGCCCCGCCTCCGGCGCCGGGCAGGGCGGTCGCGATCACCAACGCCGGCGTCATCGCCCCGCGGGCGTCCGCGCCCAAGCGCTCGACTCGACCGTCAGCGCCCGGCCGACGGCGGCGATCGGTGACGGCGGCCGGAGCCGAACCGAGACCCGGCCGCCGTCGACGTCGACCGCGACCCGGTCGCCCGCCCAGCCGGGAAGCGCATTCCGGACCGCCGGGGCCGCGGGCCGACCCGCCGCGGCGGCGAGCGCCCCGGCCTCGACCGCGCCGTCGGCCAGAGTCAGCGAATAGCCGGCGACGAGAAGCTGAAGCGCAACCGCGCCGGCGAGGACCAGGGCGGGGATCCCGGCGACGAGCTCCGCCGACGCCTGGCCGCGCTCGGCCTCGGCGCCGGGGCCGATCGCTCGCCGGCGCTCATCCATCCTCCACCCCGGGGTCGAGCTCGGCGCTGGCGCTGACCGAGAGCTCCGGGACGACGGGGACGAGCGAGGGCGCCGCGACCGCCACCTCGACCGGCCCGCCCGCATCGATCCGCGCCCCGGCGCGCAGCGGCAGGGGAAGCGCCGCTTGCGCCGCAGCTCGCGCGTCGCCCCCGACGTGCCCCGCCCGGGCACCGGCGCGGGCCGCCGAGGCCGCGCTCCACAGCGCCCAGCCCGCGACCACGACCTGGGCGACGGCGAGGAGGGCGACGAGGATCAGCGGGATGACCGCGACGAGCTCGGCGGAGGACTGACCGCGCTCGCCGCGGCTCCCGCTGCCGCCGCGCGGAGGGGGGAACGGCGGGGGCATGCGCGGAACCTAGGCCGCGGCCCGTCAACCGTGGGCGGGCGGAGGTGACGAAAGTGCACCCACCGCGCGTCGAATCCCCGACCCGCTCCCCTCCCGCCCCGTTCCCCAGCCTTGACCCACCGATCCCCCTGCGAACGCTGAGAAACCGGGATCGACGGGGGCGCGGCGGCGGGCCCCGGCCTGTCGGTCAGTAGGCGCGGGCCTCGCGCCAGGCGAGAACGACCGTGAACACCGCGCCCGCGATCACCGCGATCCAGAGCAGGAAGCCGAGGCCGGTCCCGAGCAGCTCGTCGGCGCCGACGATCATCAGCACGATCGCTCCGACGGCGGCGGTCACCGCCGCCCGCCACGAGTCGCTGAGGGCAAGCCACGAGAACGACTGCTCGCGGTAGACGCGGTAGATGGCGAACGCGATCGCGGCGAGGAAGCACAGCATCAGCGCCGTCAGCAGCGCCTCGGCGACGTTGCCGCCCCCGGGGACGACGGCGACTGCCAGCGCCAGCAGGGCGACGATCGCGATGTTCCTCAGCGCTCTCAGCATTCGCCACCCATCGTCAGCTCGCCATCGCGATTATGCCGAGGACGATCGCCGTCGCGGTCGCGGCGAGGCCGAGCAGCGCGAGCAGCCCGGACAGGACCGCCGCGGCAACCCGCCGGTCGCGGGCGTAGTCGGCGAACCGGGCCGCGCCGAGGACCGCGAGCGAGAAGACGAACACCAGCCCGATCCCGGCGACGAACGCCGCCGCGGAGGCCTCGAGGAGGGCTTCGATGTCGACGAGTACCGCGAGCACCAGCGCGATCACCTCAGCTCGCCGGCACCGGCGCGCCGCGGCGGGCCCGGCGCGCGAAAGCGACTGCAGCGAACGCGGTGCCGGCGGCCGCGACCACCAGCGGGCCGACGACCCCGGTGCCGAAGAGCTGGACGAGGCCGTAGGCCAGCGCTCCGATCGACGCCGCCATCGGCACGGTCAGCAGCCAGGCGGCGAAGATGTTCCCGGCGACGCCCCAGCGGACCGCGGAGAGCCGCTTCCCCGCCCCCGAGCCCATGATCGCCCCCGAGATCACGTGCGTGGTCGAGAGCGGGAAGCCGAAGTGGGTCGAGGCGAGGATCACCGCCGACCCCGCGCCCTCGGCGGTGAACCCCTGCGCCGGGTCCATCTTGTGGATCCGGGCGCCCATCGTGCGGATGATCCGCCAGCCGCCCATGTAGGTGCCGAGCCCGATCGCGGTCGCCGCCGAGGCGATGACCCAGAACGGGACCTCGAATCCCTGCTCGGGCAGGGTGCCGTGGGCGATCAGCGCCAGGGTGATGATCCCCATCGTCTTCTGGGCGTCGTTGGTGCCGTGCGAGAGCGCGAACATGCTCGCCGACATGATCTGCCCGAGCCGGTACGCACGGGTCACCGGCCCCGGCCGCTGGCGGCCGGTGATCCGGTAGGCGACGACGATCCCGAGGCCGGCGACGATGAACGCCATCAGCGGCGCGACGAGCGCCGGGATCAGCACCTTGCCCACCACCCCCTCGCCGAGGACCGCGCTCGCTCCCGCGGCGGCGAAGGCGGCGCCGACGATGCCGCCGATCAGCGCGTGCGATGAGCTCGACGGGAGGCCGAAGTACCAGGTGACCAGGTTCCAGGTGATCGCCCCGACGAGTCCGGCGAAGACGACGTTCTGGGTGATCGCCCCGGGGTCGACGACGTCGCTCGCCACCGTCGCCGCGACCTCGAGCGAGATGAACGCGCCGACGAAGTTGAGCACCGCGGCGAGCAGGACCGCAACCCGCGGACGCAGCGCCCGGGTCGAGATCGCGGTCGCGACGGCGTTCGCGGTGTCGTGAAAGCCGTTAGTGAAGTCGAAGATCAGCGCCGTCGCGACGACGATGACCAGGATCAGGTCGGCTTCGCTCAAGCGTTCTTGATCACTATGCCTTCGATGATGTGGGCGGCCGTCTCGCAGGCGTCGAGCGCCCGCTCGAGTGATCCGAACAGGTCCTTCCAGCGGATCACCACCATCGGGTCGATCCCGTTCGAGAACAGCGACGCGACCGCGTCACGGAAGAGGCGGTCGCCGTCGTTCTCGAGCTGGTGGATCTGAATCCAGTGGCGCTCGAGGCCCTTGAAGCTGCGCAGGTTGGCGAGGATCTCGGCGAGCTGCTCGCACGAGGAGACGAGCACATCGGCCATCGCGACCGCCTGCTCCATCGGCGCCTCGATCTGGTATAGGCCCATGAAGTCGGCGGTCTCCTCGGCGTAGTCGACGATGTCGTCGAGCTGGGTCGCGAGGGCGTAGATGTCGCCGCCGTCGATCGGGGTGACGAAGGTCGAGTTGAGGCGCTGGATGATGTCGTGGGTGATCCGGTCGCCCTCCTTCTCGGCGAGCAGGATCTCGCGCGCGAGCCCCTCGTCGTCGGGCCACTTCTCGAGCATCTCCTTCAGCAGCCGGGCGGTGTGAAGCGTGTTCTGCCCGGCCTCGTTGAAGAGGTCGAAGAAGACCCGATCCTTGGGCACGAGCGAGGGCAGCTGCATCAGGTCACCTGCGGCTTCGCCGCCTTACACGCGTCTCGCGGCGCCGATGTGAACAGGCTCCGGGAAGCCGCGGTCAGGTGTCTGCGGCGCCGCGCCACGATTCCCTGACGCTACCAACCCTCGATGACGTCCGCGACCCGTTCGGCCGCCCTGCCATCCCACAAACGCGGCCGCTGCGGGTTCTCGTCTTCCCCCCCGGCGCCGGGCCGCCCCGCAGCGAGCAGGGATGGGATCTCGGCGATCCGCTCCGGCCGCAGGCCGAGCAGCGTGTTGGTCCCGGCGCGGACGGTGACCGGGCGCTCGGTGTTGTCGCGCAGGGTGAAGCAGGGGACGCCGAGGTAGGTCGTCTCCTCCTGGATCCCACCCGAGTCGGTGAGCACGGCGGCCGACTCGGCCTCGAGCGAGAGGAAGTCGAGGTAGCCGACCGGCTCGGTCAGCATCACGCCCGGGTGCTCGGCCTCACCGAGCATCTTCCGGGTCCGCGGGTGGACGGGGAAGACGACCGGCATCTCGGCCGCCACCCGCTCGAGCGCCGCCATCGCCTCGAGCAGGAGCGGGCCGTCGACGAGCGCCGGCCGGTGGAGGGTGACGATCACGAACGACCGCGGCTCGAGCCCGAGCGACCGAGCCGCCTCGCGGCCGCGGAAGCGCTCCTCGAGCGCGACCAGGGTGTCGATCATCGTGTTGCCGACGAACTGCATCCGCCGCTCGGGGATGCCCTCGGCGCGGAGGTTCTCGACCGCCTCGTCCGAGTGCAGGAAGCAGAGCTCGGCGATGTGATCGGTCAGCACCCGGTTGATCTCCTCCGGCATCGTCCGGTCGAAGCTGCGCAGGCCGGACTCGATGTGGGCGACGGGGAGGTCGAGCTTCGCCGCGCACAGCGCCGATGCGAGCGTCGAGTTGACGTCGCCGGGGACGAGGACGAGGTCGGGGCGCTCCTCGATCAGGACCGGCTCGAGGCGCTCGAGGACCCGGGCGGTCTGCTCGGCGTGCGTGCCCGAGCCGACCCCGAGCATGTGGTCGGGGTCGGGGACCCCGAGCTCTTCGAAGAAGATCTCCGACATCACCCGGTCGTAGTGCTGGCCGGTGTGGACGATCGCGTGCCGCCAGTCGCCGAACCGTCGCCGCAGCGCTGCGATCACGGGCGCGGTCTTGACCAGGTTCGGCCGCGTGCCGACGACGTAGACGAGGCGCATCGAGGCGCGAGCGTAGTCGAGCCGGCGGCCGGCGGTACCGGCCGCGCCGGGCCGCCGGTCAGGCGAGCGCGTCGATCCGCTTCGCGAGCTCGAAGTCGTTCTCGGTCAGGCCGCCCTCGGAGTGGGTCGTCAGGGTGACCCCGACCGTGCTCCAGGAGATCGTCACGTCCGGGTGGTGGTTCATCTCCTCGGCGGGCCCGACCAGAGCCTTGACGAACTCGACCGAGCCGACGAAGTCGCCGCGGTCGAACTCCTTCGTGATCGCTTCGCCCTCGCGCTGCCAGCCGTCGAGCTCGCCGAGCCGGGTCTCGATCTCGCCTTCGCCGAGCCTCGCCATCTCGCTCCGATCCTACCCGCGATCGGCGCCGGCAACCACGGCTGCCGCGGCGAAGCTGCCAACCTTGTCGGCGTGCGGATCGCGAGCCTCGTCCCCTCCGCCACCGAGGCGTTGTTCGCCCTCGGCCTCGGCGACCGCGTCGTCGCCGTCACCCACGAGTGCGACCACCCGGAGGCGGCGACGCGGCTTCCGCGGCTCACCGCGAGCATGATCCCCGACGGGCTCGCCCCGGCCGAGATCGACGCCCGCGTGCGCGAGCTCACCGGGCGCGGGGAGGCGCTTTACCGGCTCGACGAGCGGGCGCTCGCCGAGCTCGAGCCGGATCTGATCTTGACCCAGGCGCTGTGCGCCGTCTGCGCCGTCTCCTACGACGACGTCCGCACGGTCGCCGGCCGGCTGCCGTCGACGCCCACCGTGCTCTCGCTCGACCCGACGAGCCTCGACGAGGTCCTCGCCGACCTGGTCGAGGTCGCCGCCGCCGCCGGCGAGCCCGGTGCCGGCGAGGAGCTTCGCGCCGCGCTCCGCGGGCGGCTCGACGCCGTCGCGGCCGCGGTCAGCGGCGAGCCGCAGGTCCGCGTCGCGGGGCTCGAGTGGCTCGACCCGCCGTACGCGGGCGGACATTGGGTGCCGGAGATGGTCGCGCTCGCCGGCGGGGTCGACGTCCTCGGCGCGGCGGGGGAGCGCTCGCGCACGGTCGGCTGGGACGAGGTCGAGGCGGCCGAGCCCGAGGTCGTCGTCGCGATGCCGTGCGGGCTCTACGCCCCCGACGCCGCGGCGCAGGCGCGAGCCCGCGGCGAGCGCCTGCGGGGGCTCGGCGCCGAGCGCGTGATCGCCGTCGACGCCGCGTCCTCCTACTCCCGCCCCGGGCCCCGGCTCGTCGACGGGGTCGAGCTGCTCGGCCACCTGCTCCATCCCGATCGCGTCGCTGCGCCCCCGGGGCTAGCCTGGGAGGCATTGTGGGAATCCACCGCGCCGAGCAGTCGCTCGAGATAGCCGCGCCCCCCGAGGCCTGCTACGACGCGATCGTCGACTTCGAGACCTACCCCGACTGGCAGCAGGCGGTGCTCCGCACCGAGGTGCTCGAGCGCTACGAGAACGGGTTCGGCAGGCTGGTCTCGCTCCACGTCGACGCGGCGGTGCGCGAGGTCTCCTACGTGCTCCGCTACTTCCACGACCGCCCGCGGCGGCTGTGGTGGGATTTCGTCGAGGGCGACGGGGTCGAGCACATCGAGGGCGAGTACCTGTTCGAGCCGGTCGAGGGAGGGCTGCGCACGCACGCGACCTACCGCCTCGGTGTCGACGTCGGCATCCCGGTTCCGGGGTTCATCGCCCGGCGCCTGAACGAGAGCGTGATGCGGCGCTCGATCGAGGAGACCCGCGCCGAGAGCGAGCGCCGCGCGGCCTAGGACGGGTCTCCCAGCCTTGACCCGGCGATCGCAGCGGCAACGCTGAGGAGCTCGGCAGGGGTCAGGCGGCGTCAGGCGGAGCCGGCCGCGGCGAGGGCGCCGACGACGGCGGCGACGCCGAGGCCGGTGAAGGCGATCGCCTCGAGCACGCCGGCGTTCGCGACCCGCATCCGCTCGAGCCGGGCGACGAGCAGCGCCGCGAGGCCGCCGCCGATCAGCCCGCCGAGGTGGCCGCCGATGCTGATCTGGGGGATCGCGAAGGTGAAGACGA
Source organism: Solirubrobacterales bacterium (assembly GCA_035461385.1). Taxonomy (GTDB): domain Bacteria; phylum Actinomycetota; class Thermoleophilia; order Solirubrobacterales; family 70-9; genus DATHVI01. Next base: position 9,700 of record DATHVI010000188.1, read on the forward strand.
GGTTGAGGGCGACGAGGAGGCCGATCTGCTGTGCGAGCTGATCCATCCCCCGCTCGCGTGCGATCAGGAACGTCGCCGCCATCAGCCCGAAGACCCCGCCGGAGGCGCCGACCGTGACCACGTCGGGGTCGAGCAGCAGGGCGCCGAACGAGCCCGCGAGAACCGAGACGGCGAAGATCCCGGCGAACCGCAGGCTGCCGATCGCGGGCTCGAGCAGCCGGCCGAGGATCCAGAGGACGAGCATGTTGAGGCCGAGGTGGAAGACTCCCGCGTGGAGGAAGGCCGAGGTGACGATCCGGTAGGGCTCTGAGCTGACGAGCGGCCCGTAGAGGCCGCCCTCCTGGATCAGGGTGCTGCCGATGCCGCGGCCGCCGACCCCGCCGCCGGTGGCGACGATCCCGACGAACGCGGCGACGCAGGCGACGATCAGCCCGATCGTGACCGGGTACTCCGATCCGCCCGCCGCCCCGACACCGCTCGTCACCCGGGTCCGCTGCCGCGAGCACTCCGGGCAGCGCATCCCGACCGGGGTGACGGTCATGCAGTCGGTGCAGATCGGCCGCCCGCAGCTCGCGCAGGAGACGTTGGTCTCGCGGTTCGGGTGGCGGTAGCAGGTGGCCATCGGCGGAGGACTATAGGGACGCGCCCGTCCGCCGCTTGGGCGATAGTTCCGCCCGGTGCAGGCCCGCAGCCCAGCCCATCTCTACGCGACCGTCGCCGGCGGGCTGCTCGCCGTCGCCGGCCTCGCCGGCTTCTTCTACGAGGCGAGCTTCGCGACCGGCGACCCCGGGCTGCGCTCGGGCGAGCTGCTGGGGGTGATCGCGGTCAACGGCTGGGCCAACCTCCTCCACCTCGCCTGCGGCCTCGTCCTGCTCGCCGCCGCGGCCGCCGGGTCGGCGCGAAGCTGGGCGCTCGGGTTCGGACTCCTGTTCGTGGTCCTCGCGATCTGGGGCTTCGCCGGCGGCGAGGAGATCGCCGGCCTGATCCCATCGGACCTCGGCGCCGACGTCGCCCGCCTCGTCCTCGGCCTCCTCGGCCTCGGAGCCGGCGCCGCGAGCCCGGAGCCGCAGGCGCTCGACACGGCCGGAGGCCAGCCGCGCCCGGGGTAGCGTTGGCTCGAGGCGCGGGCGAGATGGGAACGTGCGCGTGAGGCATCGCGGAAGGACGTCGCCGTTCCGTGGCCCGGACCGTGAGGTCCTGCCGGGCAGCGTCGCCGAGGTCGCGTATCACCGGCTTGGCGGCGTCGAGCAGTGGGTGGTGATCCGCGGCGAGAGCATCGCCAACCCGCCGTTGATCCTTCTCCACGGCGGCCCGGGGCTCAGCGAGACGCGTTTCTTCCGCCTCTTCAATGCGCCGCTGGAACAGAGCTTCACGGTCGTCTACTGGGATCAACGCGGCGCCGGCAAGTCTTTCGACCGCAGCGTTGCGCGATCGTCGATGACCGTCGAGCAGTTCATCTCCGATCTCGACGAGCTGGTCGACCTGGTGTGCGACCGACTCGACAAGACGAGGATCGTGATCTTCGGGCACTCCTGGGGCTCCGCCCTGGGAGTGCTCTACGCCGCGCGCTTCCCCGAGCGGGTAGCCGCCTACGTCGGGAGCGGACAGTACGGCGACGCTGCTGCGGGCGAGGCGGCTTCGTATGCGTTCGCGCTCGCTGAGGCGCAGCGGCGCGGCAAGCGCCGGGTGCTCAAGAAGCTGGGCGAGATCGGCCCGCCACCCCACACCGCTGAGCAGTTGTGGATCGAGCGGAGCTGTGTGGCCCGGCTCGAAGGCGCGATGCGCCCGCGGGCGTGGTGGGGCCTCGCACGCATCGCGCTCGGCGTGCGCGAGTCGTCGATCATCGATCTGCCGCGCACCTATCGCGGCTTCCGGTTCTCGCTCGACGCGATGTGGGCGGAGGCCTCGCGGCTGAACCTCCTCGAACTGGCACCAAGACTGGAGATGCCCGTGTTCTTCTTCCTCGGCCGCAAGGATCACTGGGTCCCGCCGGAGGCGAGCATGGCCTATTTCGAGGCGCTGACCGCACCGTCGAAGAAGCTCGTCTGGTTCGAGGAGTCCGGCCACGAACCGTTCGCCGACGAGCCGACCAAGTTCAACTCCGCGATCGCGGAGCTGGTTCGGCCGGTTCTGCCCTCGGACCTGCCCCCTCCTCCACGCGCCGCCTGAGGTTGAGCAACTGCCGTCGCTGCATCCCGGAGTGGATCGGGCGCCAGACGAGCTTGAGCATCAGCCCGATCGCGAAGCGCTCATAGTTACCCCTGCCGCGGGTGACGAGGCGGGTGCTCGTCTCGTCGATGGGTTCGAGAGCCAAAGCCCAGCTGACCGGGACGCCATCGCCGCCGAGGACGAGGGCCCGCTCCGGCTCGACGGCCCGGACGATGAAGCCGTCCTCGGCCGCCGGCGTCCAGGGGAAGAGGTCGCCGACCTCGACCCGCTGGAGCTCGGGAACGATCCGATCGGCGCTGGGGACCCCTGGCTGCCGAGCGTGAGCGGTCGCTGCGCGCTCGCGCTGCTCTCCTCGGCGAGCCGCCGCCGGCCTCGGGACCCGTCGCCGCGTCACCCGCGACGACGTCACGCGGCATCTCGCCGCGAACCCCGCTTCGCGTGCCGGCCAGATCGCCCGGGCATCCGGCACCAGCCCGCAGGCGGTGTCGGCGCATCTTTACCGAGGCCAGGCGAGCCGGTTCGCGAACCGCGGTCGCTGGTCGCTGCGCGAGGGCTGAGGCGTCTGCTCGGCGGGACGACAGGTGCATAACCCGCCGTCCGGGCTCTCCGCCCCGCTCGAAAGAAGCTAAATGCCGGGCCTACAGGCGGCGTGCTAGGGCCGGATCTCGTCGAGGAGCTGCTCGGCGGCGGCGCGGAGCCCGGACGGCTTTCGGCGCCGGCGAAGGCCGACGACCACCGCCGCTCCCGCCGCGGCGGCGCCGCCGGCGGCGATCGCGGCGACCGGACGGACCCAGTTGCGGGGGTCGCGCAGCGCCTGAAGCTCGCTCTCGGAGAGCTCGTCGGCCCACTGCGAGAGCTCGGCCGCGGCCTGGGCGGCGATCGACGACAGCGTCGACTCGACCCGGGACGAGAGGTCCTCGGGCGGCTCGATCGGCCGCAGCGCATCGGTCAGCAGCCGCTCGAGGTCGCGCCCGTCGCTCGTCGCCTCACTCATCGCCGCCGTCCTCCGCGATCATCTCCTCGAGCTGCTTGATCGCCCGATGGATCAGGACCTTCGTCGCGCCACCGGTGCGACCGAGGGCGCGCGCGATCTCCCGGTTCGACATCCCGAGCGCGAACCGCATGATCAGCGCCTCGCGACGGTCGTCGGGAAGGTCGTCGAGGCGGTCGATCACCACCCGCAGGTCCTCCCGGCCCTGGACCACGCGCTCGGTGGCGTGCGGGTGCGACGGTGGCTCGACGGCGTCGAGCGCGGCCTCCGGCCGCCGCGCCCGGTCGCGGTGGTAGTTCGAGGCGAGGTTGTGCGCGATCCGGATCAGCCACGGCCGCAGCGGCCGGCCCCGCGACTCGCGCCGGGCGCGCTCGAAGTGGCGATAGGCCTGGAGGAACGCCTGCTCGGTCAGGTCCTCGGCGTCGTGGTGGTTGCCGACCCGGTAGTACGCGTACGAGTAGACGTCGCGCAGGTGCGTTCGGTAGAGCTCCTCGAACGCGCGGTCGAGCTCGGCCTTTGAGGCGTTTCCGTCGCTCGCCGATCGATCGCCGGCCGAGGCCTCCGGTGTGCTGTCCTCGGCCACGCCGGTCACTCCCCAAGCCTACTTCCGATCCGCGCCGTTCCATCGTCACGCCGCCTGCCTGACGCGTTCCGCCCGCCGCAGCCCGGCGATCCACTCGTCGACGTCGATCTCGCCTCCGATCAGGGCGGCGAGACCGTCGAGCGCGGGGGCGTCGATCCCGGCGTCGGCGACGGCGCGGGCGAGCAGCGGGACCGAGTCGAGCGCCTCCGAGGCCTGTCCGACGCGGTCGGGTATCTGGTCGGCGGGGACGCCCTCGCCTAGCAGCTCGCCCGCGCGGCGGTTGCGGCTCCCCGGGGCGAGCACGGTCGCGGTCAGGTCGCCGACGCCGGCGAGGCCGGAGAACGTGCCCAGGCGGGCGCCGCGGGCGATCGCGTATTCGACGCACTCCCGCCAGACGCCCGCGGCGGCGATCCCGGCCGCGTTCATGCCGTGGCTCTCGGCCGCCGCGGCGGCGAGCGCGGCGGCGTTCTTCGCCGCCCCCGCGGCCTCGACGCCGACGACGTCGTCGCCGCGCTCGCAGACGAGGCCGGCGCGGTCGAAGACCTCGCCGAGCTGGGTCCGCAGGTCGGCGTCGGCGCTGGCGAGGGCGAGCGCCGCCATCCCGGCGGCGGCCTCGCGAGCGTGCGCCGGCCCGCCGAGCGAGGCGATCGCCCGCGCCCTGACCCGGTCGCTCACGTAGTCGAACGGCAGCGCCGCCATCGGCTGCACGAGACCCTTGCTGAGCAGCAGGACCGAGGTGCGGGAGCCGATCTTGTCGGCGAGGACGCCGACGACCGCGGGCAGGGCGTTCGAGGGAACCGCGAGGCAGACGAGGTCGCACCCGGCGAGCTCGATGTCCGCCGCCCGCCGCACCCGGACCGACTCGGGGATCGGGATCCCGGGCAGGTAGCGCTCGTTCTCCCGCTTGCGCGTGATCCGCTCGGCCTTGTCCACGACGCGGGTGCCGAGCTCGACCTCGAGCCCCCCGCGCGCGAGCAGCACCGCGACCGCCGTCCCCCAGCTCCCGGCGCCGATCACCGCCGCCTTGCGGAGCGGCGGCAGCCCGCCGAGCCACTCCCACTGGAGCTCGATGCTCGGCCAGATCCGGTCGGTGACCGTGGCCGCGAGCGCCGGCGACGGATGCGCGGTGCGCGGGAAGGTGACGGTGGCGCCCGCGCGCAGCCTGACCTTCCGCGGACGGATCCGCCAGCCACGGCGGACGTGCTCGGAGCCGACGACCGCGACCGGCAGCACCGCCGCCCCCGTTTCGAGCGCCAGCCGGCCGACGCCCCGCTTCGGCCGGCCGAGAGCGCCGGTCCTGATCCGCGTCCCCTCCGGGAAGATCAGCACCGTGCCGCCGCGCTCGACGATCCGGCGGGCGGTCTCCATCGCAATCTCGTCGGACTGGCCGCGGCGGATCGGGAAGGCGCCGAGCCGGTTCAGGATCCACGCCTGCCAGCGGGAGTCGAACAGCTCGACCTTGGCGACGAACTGGGCCTGGCGCCGCCACGGGAGCATCATCCCGACGACGAACGGGTCGAGGAAGCTGCGGTGGTTCGAGGCGACGACGAGCCCGCCCTTCACCCGCGCGTGCTCGCGCCCGGCGCGCTGGAGCCGGAACCAGATCAGGAACGCCGGCTGGAGGATCAGCCTCGCGAGCAGGTACAGGCCCCGGTTGACCCCGCGCTCGCGGGCGAAGCGGTGATAGCGCTGGAACCGTTCTTCGCTGATCACCTGGTCGGTTCGTGGTGGCGCCGAGCGGCGCGGCTCTCCTTCCTGCATGCGACCTCACCTACACGCCGGCGCCGGGCGCGTTACTCGCCGGGCGAGCGCCTACAGGGCGGACTCGACGAGCGCGACGAGCTCCTCGCGGCTCGGCGGCTCGGCGGACTCCCGAAGCTCGGCGCGGGCGAGCATCGCATCGACCGCGGCCCCGACCGCGGACGGGTCGGCGCCGATGTCGACCAGGCGCCGCGGTCCGCCGCCGAGCTCCTCGAGCCGCGCAGCCAGCCGCTCGGGCCGGACGCCGATCGCATCCGCGACCGCGGCGATCGCCTCCGGCTCCCTGGCGGCGATCGCGCCGATCGTCCGCGGCAGCATCGTCGCGTAGGCCTTCGCGTGCGGGATCGCCATCGTCCGCACCAGCGACTGGCAGACGACGTGGTGGAGGCCGAGGCCAGCCGAGTCGAGCGCGTAGGCGCAGAGCAGCGAGCCGAGCGCCAGCGCCGGCCGATCGCGCTCGCCGGGCGGCTGGTCGAGGGCCGAGCAGCAGAGCTCGATCCCATGCAGGGCGGCGAGCGTCGCGACCGGATTCCGCCCCGGCGCGTAGAGCGGCTCGATCCCATGCGAGATCGCGTTGATCGCGCTCGCGCGAAGGTCGTCCTCGGGGAGGCTCGTCATCGGCTCGGGATCGGCGAGGACCAGCTCCGGGCGCACCCGGTGCGGCGCTTCGTAGCCGGAGGGGAACCGGTGGATGCGGGTCATCTCCGCCCCCGAGAGCGTCGTCGGGATCGCCGCCGCGCGCCCGCCGCGGACCGCGGCGATCGCCTTCGCGGCGTCGATCACCCGGCCGCCGCCGAGCGCGACCAGCGTCGGCACCTCGACCGCGCCGATCACCGCGGCGGCCGCCTCGGGCACCGGCCCCGGCGGCACCTCGTGGACCGCGTGGGCGCGGCCGGGGAGCTCGACCGCCGCCGTCGCGAGCGCCCGCGGGGTGGTGAGCAGCTCGTACCTCCCCCACCCGTTCTCCTCGAGCTCGGCCGCCGCGTCGGCGAGCACGCCCGCGCGGAAGACGGTCAGCCGCTCTCCGTCGCGCCAGGTAAACGCTGTATCGATCGCGGCGGCGTCCGGCAGGTCGGCCAAGAGCCCGGGGCGGGGCTCGAACCCGCAGCCTGCGCTTTACAAGAGCGCTGCTCCACCAGTTGAGCTACCCGGGCGGGGAATGCGGCCCTCGGGCCGCCTCGATGAGGATAGATACGGCCGCGCGGGGAGGCTGAGATCGGAGGACCGGAGCGCGCCCGGGGTCCTAGACAACCGGCTGTCGCGCCAAGAGGTGGTTCGCGACCTTGCGCTTGACCCGCTGGAGGGCGTTGTCGACGGTCTTCGTGTCGCAGTCGAGCTGCTCGCCGATCAACTCGTAGGAGTTGCCGTCGAGGTAGAGCGAGAGAACGCGGCTCTCGAGGTCGGAGAGGACGCTCGACAGGCACGAGACCAGCGCCCGCAGCTCCTCGGTCGCGATCACCTGCTCGGAGGGCTCCTCGCTGCCCGGGCCGGGGAGGATGTCCTCGAGCGTCGTCTCCGACTCGCCCGCCGCGGCCGGGGTCTGGGCGAACGAGACGTACTGGTTGAGCGGCGCGTGCTTGTTCCGGCTCGCCGTCTTCACCGCGGTGATGATCTGCCGGGTGATGCAGAGCTCGGCGAAGTTGCGGAAGCTCGACTCGCGGTCGGAGCGGAAGTCGCGGATCGCCTTGTAGAGGCCGACCATCCCCTCCTGCATCAGGTCGTCCGGGTCGCCGCCGAGGAGGAAGTACGACGACGCCTTCAGGCGGACGAAGCCGCGATAGCGCTTGACCAGCCGCTCGTAGGCGTGGGCGCCGCCGCGCTTGGCCAGCGCGACCAGGTACGTGTCGTCAAGCTCAGCTTGAGGTTGAGTTCGGCGCCCGGGACTTCCGGTCGCCGGCGCGCGGATCGCTGCTGCTGCAAACTCTTGGGTCGGTACGGCCACTGGGTCCTCCGTTCAAATCGATGGGGGATCCGGTGGCGCCCGTACCTCCCCTGGGCGCCCGGTTCAACGTCTTTCAAGGGTGATCGGCAGGCTTGACCTCGACCTTTAGTTAACCCTTATGGCATCCAGTGTATGCCCCGGCGCGTTCTTCTGTCAACCCGTACGCCGGCCGGCGCAAGATCGGTTGCAGAACCGGGCCTCCGTCCGACCGCGCTGCTAGGACGCGCGCCGGCGTTGCCGCGCCGCCTCGAACGCGAGCACGGCCGCCGCCGCGGACACGTTCAGCGACGCGACCCGGCCGGCGAGCGGGATCGCGATCAGCAGATCGCAGGTGGCTGCGACTCGCGGCCGCAGACCCTTCCCCTCGCCACCGAGGACGAGTACGACCCTCCCGGTCAGGTCGGCGTCGAAGTACGGCGCCTCCGCGTCCGCGGCGGCGCCCTGGACCCAGGCCCCGGCCTCCTTCGCGTCGCCCTCGAGCCAGTCGGCGAGGTTCCCGACCCGCGCCACCGCGAGGTGCTCGACCGCGCCCGCCGCCGCCTTGCACGCCGCCGCCGTCACCGCCGCCGAGCGCCGCCGGGGGACCACGACCCCGGCCGCGCCCACCGCCTCGGCCGTCCGGCAGATCGCCCCGAGGTTGCGCGGGTCCTGCACCTGGTCGAGCGCGAGCACCAGCGCCGCCGGCGCCTCGAGCAGGGTCCGAGGGTCCGCGTACGGGTACGGGTCGACCGCGGCGACGACGCCCTGATGATCGGGCGAGCCCGCGAGCCTGGTCAGCTCGTCGGGACCGACGTCCGGCGCCTCCCAGACGCGGTGGACCCGCCGGCGCCCTCGCCGCGCCTCGGCGACCGGCCGACGGCCGTAGACGATCGCGGTCTCCGCCGGCGCCGCCCGGCGCCGACCCCCGCCGCTCACGGGAGCCTTACGAGCCGCGATCCCGCGGCGCCGTCGCGAACCTCCCATCCGCGCGACGCCAGCTCGTCGCGGATCCGGTCGGCGCGCGCGAAGTCACGCGCCTCGCGGGCCCGCTCACGCTCGGCGAGCAGCCGTTCGGCCTCGGGATCGGCCTCGACCTCGACCCTGGCGAGCGACTCGAGCCCGACGAGCCCGAGCAGCTCCGCGACGACGTCGTGCGCCCCGGCGAGCTGCCGGGAGTGCCCCTCGCGCACGAGGTCGTAGAGCTCGGCCATCGCCCGCGGCGTGTTGAAGTCGTCGGCGAGGGCACAGAGGAAGGCCTCGCGACGCTCGAGGGCGAACCGGTCCACCTCGTCGGCGACCCGCTCGGCGTCGCGGAAGAAGTCCCGCACCCGGTCGTTGCGCGCCCGGGCCTGCTCGAGGGCGTCCTCGCCGAACGCGAGCGGCTGCCGGTAGTGGCCGGAGATCAGGAAGTCGACCACCGCCTCGGCGCCGAACCGGTCGAGCGCGTGGTGGAGCAGGAACACGTTCCCCTCCGACTTCGCCATCTTCGCCTCGGGGCCGGTGAGGACCATCCCGTTGTGCATCCAGATCCGGGCCAGCGGCGCGCCCCGCGCCGCCTCCGTCTGGGCGATCTCGTTCTCGTGGTGGGGGAAGACGAGGTCGGACCCGCCGCCGTGGATCGCGAAGTCGGTGCCGAGCAGGGCCTCGGCCATCGCCGAGCACTCGATGTGCCAGCCGGGGCGGCCCTCCGCCCACGGCGAAGGCCAGCCGCTGTCCTCGTCGGGCTTGCGCGCCTTCCAGAGCGCGAAGTCGAGCGGGTCCTCCTTCAGCCGCGCGGTGCCCGTCTCCTCACCCTGGTCCATCTCGGCGGGGTCGCGGTTCGAGAGCTTGCCGTAGCCGTCGAAGCTGCGGACCCGGAAGTAGACGTCGCCGTTCGACTGGTATGCGTGCCCACGCTCGATCAGCGCCTCGATCAGGGCGATGATCCCGTCCAGGGTCTCGGTCGCGAGCGGCTCGGCGTCGGGCCTGCCGAGCCCGAGCCGGTCGGTGTCCTCGCGGTATAGCCGGGTCATCTCGTGCGCGTGGTCGACCGAGGGCACCCCCGCCTCGCGGGCGGCGTCGTAGATCTTGTCGTTGATGTCGGTGACGTTGATCACCAGCTTCGGCTCGTAGCCGTCGAGCGTCGCGAGGAACCGACGCAGGAGCATGAAGACGACGAACGGCCTCGCGTTGCCGATGTGGATCCGCGAGTAGACGGTCGGGCCGCAGGCGTAGATCCCGACCTCGCCGCGCTCGAGCTCGCGGAGGTCGCCGCTTAGCGTGTCTCTGATCCGGACCGTGCGCACGCGGCAATGCTATGCCCCGGTCCGTTGCTGGGGCTAACCGCACGCCCGGACGCCGGTTGGCGGCATTGCCCGCGGCCGCCGCAGGCGCGATGCTCTGAGCATGACAGCGACCACCGAGCTCGCCGCCACGCACTGGGCCGCATCGACCGCGAGGCGCTTCGCCCGCGACTTCGCCTACCTGACGATCGGGCTCGCGACCAGCATCCTCGCCTTCTGCGTCTGGGTCACGGGAGTCACGGTCGCGCTCAGCTTCGCGATTCTGATCGTCGGCATCCCGGTCGCGATCGCCGCCTTCTGGGCCTTCCGCCTCACCGTCGAGCTCGACCGCCGCAACGCGGCGCTCGTGCTCGGGTCGCGGATCCGCGGCAGCTACCGCGAGCCGCAGACGCGCGGCTGGCTCGAGCGGCTCAGGGTGACGCTCTCGGATCCCCAGAGCTGGCGCGATCTCGCCTGGCTGATCGTCCACTCGATCCTCGGCTTCGCGTTCGGGGTCGCGATCATCAGCCTCGCCGGACTGACGCTTGCGTACCTCAGCCTGCCGGCGTGGGAGTGGGCGCTGCCGGAGGGCGAGAGGGTCGGGGCGCCGTGGACGATCGACTCGGTCCCGGTGCTGCTCGCGACATGGCTGCTGTGGATTCCAACCGCGGCGGTCACCGTCGCGCTCGCCCGGCCGATGGCGCTCGGGCAGAGCGCGCTCGCCCGGGCGCTGCTCGGGCGCGGTACCGAGGAGCTCGAGCGACGGGTCGAGCGACTCGAGGAGACCCGGGCGGGCGCGGTCAGCGCCGCGTCCGAGCAGCTCGAGCGAATCGAGCGCGACCTCCACGACGGGGCCCAGGCGCGGCTCGTCGCGCTGGCGGTCGACCTCGGGCTGGCGCAGGAGCGCTTCGACGACGACCCCGAGCAGGCGCGGGCGCTGATCGCCGAGGCGGGCGAGGAGGCGAAGCGGACCCTGGCCGAGCTCCGCGACCTCGCCCGCGGCATGCGGCCCGCCCTGCTCGCCGAGCGGGGCCTGGTCGAGGCGGTGCGGGCGCTCGCGGCGCGGACGCCGGTCGCGGTGACCGTCGAGGCGCACGTCGACGGAGAGTCGCCGCTGGCGCGCGAGATCGAGGCCGCCGCCTACTTCGTCGTCGCCGAGGCGCTGACCAACGTCGCCAAGCACAGCCGCGGCACCCGCGCCGAGGTCAGGATCCGTTCGGACGGCGGACCGCTGGTGATCGAGATCCGCGACGACGGCGTCGGCGGCGCCGATCCCGCCGGCACCGGGCTCGACGGGCTGCGCCGCCGGGTCGAGGCGCTCGACGGCCGCCTCAGCGTGCTCACCGGCGCCGGCGAGGGGACGAGCGTCCGGGCTGAGCTCCCATGCGCGCGCTGATCGTCGAGGATCTCGCGCTGCTCCGCGACGGGCTCGAGAGGGTGCTCGCCGCCCACGGCTTCGAGGTCGCGACGGCGCCCGACGCCGACGCGTTCCGTGACGAGCTCGACTCCGGCGGGCCGCCGGACGTCTGCATCGTCGACGTGCGCCTGCCGCCGACGTTCACCGACGAGGGGATCCGCGCGGCGCTCGCAGCCCGTGAGCGCCATCCCGGGCTCCCGATCCTGGTCCTCTCGCAGTACGTCGAGCGCACCTACGCGCGCGAGCTCCTGGCGCAGGGCGCGAGCGCGGTCGGCTACCTGCTCAAGGACCGAGTCGCCGACGTCGGCGACTTCGTCGACGCGGTCCGTCGCGTCGCCGGCGGCGGCACCGCCCTCGACCCCGACGCGGTCCGTCAGCTCGTCGGCGGGCGCGAGGACGCGGGGCCGCTGGGCGAGCTCACCGGACGCGAACGCGAAGTCCTCGAGCTCGTCGCCGAGGGACGGTCGAACGCCGGGATCGCGACCGCGCTCGGGATCAGCGTCAGCGCGGTCGAGAAGCAGGTCTCGCGGGTGTTCGAGAAGCTCGGGCTGGCCGAGTCCGAGCACGACCACCGGCGGGTGCTCGCGGTCCTCGCCTGGCTCGGCGAGGCCTGAGCCGGGGGCGGGCCCCCCGCGCCCCGCCGGCGCGGGCTGAGCCGCTCAGCGGGCAACCCGCGCCTCGCCCGCGTCCCGGTCAGGAGTTCTTCTTGCGGTTGACGGCCGCTAGCAGCTGACGCTTGGTCATCTTCGAGCGGCCCTCGATGTTGTACTTCTTCGCCTCGTTGTAGAGCTGGTCGCGGGTCTGGCCGCCGCCGCCCGTGCCCGAGCGCTTGCCGCCGCGACGGCCTGAGGAGATGTCCTGGGTCGAGGTCCTCGAGCGCTGGCGAGACTCGCCGTGGCGCGCACGCTCCTTCTGCACCGTGCGTGCGGCGATCTCCTTCGCGCGACCCTCCGGCCGCCCCTGCGACTTCTGGCTCTTCTTCACGTGCTCGTACTGGCGAGCGCGCTTGGTTCCCTTCTTTATCCCACGCGGTGGCATCTGTCCACCTCCTGTTCGCTCAGCGAGCGCCTACCCCGTCGCCCGGGCCGGAAAACCGCTCTCCGAGCGGCCCGCCTCGAGCAGCGCGACCGCTCAGCCGCCCTGCGCCGCCGGCGGCTCGCGCGGCTCGAGCGGGTCGACCGCCGGGCCGTTGAGGACCTCGCCGAGCGCACCGAAGCGCGACCCGTGGCAGGGGCACTCCCAGGTCCGCTCGGCGCCGTTCCAGCGTACGAGGCAGCCGAGATGGGTGCAGCGGGCGGAGACCGCGTGGAGCTCTCCCGCGGGGTCGCGGTAGACGGCGCGGCGCCCGGGACCGGCGCCGACCACCCGCCCCTCCCCCGGCTCGAGCTCGTCGGCGCCCGATCGCCGGCGCAGGCGGTCGGCGACGAAGTGCGCCCCGGCGGAGAGGTTGTGCTCGGCCAGCGGCCGGATGCTCCGCCGCCCCGGCAGCCGCCAGGGGTCGAACGCCTCCGACCATCGGCTTCGGCGGCCGCCCGCGGTGTCGACCATCATCCGCGCCGCCGTGGTCCCCATCGCCAGCCCCCACTTGCTCAACCCGGTCGCGGTCAGCACCCGGTCCGACCCCGGCCGGAGGCGGCCGACGTAGGGAAGCAGGTCCTCGGGCACGTAGTCGTGGGCGCTCCAGCGGTGCTCGACCGCGACCGCGCCGAGGCGCTCGCGCGCCCACCCGGCGAGCGCCCGCAAGCGCTCGACCGGCTCGCCGCGGGCGAACGGCTCGCCCTCGCCGGCGACGAGCGCGAGCTGCTCGCGGCCGTGCCGAAGCGAGCGGATCGAGTGCGGCTGCGAGGAGGCGCTCAGGTACATCTCCGGCGGCGGCGGTCCTTCGAGCCGGGCGGTTAGGGCGTACGAGCGTGACGGCTTCGCGCGCGCGAACAAAAGCCCGCGATCGGCGAACGGGAGCTGGGTCGCGACGATCACGTGGCCGGCGCGCACCCGCAGCCCGCCGGCGGTCGCGACCCCGTCGCCGGTCAGCCCGACGACCGCCGTCCGCTCGTAGATCCGCGGGCCGTCGCGGTCGAGCTCCGCAGCCAGCCCCTCGAGGTAGGCGACCGGGTCGAGCTCGGCCTGGTCGCGAGCGCGGATCGCACCGGCGGTGGCGAACGGAAGTCCGGCCTCCGGGACGACGTCGACCTCGAGCCCGGCCCCGGCGGCCGCCTCGGCCTCGCGCTCGACCGCGTCTCGCTCGGCCGGGCGCTCGGCGTAGACGAGGTGGGCTTTGCGGCGCAGGTCGCAGTCGATCCCGAGCGACTCGGCGAGCGCGACCACCGTTGCGAGCCCGGCCTCGTTCGCCTCGGCGTAGGCACGCGCCGCCTCCGGCCCGTGCCGGGAGATCAGCGACGAGTAGACGAGGCCATGGAGCCAGGTGACCTTCGCCGTCGTGTTGCCGCTCACGCCGGCGCCGACTCGGCGCCGCTCGAGCACCGCCACCCGGGCCCCGTCGCGGGCCGCGAGCAGCGCCGCCGTGAGCCCGACGATCCCGGCGCCGGCGACGACGACGTCGACCTCGAGGTCGTGGTCTAGCGCCGGGCGCGTCGCCGCCGGACGGCGGTCAAGCCACGGCGAGACCGCGCGGCCGGGCAGCTCGGGATCGCCACCCGCTCCCGTCGCGCCACCGGTCGAGTTCATCGACCCCGCCGTACCCCAGCTCCCGACCCCGAAACGGCGCGCGCTCAGACGAGCTCGCGCTTCAGGACCTTGCCGGTCGCGTTGCGAGGCAGCGAGTCGACGAATTCGACGTCGCGCGGGACCTTGAACCGGGCCAGGTTCGCCTTCACCAGGTCGCGGACGTCGGCCTCGCTCAGGCTCGCCCCCTCGTAGACGGCGACGAACGCCTTCAGCCGCTGGCCGAACTCCTCGTCGTCGACGCCGACCACCGCCACCTCGCGGACCGCCTCGTGGCCGGCGAGCAGGTCCTCGACCTCGCGTGGGAAGACGTTCTCACCGCCCGAGACGATCATCTCGTCGTCGCGGCCGTCGATGAACAGGCGGCCCTCGGCGTCGCGGTGCCCGACGTCCCCTGAGGACAGCAGGCCGGCGAGCGCCTCCTTGCCGCCGCCGCCGGTGTAACCCTCGAACGCCATCTGGTTGCCGACGAAGACGCGGCCGGTGGTGCCGGGCGGCACCTCCTCGCCGTCCTCGTCGACGACCAGCAGCTTCGTGCCCCGCGGCGGCCGCCCTGCGGTCCCCGGCGCGGCGCGCAGGTCCTCCGGCGTCGCGATCGTCGCCCACGCGACCTCGGTCGAGCCGTAGAGGTTGTAGAGGTTGTCGCCGAACGTGTCCATCCACCTCGTCGCCAGCGGCCCGGGAAGCGCCGAGCCGCTCGCCGCTGTGACCCTCAGCGAGGAGACGTCGTAGCGGCGAATCACGTCGTCCGGGAGCTCGAGGATGCGCTGCATCATCACCGGGACGACGATCAGCGCGGCGGCGCGGCTGTCGGCGACCGCGCGCAGGGTCTGCTCGGGGTCGAAGCGCCGCCGGAGGACGTAGGTCGAGGTCAGCGAGAGACCGAGGGCGAAGTGGACGAAGCCCCAGGAGTGGAACATCGGCGCCGCGATCACCGTCCGCTCGCGCGCCCGCAGCGGGATCCGGGAGAACATCGCCGCGACCGGCGCGAGCGAGTCTGGTTGGCTGCGCTGGGCGCCCTTCGGGGTCCCGGTCGTACCCGACGTGAGGATGACGAACTTCGCGGCGCGCTCGGGGGGCTCGAGGTCGGCGGCCGGGCTCGCGGCGATCAGCTCGTCGATCGTCGGATCGGCCGCGGCGCGCTCCCGCGCCGCGGCATCTCCTCGTGCGCCGTCGCGATCCCGCCAGGCGACGTAGCGCCGAATTCCCCCGCCCGCATCGGCGAGCAGGCCGGCGAACTCCTCGTCGTAGATCAGCACCCGCGGCCGCTCGCTCTCGACCACGCCAGCGAGCTGCGGGGCGGCGAAGGCGGTGTTCATGTAGAGCCCGGTTGCCCCGAGCTTCGCCGCCGCGAGCGTCGACTCGATGAACCCGCGGTGGTTGCGGCACATGATCGCCACCCCATCGCCCTCACCGACGCGCGCGTCTCGAAGCCCGCGCGCGAGCGCATTCGAGCGCCGATGGATCTCGGCGAACGAGAGCGTGCCCGACTCGTCCTCGACCATCGGCGCATCGCCGCGGGTGGCCGCGGCGGCGGCGATCCCCGCCGCCGGCGACGCGCCCCAGCGGCGGAGCTCGCGGGCAACGCGGGCGACCTTGTCGGGTCGCATCGGTCGGATGACGCCGGCCTGCGCGAGCATTCGGAGGTTGAACGGCACGTCGGCCAGCTGTCCGAGCGAGCCGACGTTCGCCCGGCCGAGCCCCGCCAGCGTCCGGGTCAGGAGTCCGGGATCGATCCGCCCTCTCGCCACCGAGCGAAGCCTATCGACGCGGTGGCGGCGGCCGCGCGGGTTCCCGCGCTTGAGCAGGCGGCCGGCGCGGGGCCGACGCGAACGCCACCGTCGAAGTGCGTCAGAGCTCGAGCTCGACGATCGCGACCGCGACGCAGGCGATCCCCTCGCCGCGGCCGATCCAGCCCATGCCCTCGTTGGTGGTCGCCTTGACGCTCACCGGGGCGCCCAGGGTCTCGCTGAGGTTGCGCTCGATCTCATTCCGATGCGGGCTGATCGCGGGCGCCTCTGCGACGAGGGTGGCATCGGCATTGACCGGCCGCCCGGGAAGCATCCCGACGACCGTGCGCAGCAGGTCGAGCGACTGGGCGTCGCGCCAGCGCTCGTCGTCGGCCGGGAAGTGCTGGCCGAGATCGCCGAGGCCGGCGGCCCCGAGCACCGCGTCGCAGACCGCGTGCGTGAGGACGTCGGCGTCGGAGTGGCCGGCGAGCCCGCGATCGTGGTCGATCTCGACCCCGCCGAGGACCAGCCGGCGGCCGTCGGCGAACGGATGGCTGTCGTATCCGATCCCGATTCTCATCGGGGGCCCCGGGTCAAGCTCGCCGCGGATCCCGCCGGCTCCACTACCCCAGCTCCTCGAGCCTGCGCACCCGGCCCTCGAAGACCGCGACGCGGTCGATGCCCCACCCGCGCATCCGGTCCACCGTCGACTCGTACTCCCAGCCGATGTGCTCGGGCAGGTGGGCGTCCGAGGAGAGCGCGAACGCGGCCCCCGCGTCGATGCACATCTCGACGAATGCGTCGGCCGGGTAGAGCTCGCCGACCGGCTTTCGCAGTCCCGCGGTCGAGATCTCGACCGTGACGCCCGACTCGGCGATCGCCTCGATCGCCGGCTCGTAGAAGAAGCGCAGGTCGCCCCGCGGACGCCGGTCGTCGTCGCCCCAGTACTTGATCAGGTCCGGGTGGGCGAGGATGTCGTAGAGGCCGCTGCGGGCCGCTTCGGCGAGGAGCTCGAAGTAGCGTCGCCAGACGCGCTCCGGCTCGGGATTGCCCTCCCAGGCGTCGAAGATCCGGAAGTCGACCGCGCCGTCGCCGACGAAGTGCACCGAGCCGACGACGTAGTCCCACTCGTGGCGATCGAGCAGGCTCGCGATCCGGTCCTCGCGTCCGTGGACGAAGTCCATCTCGATCCCGAGCCGCAACGGGGTCGAGGCGACGAACTCGCAGTAGGCCCCGAGGTCGTCGGTTGCGCTCTCCTGCCAAAACGGGTGGTCCCAGACCTCGAGCGCCTCGGTGAACCGGTGGATGTGCTCGGAGACGCCGAGCTCCTCGACATTGGCCGCCCGGGCCGCCTCGAGGTAGCGATCGACGGTCTCGCTCGTGAAGTACCGCTCCGGCGTCGCGTCGGCGTCGTCGGGGCGGAGGTGAACGTGATAGTCCGTCAGCATCGCCCAGGTACGCTAGCCGCGGATGA
>DATHVI010000189.1:0-16307 GCA_035461385.1 Solirubrobacterales bacterium
CCCGCCCGGCGGGGGGGGGCGCCACCCCGGGGGCGCCCGCCGTCCGGTGGGCCGGAATTCGAGGCCCGAGTCCGGGTCCGGCGCCCGACCTAGCCCAACGGCGCCTCGAACCCGACCTCGCGCCGGTCGGCGTCAGCAGCCGCGAAGTCGAGGATCCGGTCGCCCTCGACCGCAACCTCGGCGCGCTCCGCCGCGGACAGCCCTCCGAACGGGCGCACGCCGAGGGTGGCGCGGCGCCTGCCGTCGCGCTCGATCCACCAGGTCGCGCGCAGCATCCCGTCGACGAGGAGGTTGTTGACGAACCGTCCGGAGGCGAGCATCTCCTCCCACCGGAAGCCCTCGGGGACGATCCGCCGGCGGTCTCTGTGGCCGAGGAGGACGTTGTCGTACTCGCCGAGGAAGCGCACGGGCGCCGGGGTGCCCGGGTCCGGGCGGGGCGCACCGGGGAGGTCGAAGAGCTCGCGCCCATCCTCGTTGCGGAACGTCACCAGCCGGTCGCGGAGCCGCTCGAACGCCTCCCCGAGCCCGGTCAGGCCCGACCAGCTCTGCATGTCGACGACCGACGCGGGCCCGAACCCCCGCAGGTAGCGCAGCACGAGCTCGTCGATCGAGGGATCCGGGTCGAGCTCGCGGCCGGTCCACGACTCGAGCGTCGCGTAGCGGACCTGCCCGCCTTCGCCCCACACGCCGCGCGGCGGGAGCTGGACGAGCGGCAGGAAGCCGGGGATCGCGTAGCCGAGGATCACCGGGTCGGCGTCGATTCCCCGCGCGACGAGCCGCCTCGCCAGCGCCCGCGCACCGAGCGGCTCCGAGGCGAGGATCTCGGCAGGCGCCGCGCGGGCCGCCGCCAGGTCGAGGTTCGGCAGCTGGCGCAGGAGCTGGCTGACCGCGCGGTCGATCGCCGGCTGCATCAACGGTCGCAGGGTGAGCGCGTCGTCGACGGTGACGAGGTGGATCGTCCCCCGCATCAGCGTCATCCGCACCGCCTCGCGATCGGTCAGCATCGAGCCGAGCGCGCCCGGGTCGAACCCGTCGATCCGCGACCAGAGCCCGTAGTACGGAGGCGCCGGCGACTGGCCCTGGAGCCCGACCAGGCGCTCGACCGCGCTCCGCACGTCGACGTCGCTTCGCTCGAGCAGCAGCTGCCGCGCGAGCAGGGCGCGGTTGAGCGCCCGCCGGTCAAGTACTTCGTCGGCCACCGACCGTTGTCTACCGAAGGCGGTTCGATTCCGACACGCCGTCGAGGGACCCCGCCGTCGCTGGAGCTGGTCTCGAACACCGGGGTGGCGGTCGCTCAGCCGGATGCCGCCGTGAAGGCGCCGACGACCGCCCCGTAGAGGAGGTGCACCACGATGGTCACTGCGGGGGTGCTGACCCCGTAGTTCAGCATCAGGAACCCGGGGGGCTCGAGCAGCGGCCGCGATTGGGCGGCGCTCATGGTGCTTCCCATTCGCGGGTGAACGAGCGGCAGGAGGATGTTGACCAGTGCGGTGCCGGCGAAGACTCCGTGGACGAGCCCGAAGAGGGCGCCAAGCCACCAGCTGCTCTCGCCGATCGCGCGGAAGACCACGTAGTAGAGCGCCGCGAAGCCAAGCCCCGCCAGGAAGTGGAGCCCGTACCCCAGCGCCCTCGCGCGCGTTCGATCAGCGGTGAACGCGGTGCCGAGCAGGAACGGGAGGTCGGTCCGGGTCAGACGCAGCTCGGTAGCGGCGCGCAGTCCGGTCGTCAGCACCAGGGTGCCGACGAACCCTCCCGCGAGTGCGCCCCAGATCGTCATCGGCGCGCATCCTCGAGGCTGGCCGCCGCGTTGACGAGCCCGAGATGGACAAGGCCCTGCGGGAAGTTGCCCAGGAACCCGCGCGTTCGCGGCTCGATCTCCTCGGCGTACAGGCCGACGTCGTCGGCGAGCGCGATCAGGTCCTCGAAGCGCGAGGCGGCCTCCTCGACCCGCCCCTGCCGGGCGAGCGCGTCGACGAGCCAAAAGGAGCAGGCGAGGAACGCTCCCTCCCCGCCGGCGAGCCCGTCATCGGCCCGGTAGCGGTGAAGCAGCGAGCCGTCGCCAAGCGCCTGGGCGACGCGTTGCGTCGTTTCCTCGAGCCGCCCGCCCGGGCCGTCGTAGCCCATCAGGACGCCGAGCAGGAGGCTGGCGTCGAGGTGCCCGGAGCCCGCCGATCGCGCGTAGCTCCCGAGCTCCTCGGACCAGCAGCGCTCCTCGATGAATCGCCGGATCGCCTCGGCCTCGCGGCGCCACCGCTCGGTGCCACCGGCGGGAATCCGGCCGCGTTCGGCGAGCGCCGCGGCACGATCGAGCGCCACCCAGCACATCATCTTCGACTCCGTGTAGTGGCGCGGCTCGGCCCTCACCTCCCAGATCCCCGAGTCGGGTTGGCGCCAGATACGGGATACGAGGTCGGCGGTGCCGGCGAGGCGCCTTGCCGTGTCGTGGTCGAGCCCGCCGCCCGCCTCGCAGTAGATCGACGCCGTCGTCATGAGGTGCCCGTAGACGTCGAGCTGGAGTTGGGTGGCGGCTTCGTTGCCGACCCGAACCGGCGACGAGCGTTCGTACCCGGCGAGCGAGATCCGGCGCTCGGGTGCCCGCGGCCCCCCGTTCAGCCGGTAGAGCACGCGCAGCCTCGGGTGGGTGAGCTGGGAGGCATGAAGGAGCCACCAGAAGAACGATGCGCCCTCCCCCGGGCACCCGAGCCGCAGCAGCGCGTCGAGGGTGAAGGCGCTGTCGCGCACCCAGCAGTAGCGGTAGTCCCAGTTGCGCTCTCCGCCAGGGGCCTCGGGAAGCGAGGTGGTCGCGGCCGCCGCGATCGCGCCTGATGGTGCGTAGATCAGGAGCTTCAGCGCCAGGGCGCTGCGGACGACGGCCTCGCGCCATGGCCCCTCGTAGCGCCGCTCCGCCGCCCAGCCGCGCCAGAAGTCGATCGTCCCGTCGAGTCGGGCCTCAAGCTCGCGGCGCGCGGGGAGGACAAGCGGCTCCCCGTGCGCCGCGCCGAGCGCCAACAGCGCCTCGCCACCCTCGAGCGCCCGGAAGCGGCCCTCGACGGACCCGGAGCGAAGCTCGGGATCGCCGGCGTCCCACGAGCGGATCGCGAGCGCGTCGGAGCGTCCGGTCGCGACCGGCACGCCGACTCGGCGTGTGATGCGGGTGCGCCAGGCTCCGTAGCCGAACCGTGGCTCCACCGACCAGCGCATCGGAACCTCCCCGGCGAGCCCCTCCACGCGTCGGAGGAGCTCGCGGCCGGAGGCAAGGCCGGGCCCCGGGAGGAGCATCGCGTCGGTCACCCGAACCGCGCCGCCAGTGGTGGTGAACGTGGTCTCGAGGACGTTGGTGTCAGGCAGATAGCGACGCTCGGCGCTGAAGGGCACCTCGGGCGCCAGCGCGAAGGACCCTCCACGGGCGGGGTCGAGCAGCGCGGCGAATGCGCTTGGCGAGTCGAGGTCCGGAAGACAGAGCCAATCGATCGAACCGTCAAGCGCGACCAGGGCGACCGTTCGCCCGTCACCGATCGCTGCGTAGTCGCGGATCGGGGCGTAGGTAGCATCGCCCGGAGGCCGGGCGCCAACCGCGGCCGGAGCGGCCAATCCGGTCGCAGCGGCACCGCCTCGGTCGTCCTCACTCAGGTGCATCTGCCGACTCGCCTCGAGCCCGGGCCGGCGCGGGCTCCTCGAGCGGGACGGCGGGGTCGCGAAGCCGGGCCGCGTCGATCCGATCGCCCGAGCGGATCAGCGCTTCGATCTGCTCGGTGGCCTCCCAGACGTTGACCTTCATCCCCCAGATATTGACGTTCATCTCCGGCGACGATGAGGAGGAAGCCGCCCGCCGCCTGCTCCGCGGCCGCGCGGTCGATCGGGCGCCCGCCGGGACGGCGCTCTCGCGCATCGGCGCCGGCCCCGCCCGTCTCGACTGGCACCGGATCTGAGATCGTCATGAGGATTAAGCGTCGGCGAGGGCCGCGGTCTTACCGGCGCTTACAGTCCACAGCCGGGTTTCGTGCCGGGGTGAGGCGGATTTTGTATCTCCACGATGCAAGATCCGCCTCACCGACGTGCAAGGCACTGCGGCCGATCCGCGCGTCCGCCGGACGCGAACCGCCGCTGTGCGGACGCTAGGCTCAGACCCGACGGCGCCTTGGCGGAGTGGTTACGCAGCGGCCTGCAAAGCCGTTTACACCGGTTCGATTCCGGTAGGCGCCTCTACCCTGAGCCCGCCGCGGGCCTGATAGCGTCGGGCCGCCGTGGCCAAGCTCGACCCGAAGCGGATCGCCGGGGCTCTCGACCGCGCGTTCGACGCCGAGGAGACGGAGGAGATCGCGGCGGATCTCGACTCAACTCGGTTGGTCATCTTCTCCGATCAGCACCGCGGGGCCCGCGATGGCGCCGACGATTTCTGGCGCTGCGAGCGCGCCTATCACGCGGCTCTCGGCCATTACCTCGAGGCGGGGCACGAGCTCTACGTCCTCGGGGACGTCGAGGAGCTCTGGGAGGAGAAGCCGGAGGCGGTCCTCGAGCGCTACGCGGGAACGCTCGCCCTCGAAGCCGAGTTCCATCGCCAGGGCCGCTACCGGCGGTTCTGGGGGAACCACGACGACCAGTGGCGCTTCCCGAGCCAGGTCGAGAAGCATCTCCACCCGCTGTTCCCCGGGGTCTCCGTCCGCGAGGCGCTGCGGCTTCGGATCCGCCGCGGAGGCGCCGACCTCGGCGTGATCCTCCTCGTCCACGGCCACCAAGGCACCTTGGAGAGCGACCGCTTCGCCTGGTTCTCGCGGATCTTCGTCCGCTACGTCTGGCGGCCGCTCCAGCGCAAGCTGAACGTGAGCCTCAACAGTCCGGCCCGGAGCTTCGATCTCCGCGAGGCGCACGACGAAGCGATGTTCGGCTGGGCCCGTTCCCATCGCGCGCACCCGGTCCTGATCACCGGGCACACGCACCGTCCCGTCTTCGGCACCAGCCGGCCGCAACCACCGCGCCACCGGGCGGAGGCGGAGGTCGAGGAGGAGCTGGGCGAGGCTCGCGACGCGGGCGACCGAGAGAGGATCGCGCGGCTGCGGGCCGAGCTCGAGCTGATTCGGGCGGCGCCGCATTGGGGGAAGCCGCCGAAGCCCCTCGACATCCCGTGCTACTTCAACACCGGATGTTGCTCGTTCGGCGACGGCGACGTCACCGGGATCGAGATCGCGGACGGCGAGATCCGGCTCGTGCGCTGGCTGGCCGACGAGGGCCGGCCCGAGGCGAAGGTCCTGGTTGGCGACAGCCTCGACGACGTCCTCGCCGCCGTTCGTGGCGCATAGCAGGATGCTGAGGCGCGCAGCCTGAGCGGCTTTCGAGACTGAACCCCGTCCGGGAGCCGCAATACGGTTCTGGCCCTGCTCTTCGAGCTGACAACCGTCGAGCTTGCCCTGGTCCTGGTCGCGGCGATCGCCGGCGCCACCGCGGTCGGCGCCTTCGTCGGTCGCCGGGTCCGCGACCGCGCCCACGGCCTCAGCGAGCCGTTCGGGGCTCTTCAGGCTGCGTTGCTGGGGCTGGTCGCGCTGCTGCTCGCCTTCGGGCTTTCGCTCGCCCTCTCCCGTTACGAGGACCGCCGCGCCTCGATCGTCGCCGAGGCGAACGCGATCGGGACCACCTGGCTGCGGGCGCAGACGCTGCCGGAGCCGATCCGAGGGCGCTCGCTCGGGCTTCTTGTCCGATACACCGAGAGCGCGATCGACGTCGCCGACTACAGGCCCGGCAGCGAAGCCGAGCTCACGGCGGCGACCGGGGAGGAGGAGCTGCAGCGGCAGCTCTGGGCGCTTGCCGGCCGCGCGCTGGCGGCCGAGCCGGAGGCGAGCGCGCCCCGGCTCTACGTCGAGACCTTGAACGAGATGATCGACATGCAAACCGTGCGCGTGGCGATCCTCAACAACCGCGTCCCGAGCGCCGTGCTGCTGCTCGAGATCTTCGGCGCCGCGCTCGCGGTCGGCCTTCTCACCGCCTACCTCGTCCTCTCCGGGCGGGGCCTGATCACCGTCTCCTTCGCCTCGATACTGGTCGTGCTGGTCTTGTTCGTGATCGCCGACCTCGATCGCCCGACCAGGGGCGAGATCCAGGTTCCCGACCAAGTGCTGGTCGACCAGCTCGAGTCGATGCGGAAGCCACCCGCCGCGGCCGCGCCCGCGAGCGCCGGCGCGGCGCCGGGTCGCTCCTAGGCCGGCCGCTCGAGCTCGGCCGCCCGGGCGAGCATCCGTTCGGCCGCGTACTCGGCCAGCGCCATCACGGTGAGCTGCGGGTTGACGGTGATGCTGGTCGGAAAGACGCTGGCGTCGCAGACGTAGAGGTTGCGGTAGCCGTGGACCCGGCAGTCGGCGTCGACGACGCCGGACTTCGGCCCGTCGCTGATCGAGTTCCCGCCCTGAGGGTGGGCGCTGCTCATGTTGAGCATGTCGGAGGAGTCGTCGACGAGCCAATCGAGGTGCCGGCGAAGCTCTCGCGCCGCCTCCTGCGGCGTCGCGCCGTCGCGTCGTACGACGAGCCGTCGGTGGGTCGGGACCATGACCTCCTCGGCGCCGGCCTCGAACAGCGCCTCGGCGGCCGCCTCGAACGCCTCCTTGAGCGCGGTCATGTCCGTTTCCGCCCCCGGCTTGAACTTGAACTCGGTGTCGTTCCACGGCAGCGGCAGGCGCCGCACCCGCCCCGGTGCCTGCGCGCCGACCAGCACCCCCGCCCAGCCGATCCGCCGCAGGTCCCTCATGTTGCGCTCGTGGTCTCCGAACCAGCCCGGCATCGCAGCCGCCTGCGAGACGACCGGCGCCGACCACGACTCGACCATCCACCGCTTGTCGCCGTCGGGCAGGCGCGCGTCGGTGATCTGGAGCCCGGCCCAGGAATCGACCGCGTTCGGATACCGAGCGGCGATCGCGCTGCGGATGTTGAACGTCAGCCCCTTGCCAGAATTGCGGCCCCCGATCAGGCTGCGCTGCAGGAGGCGGCTCGAGGCGATCGCCCCGGCGGAGACGATCACCCGCTCACGCGCGTTCACCCGCAGCCGCCGCCCGTCCGAGAGCCGGCACTTGACGCCGACGGCGCGCCCGTGACGGCCGATGATCCGCCGCGCCTCGCACTCCGAGATGATCTTGAGACGGTCCCCGTACCGCTGCTGTCCCCAGAGCAGCACCGAGTCGAGCATCGAGAGCTTCTTGCCGTAGGCGCAGCCCGAGTTGCAGTAGCCGCACCCGAGGCATCCGTCGATGTTCGCCGCGGCGCGCTCGACCCCGCCGCCGGTTCGCTCGAGCCCGCTCGCGAGCCGCTTCGCCGCCTCGGCGCGAACCTCTTCGGGCTGCTCCTGGACGCCGAGCAAGCGCCTCACCCTGGCGAAGGCCCGGTCGAGCTCTGCGAGGTCGAGGCCGGGCGCCCTCCGCCTCCATCCGTCGAGCACCGTCGCCGGCGGGTCGATGCAGACGCCGTTGTTGACCGTCGTGCTGCCGCCGACGCAGCGGCCCGTGGTGACCTGGAACTGGAAGTCGCGCGAGAGCTGGAGGGCTCCGTCGGAGTAGAGCTTCGCGAACATCTCCATCTCGTCCTCGGTCATCTGCGACGGGCGGATGTGGGGCCCGCGCTCGAGCACGACGACGTGATGGCCAGCCTGCGCGAGCCGGTAGGCGAGGATCGCGCCGGCGGCACCGCTGCCGACGACGACCACGTCCGTCCACAGCTCGCGCCCGCCGACCTGCCACGGCTCGGTCACGTCCAGACCCGGGCGCTCGCGCTTTGCCGCCGCGATCGCCTCCGCGGCCCCGTCCCGCTCCGAAAACGGCCTGAACCCGGTGGTCTCCCATCCCTCGCGCTGGCTGTAGTAGCCGGAGTAGGCGAACTGCTGCGTGCTGCGGATCAGCATCCGGACTCCTTTTCGCAGCGGCCCCAGCGGCCATGGCGCGGCCATGTCGACCTCGCGGAACCGCCGCTCGGCCCATTCGAGCCGTCGCTCGCGTGAGAGCGCGGTGAACGGCGCCAGCCGCCAGAGGATCGGCAGGTAGTAGAGGGCGGCGAGCGCGATCCGGACCCGACCTTGGGCCCGGCCTCGGAACGCGGCGAGGTAGTCGTCGACCGCTTCCGCCACCCTGCGCGGCGCAACCGTCTCCGGCACCTTCTCGAACAGGGCGTCGGCGAACGCCTCCAGCGCCCGCACCGCCGGCGGCCACAGGTACTCGAGCCGGTAACGCGCCCGCTGGTAGAGCCAGAGGGCGGCGACCAGCCCGACGGTCACCGCCCCGGCGGCGAGGATCCAGTTGCGCACCACGTCGACGCCGTCGCCGCCGAACGGCGGTTCGGCGCCGAACACCGGCGCGGGCCCCGATACCGATCCCCAGAGCAGCGCGTTGGTCGCCACCAGGACGATGTGGCCGACGACGATCACGAGCGTCAGCGAGGCCCACCGCGCCGGCAGGCTGAGCGCGAGGACGGCGAGGGCGAGGAAGACCCCATCCTTCGAGACCGACGCGGCGAGGAACGGGAAGTCCGCCTCGCCCTCCAGCCCCCGAACGACGTAGAGGACGAGGAATCCTGCGAATACCGCTGCCATCACGACCAGCGCCGCCCGCAACGCCGGCTCCTGCCAGCCCACCCGGCGCTCGAACGGGAACGGCCGCGGAGCGACCGGCGCCCAGCGGTAGAGCGTCGCGAACAGCACCGTGACGGCGAGCGCGTAGGCCGTCCAGACGGCGAAGACGCTCGCCGCCGGGAGCTCGAAGAGGTCGAGGATCGACGGGTCGCCGGAGAGCCCGTGCAGGGCGACCATCAGCACCAGCGCCGCGACCTGGACCGCGTGCGCCCCCGCGATGACCAGGAGCATCGCCCGGAATCGCCTCAGGTCGGCGAGCGCCAGAGCCGCCGCGCAGAGCAGCAGGACGTAGAGGCTGGCGGAGTTGGCGATCAGCGGGAAGAGGGGGCTTCCGGCGAGCGCTCCGACGACGTAGCCGCCGACCGCGAGCGCATAGCCGGCGAGGAGGAGGAGATCGAGGGCGATGAACCCGCGAAGGCTCCAGCGGGTCACTCGCTCGCGGAAGGCAGAGTCCCTCGTCGGGGCGCGGAGATCAGTCGCCGGATCCGCCCGGCGCTCGCGAACGGCACTGGCCATGCCCCCAGTCTCCACCGCGCCGCCGACCGACGCAAGGCCGGAACCGCCCGCCGCGGCTCCCGAGCCCGCCCCCCACCGGCCCCGCCGGGGCCTTGACAGAGCGCGACGCGGGTGAGATCGTCGTCCCGCCGGGTATCGCGAGGGCGAGGAGGGAGCGGGCGCCTTCGCTGGCGACATGAGAACAGGAGGTGCCTTGGAGCGCCACGCGTCCGAGAGCTACTCGTCTTCGGCCAGCTGCCCAGACTCACGGCCGGCGCCCACCAGCCGGCGGGGTGTCGGGTGACTCCGCGGGACCTGAGATGCTCGCGGTGCGGGGCACGGCTTCGGTCGATCGCCAGGTTCTGCGACTCGTGCGGGGCGCCGGTCGCCGACGATCGGCGGGCTGCGGCTGCCGACCTCCGTCCCTACACCCCCACCGGCGTCGCCGACCGGATCATCGCCGGAGCCCGAGAGAACGAGGGGGAGCGCAAGCAGGTGACGGTCCTGTTCGTCGACATGCGCGGATCGATGGACCTCTCCGAACGGCTCCAGGCGGAGGCTTGGCACGGCATTCTCGATCGCTACTTCTCGATCCTCTGCGCCGGCGTTCAGCGCTTCGAGGGGACCGTCGCGCAGTTCACCGGAGACGGCATCATGGCCCTGTTCGGGGCTCCGATCGCGCACGAGGACCACGCCCGCCTGGCCTGTCACGCCGCGGTCCATCTCGCCGAGGAGCTGGAACGCTACGGCGCCCTGCTCGAGCGCGAGCACGGCCTCGAGTTCGCGGCTCGGATCGGCCTCAACTCGGGCGAGGTCGTGCTCGGGAGCATCGGCGACGATCTCGTCGTCGAGTACACGGCGCTCGGACACAGCGTCGGGCTCGCCCAGCGGATGGAGTCGCTCGCCGAGCCCGGCAGCGCCTACCTCACCGATCGCACCGCGGCGCTCGTCTCCGGCTATTTCGAGCTCGAGGAGGTGGGTCGGCTCGACGTCAGGGGCCATCACGACCCGGTTCGCGTCTACCGCTTGCTCGGGCCGGGCCCGGCCCTGACCGCGCTCGACGTCGCGCGGGCCCGGGGCCTCTCGCGGCTCGTCGGGCGCGAGCGCGAGCTCGAGATCCTCGACTCGACGCTGGGGCGCACCCTTCGGGGCGACGGGCAGGTGCTCGGGATCGTCGCCGAGCCGGGGGTGGGAAAGTCGAGGCTCGTCTTCGAGTTCGCGCAGAGCTGTCGCGCTCGCGGCATCGCCGTGTACAAGGGACACGCCCTCCCTCACGGCCGGGCGGTGGGCATGCTGCCGGTGCTGGAGCTCCTCCGCGGCTACTTCGGCTTGGGCGACAGCGACCCCGACGAGCCCGCCCGGGAGAAGATCGCGGCCACGCTCGCCGCCCTCGACGAGGACTTCGATCGCGAGCTGCCGCTGATCTTCGACTTCCTCGGCGTCACCGACCCGGCCGAGCCGCACCCAGCGGTCGACCCCGAGGCGCGCCGGCGCCGGGTCGTGAGGACGCTGGAGCGCTTGGTTCGCGCGCAAGCGCGTCGCGCCCCGACGGTGCTGGTGGTCGAGGACCTGCACTGGCTCGATCCAGGGAGCCGGCCGTTCCTCGAGGCGCTGGCCGGCGCCGCTCCGGGGACCCGCACCCTCTTTCTGGCGACGTTCCGGCCGGAGTACGAGCCCGAGTGGCCGTCGCAGGACCACCGCCAGCGCCTCGAGCTCGAGCCGCTCGGCTCCGGGCCGAGCGCGGAGCTGCTGCGCCACCTCCTCGGGGACGACCCGACGCTGAGCGCTCTCACCGGGCTGATCGGCGAGCGCGCCGAAGGCAACCCGTTCTTCATCGAGGAGGTGGTCCGGGACCTGGCGGAGAGCGGCAGGCTCGAGGGCGGGCGCGGCGCCTACCGGCTCGGTGCCTCTACCGGCGAGATCGCGATTCCAGCCACCGTCGAGGCGATCCTGGCAGCGCGCATCGACCGCCTCCCCGACCGGGAGAAGGCGGTGCTGCAAACGGCGTCCGTCGTCGGCAAGCGCGACTTCCCCCTTGCTGTGCTCCGGCGTGTCGCCGGGCTGTCCGAGGGGGAGCTCCGAGCGGCGCTCGGCTCGCTGATCGACGCCGAGTTCCTCCGCCGCGAGCCCGACGGCGCCGAGGTCGAATACGCCTTCGAGCACCCGCTCACGCATGAGGTCGCCTACCGCTCCCAGCTCACCCCGCGTCGGGCCGGCCTCCACGCCGCGGCGGCGGCGGCGATCGAGGCCCTCTATCCGGAGAAGCTCGACGAGCGTGCCGCCCTGCTCGCGTACCACTCGGAGGAGGCCGGCGAGACCCTGGCCGCAGCCCGCTGGCACGCACGCGCGGCCGAGTGGGCGGGGATCAACGACCAGCGGGAGGCGATCCGGCACTGGCGGCGGGTACGCGCCCTCACCGCCGAGCTGCCCGAGTCCGAATCGGCCGACCTCGCCGACCTCGGTCGGGCGGCGCGCGTTTGGCTGCTCGATCTCGGCTGGCGCGCCGGCATGTCCGAGCGGGAGGCCGACGAGATCTTCGAGGAGGGGAAGCTGCTCGCCGAGCGCTCGGGCGTCCGGACCGGTCTCCCTTACCTGCTGCTCCCGTACGGAATGATCAGGGCGCAGCTCGGTCATCTCGACGAGTTCCTCGAGCTCAGGGACGAGGCACAGCGGCTCGCCGACGCCGCCCGCGATCGCGGCGCCAGGCTCGCTGCTCGGGCGGGTCTGATGTACGGGTCGCTGCTGACCGGCCGGTTGGCCGAGGCGGTGCAAGCCGCGCGAGAGGCGATCGACCTGGTCGGCGACAATCCGGCGGTCGGGGTCGGAGCCGGCGTTCGCAGCTTCGGCGCGGTGCCGTTCTTCGCTCAGTTCCGAGGTTTCCTGCTCGGCATCACGGGCGATCTCGAGCAGGGAGGGAGAACGCTCGAGCGAGGCGTCGAGATAGCCCGCGACCGGGGCGACCTCGAGCTCGTGGCCTGGGGCCGCGTACTCCAGGTCTGGTCGATGCGGTACAGCGGCGCCGCCGAGCGAGCTTCCGACATCGCTCGGGAGGCGGTCGAGATCGGCGAGCGCACCGGCGGGACGATCACCCGCGCGACCGCCCGTCTCGCCGAGGGCATCGCCCACCTGCTCAACGAGGATTGGAGCCGGGCCGTTGAGGCGCTCGAACGCTCGCTCGCGATCGCCAAGAAGGGTGGCGCCGGGACCGAGTACGCCCCCTGGATGCTGACCTACCTCGCCGAGGCGCTGCTCGGCGGCGGGCAGCCGGGACTTGCCCGCGCGCGGGCCGAGGAGGCCGCCGAGATCGCGGGCGAGGCGACGATGCTGCTGTTCGAGCTCGAAGCTCAGCTCACGCTCGGCCGGGCGCTGCTCGGCGGGAACGGCGCCGCCGCGCGCCCCGCCGCGTCGCGTGCCCTCGGTCGGGCGCTGGAGCTCGTCGACGAGACCGCGGCGAAGAGCGCGGAGCCGCTGATTCGCGTCGAGCTGGCGCGCCTCGCGAGGGAGTCGGGCGAGGAGGCGCGCTGCGAGGGCGAGCTCCGCATGGCTCGCCGCCTGTTCACCGAGGTCGGCGCCGCCGGCCACCTCGCGCGACTCGACTCGGCGCCGGTGACGCCGTGAGCAGGAGCGAACCCTGCGGGTCCGGGCCGTCGAGATCCCCAACCAAGATCCGACCCCGGCGGCTGGAGCTGGGGGTGAAGCGACGGCACGGGCGGGCTCGTCCCCGGGCGTCCGAAAGCGGGGCGCTCTGCGAGCCGCCGTTCGGGCCGGCGGACGGGACCGGAGCTCACGCCGACCACCCGCTACGGTCGCTGCAAGCTGTGATCGCTCAACGTACGGAACCGGCCCGGGTCGGACTCGCGCGGAGCGCGTGCGGAGCGCTGCTGCTCGCGCTCGCGCTCGCCGCCGCCTGGCCAGGCGGCGGCCAAGCCGCGACGAAGCCCGGGATCGACGTCTCGCGGTTCCAGGGCCAGATCAAGTGGAAGCAGGTCGGCAAGACGCGGGTCAGGTTCGCGTTCGTCCAGGCAAGCCGGGGGAGTGGCACAGACTGCGCGGTCGCCCCCGAGCACTGCGGCCCGGATCCCTACTACGAGCGCAACTACCGGCTCGCGCGGGCGAACGGGATCAAGGTCGGCCCGTACCACCGCGCGTTCACCGCCGGAGCGACCCCCGAGGAGGCACGCGAGAACGCCCGCGTTCAGGCGCGGGTGTTCAGCGACGCGGTCGGGACCCTGCGGCCGAAGGACCTGCGGCCGGTGCTCGACTTCGAGCATCCGTTCGGCGGGATGAGCGCGGAGCTGCTGCGAGCGTGGACTCGGACCTGGCTGCGCGTCGTCAACCGGCGCTTCGGCGTCAGGCCGATCATCTACACGAACCATTCGAGCTGGCAGGCGATCGGCGACGTGCGCGGGTTCGCCCGTCGCGGGCACCCGCTCTGGGTGGCCCACTGGGTCTCCCGTCGCCGCGACGTCCTCGTTCCTGCTGCGAACTGGGACGGACGCGGGTGGGCGGTGTGGCAGTACACCAGCCAGGGGAGCGTGCGGGGGATCGCCGGCCCCGTCGACCGCAACCGGATGCGGGTTGCGTTCAGGCGCCTGCGCGTCGACTGAGCGAACGTTTCGCCCGCGGGCGACCATCTCCCGGGCGCCGAGCCGGGCGCGGCCTTCCGCAGCCGCGGTTCGGTAGTCCGCGGCGGGGCGATCGCTCGGTCCTGGCATCCTCTCCGCCGTGCTCGTCGCGCTGGCGATCGCCGGACTGTTCTTCCTCCCGGACCCGTGGCGGTTCATCCTCGTCGGGGCAGTCGCCCTGATCGAGGTCGGCGAGGTCTGGTTCTGGATCAAGTTCTTGCGCCGCTATCGGGTGACGACCGGCGTCGAGGGCATGGTCGGGGAGGTTGGACAGGTGATCGAGGCCTGCGACCCGAACGGCCGGGTGCGCCTGCGGGGTGAGATCTGGAACGCGCGCTCGACCGAGCCGGCGCCGGCCGGAAGCGCGGTCAGGGTGAGCGCGGTCGAGGGCCTGACGATCCTCGTCGAGCCGGAATCGGCTGCCGGGGGCGCCGAAGGGGCGACCGCCTGAGCGCGAGAGCGCGGAACGGAAAAGGGCCCCACGAGGGGGCCCTTTGTTTCCGAAAGGACGTGCCGCCAGCGTTCCCGCCACTGGCATGTCGGTCCTTCAAGCTCTTTTTCGTCCCTATCGACGGTCTGCTCGTAATACCTTAACACGGGCGTTCGCCGAAGGTTACGGTTCTCCTACCCGGAAACCTCCTACTTAGCTGGGATTTTCGGCAGTTTGGCCAGTTCGGCGAACGAAGTCTGGTACTAGCGTGCAAAGTGGCGAATCTGAGCACCTGCTGACGCACTCGCGGCCCGCCCTCGACATCGCGCGGCCTCGGCCCGGGTGCGGGTCGAGCGCGCGCCGCGGGGCGCGTGCGGCCGCGCGAGCGAGCGCTAAACTCGCCGTCCCGGGGCGCTTAGCTCAGTTGGGAGAGCGCCAGCTCGACAAGCTGGAGGTCACTGGTTCGAGCCCAGTAGCGCCCATCAGCCCGATCCGTCTTCCTTCGAGGCCCGCTGCGCCCATAGAGTACGGGGGCGTGGCTGACGAGATCGCGGTTCGGCGAGCGAATGCGGACGACGCCGAGGACGTGGGCCGGCTGCTCCACGACTTCAACCGCGAGTTCGACGAGGCGACGCCCGGCCCCGACTTCCTCGCCCGCCGGTTGAGCGGGCTGATCGCCTCCGGGGAGGCGGTCGTCCTGCTCGCCGGCGCCGGACCGGACGGGCTTGCGGTGCTGCGCTCGCGCCCGGACCTCTGGTCGGCCGGCACGGTCGCTTACCTCGAGGAGCTCTACGTCGTGCCCGAGCTTCGTGGGCGGGGAATCGGGCGGGCCCTCCTCGACGCGACGGTCGAGGCGGCGCGGCGGTCGCGGGCGACGCGAGTCGAGGTCGGGACCGACGAAGGCGACACGGCCGCGCGCGGCCTGTACGAGAGCAGCGGGTTCACCAACCGCGCGGACGGCGAGCTGATGTTCTTCTACGAGCTCGAGCTCTGAGCGCCGGCGCCGTTCGCGAGCGCGTCGTCGAGGCGGTCGTGGATCGGAAAGGTGAGGTTGATCGCCGCCAGCTCGAGCAGCTTGCGGACGTCGCCGGGAGGGCAGACGAGCGACACCCCGCTCCCGTTCTCGCGCAGCGGCCTGGTCAGGTGGACGATCGTCGCGAGCCCGGTCGAGTCGATGAAGTCGCAGCCGCTGAGGTCGATCACGAGGGCACGTCCGACGTCGCTCGCCGCGCGCTCGAGCGGCAGGCGCGCCTCCCCGACCGAGTGCATGTCGAGCTCGCCGGCGATCGCCACCACCCGCGCCTCCGTGCCGATCTCTTCAGAAATCTCTAACAGTCCGCTGATGCCCTAACAACATCACGTTCGGTCTCCCGTGTCAACGGCCCGGGCGCGATCCGGCGTCGGCGAGCGGGCTCGGCGGAGCTCGCGGCGATGAGCTTCGCCGCTCCCCGGGGTCTACGAGGGACGGAACCATCCACGGACCGCTGAAGGAGGACAGCCGGATGAACCTGCCGCCGAACGTCGCCCCTGAGGAGTGGGAGGCCGCGCGCCGGAAGCTGCTCACGGACGAGAAGGACATCACCGCGCTCGGCCGCCAGGAGGAGTGGGAGGACTCACCCGAGGGCTACCCGCAGACGCCGCCGTACCAGTGGTGGAACCTGCACGACGAGTACGCTCACACCGGATGATGATCGGCCACATCGGAGGGATCCCGGCCGAGGAGCTGCTGGCGTCGCTCGCCGGAGCGGGCGCCGCGCTGGCCGTCGTCCGCGGCTGGCTGGCGGTCCGGTTGCGGCAGTTTCCCCATCACGGCCCGGGGTATAAGCCGGCCCAGGTTCGCTCCCCCGACAAGGAGGACGGGATATGTACATCGGGCTCGGAACGCTCCTGCTGATCATCATCCTGCTGATCATCCTGCTCTAGGCCCACTCCCCCCGTGGGCGCCGCCCGCGGGCGGGTCTATGCTCGCCGGCCATGCTGGCGACCTACGCGTCGTTTGTGGCCGTGCTCGGAGCATCGGCGCTGGCCGGGCAGGCGATCGTCGCGGCCTCGGGACGGCGCTCGCCATCACCGCTCGCGCCCGCTGTCGGCCTCGCGGCGCTGATCGCGCTCGCGTGGGCGACGGTGCGCCTCCCGGGCGAGGGGCTCGCGGTGGCCG
>DATHVI010000190.1:0-2722 GCA_035461385.1 Solirubrobacterales bacterium
GAGCCGGTCGTCGCGCGCCGCGCCGACGAGGGCGATCGCAGCCTCGCGGAGCTCGGACCCCTCGGAGCGAAGCAGGAACAACGCCCGGTCGGCGTCGCCCCCGGCGAGCCGGGCGGCGGCGCGGCGCTCGCCGGCGTCCGCCTCCGGCGCGCCGCGCTCGAGCCGGGCCTCGAGGAGCCGCGGAGCGAGGGGGGCGAAGCGAACCGGCTGGCACCGCGAGCGCACCGTCTCCAGCAGCGCCTCGGGCTCGGAGCTGACGAGGATCAGGTGCGCGTAGGCGGGTGGCTCCTCGAGCGTCTTCAGCAGCGCGTTCTGGCTCTCGTCGGCCATCGCGTCGGCGGCCTCGATCACGAACACCCGACGCTCGCCCTCGAACGGACGGTAAGCGGCGCCCGCGATCACCCGCCCGCGGACCTCATCGACGAGATGCTGGTTGCCGGGCGGTCGCAGCCAGACGAGGTCGGGGTGGGGTGAGGGGTCGGCGGAGGCCCGCCGGCGCGCGTCGTCGGGGTCCGGAGCCCCGGCGGCGAGCAGTTCGGCGGCGAACGCGCGAGCGGCCGCGCGCTTGCCGGCTCCGCGCGGGCCGGTCAGCAGGTAGGCGTGCGAAGGCGCCGCGAGCGCCGCGGCGAGCGCCATCCGGGCTGCCGGCTGGTCGGTCGTCGCCGCTTCGAGCGCCGGCGGCGGTTGCGCGGAGCCGATGCCGGAGCCACCGCCCGTCGCGGCGCCGGTCGGGCTGACTGCGGGCTCGGAGCTCGCAGGCCCTGGATCGCGCTTCGCCCGGGAATCACCTCTCCCTTGTCGTGGCGCCGCGCTCATCGCCGCTCCGCGACGGCGGCGATCACGCGTTCGTGGACCTCGGCCGGGCTGCCGGCGCCGTCGACGACGACGATCCGTTCCGGATTGCGACGGGCGAGCTCGTCGTAGGCGTCGGCGACCTCGCGCTGGAACGCGATCCCGCGCGCCTCGAAGCGATCGGAGCCGTCGGCCGAGCCGGCATCGAGGCGCTGCTGGCCGCGGGCGGCCGCCGCCTCGGGATCGACGCGGACGAGGATCGTCAGGTCCGGCACGCAGGCGCCGACGACGATCGCGTTCAGACGCTCGATCAGCTCGAACCCGATCTCGCGGGCGTCGCGGCCCTCGTATCCGGGGCCGCCGGCGTAGAGCTCGCCGATCGCGGCGCCCTGGTAGGCCGCGGTCGAATCGATGTAGCGGTCGCAGACGACGTCGCGCCGCTCGTCGCAGGCGGGGGCGATGACCCGTGAAGCGAGCTCGGACCGGGCGGCGCAGAACAGCATCAGCTCCGCCCCCGGCCCGAGCTCGAGGTCGGAGTCCTTGAGCAGCCCGCGGATCCGCTCCCCCGCCGGGGTGCCGCCGGGCTCGCGCACGAGCAGGGTGCGCGGGCCGAGGGCGCCGGCGAGCATCGCCGCCTGGGTCGTCTTCCCGGAGCGGTCGATTCCCTCGAGCGTGATGAACACCGGGGCCGCCTGCTGCCCGCCGGGCGCGCTAGCGCTTCGTCTCCGAGCGAGCGCGCTTGGTCCGCGCGGTGCCCGGTGACGGCTTCCGGCGCCGCCGTCCGTTGCCCGCTCCGGCCCGGCGCTTGGCGCCGTCGGCCCGCGCCCCGGCCTCGGCGCCGTCCCCGCCGGCGGCCTCCTTGTCGGCCTTCGCCGCCTCGCGCGCCGCCTGGCGCTCGGCGCGCTTCTGGCGCATCTCGACCATCGACGGGCAGTCGTCGTTCAGGCACAGCTTCCACGGCCGGCCACGGAAGCCCTTCACGGTCAGCCGCGGCATCTCGCCGCAGACCGAGCAGCGCTCCTCGAGCCGCCAGAGCTCGTAGCCGCGGCCCGGCAGCGGGCCCGAGACCGGACAGGAGTCCGGGGAGTCGGGCTCGTCGCGGTTCCAGCCCTCGCACCCGTACATCCGCTTGCCGCCCTTCAGCTCGATGATTCGCAGCCGGTTCGGGGACCCGTCCTCGCGCTTTCGCCCCGCCTCCTCGCAGACCTTGCACGGGCCGAGGAACTTGTCCTCGTCCATCCCCGCCCAGACCTGCTTCGCGAAGTCCTCGCGCTGGCCCTCGAGCTCCCGGGTCGTCTCGTGGAGCATCTCGCGGCTGATCCTCAAGACCTCGTCCTTCGAGACGTCGCCGGCGGCGATCTCGTCCATGTCGTGCTCGAGCTCGGCGGTCATCTCCGGGGTCGCCATCCTCGGCACGTACTGGTGGAACGCCTTGTACATCGCGATTCCGGTCTCCGAGGGCTCGGGCGGGTTGCCGAAGACGTAGCCGCGGTCGTAGAGCTGCGGGATGATGTCGGCGCGGGTCGCTTTGGTGCCGAGGCCGCGCTCCTCCATCATCTCGATCAGTTTCGCCTGCGAGATCCGCGACGGCGGCTGGGTCTCCTTGTCGACGATCCAGGGCTCGCCGTCGAGATCGAGCCGCTGGCCCTCCTCCAGCTTCGGGATCTCCTCGTCGGCGGAACGGGCGTAGGTGTAGATGCCGGCGTAGCCGGGGTCGACGACGACCGAGCCGCGGACGAAGTAGGTCTCTGACCCGGCCTCGATGTCGGCGCGGGTGGACTCGGTGATCATCGGCGGGCTGAAGGTGGCGAGGAAGCGGCGCACGACCAGCTCGTAGACGCGCCGGTGCGGGCCGTCGAGCCCGCCCGGGTGCACGGCCTGGGTGGGATGGATCGGCGGGTGGTCGGTCGACTCCTTCTTGCCGCGGGTC
>DATHVI010000191.1:0-20866 GCA_035461385.1 Solirubrobacterales bacterium
GACCGCCCCGAACCGCGCGCCGGCACGAGCCCCGCGCCGCGCCCCGTCCCGGCGGTCGGCTCCGCGGCGGGCGCCCGTGCGCAGGCCGCGGCGCTCGCCGTCGGCGTCCGGGCGCCGGGTCCCGATCGCAGTCGGCAGGACGGCGACGGCGGTCGCCTCCCTGCCCGACTCCGGGCTCGTCGTTCGCCTCACCCGCGGCAGGCTCTGGATCGGGGCCCTGGCGGCGCTGCTCGTCGGAATCGTCGCCCTCAACGTCTTCTCGCTCAGCCTCAGCTCGTCGTCGAGCGAGACCGCCCGCGCCGTCGAGGCGCTCGAACGGCAGGGATCGGCGCTGCGTTCGCAGCTCGCGAACGAGCTCTCGAGCCGCAAGGTGCAGAACGTCGCCGCGACGCTCGGCCTCGTCGTCCCCGAGCCGGGGGTGATCCGCTACCTGCGGCCGTCGCCCGACGACGCCGCCGAGGCCGCGCGGCGCCTGCGCTCCGGCGAGCTCGTCGCCGCGCCCGCGCCCGTGCCGCCGACCGACGCCGAGGCCGCGCTCGCGATCGCTCCCGAGCCTCCCGAGCCGATCCTGCCGGCAGCCGAGGCGCCGGCCGAGGCGCCGGCGGAGGAGCCGGTGCCGGCGCCCGAGCCCGAGGCCCAGCCCGACGCTGCGCTGACTCCCGGACGGGAGGACGGGATCGCCGCTGACCCGGCGAGCGGCGGCGCCGTCGCGGGGCCGTGAGCTCGCGCCTGATCGATCGCCGGGTGGGGCTGCTGTTCTCGCTCTTCGTCCTCCTGCTCGCCGTCGTCGTCGCCCGGGCGACCTGGGTCCAGGCGGTCCAGGGCGGCTCGCTCAGCGCCGACGCCGAAAGCCAGCAGGTCGAGACGGTGCTGATCCCCGGGCACCGGGGATCGATCCTCGACCGCAACGGCAAGCCGCTGGCGGTCTCCGAGGATGCGGCGTCGGTCTTCGCGACGCCGTACCAGGTCGAGGACCCCGCCGAGGCCGCGCGCAAGCTCGGGCGCGTGCTCGAGCTTCCGAGCGACGAGCTGCTCACCGTGCTCGCCGACCGCAAGTCGGGGTTCGCCTACCTCGCGCGCAAGGTCGACCTCGAGGCCGCCGAGAAGGTCCGCAAGCTCGACCTCGCCGGGATCGGGCTCTTGCCCGACAGCCGCCGCGTCTACCCCCAGGGGCGGATCGCCGGGCAGGTGATCGGCAGCGTCGGGATCGACAACCAGGGGCTGACCGGGCTCGAGGCCGCCGAGGACGACGTCCTCCGCGGCGAGGACGGGGAGCGCGAGGTGGTCCGTGACGCGCTCGGCGACGAGCTCGGCCGGACGACGATCGAAGGCGCCGAGCTCGGCCAGGAGCTGCGGCTGACGATCGACGCCAGCATCCAGGGCCGCACCGACGAGGTGCTGCGGGAGATCGGCCAGGCGTACCAGCCCGACGGCGCGACCGCGATCGTCGTCGACCCGCGCACGTCCGATGTGCTCGCGATGGCGAACTGGCCCGCGGTCGATCCCGACCGCCCCGACGCCGCCGATCCCGAGGACCTCGGCAGCATGGCGACGGGGTTCACGTTCGAGCCCGGGTCGACGTTCAAGGCGTTCACGGTCGCCGGCGCGCTCGAGGACGGCGTCGTTGAGCCGGGAACCTTGTTCGACCTCGCCCCGACGATCACCCTCTATGACCGGACGATCGGCGAGGCTCACGAGCGCGGCCACGTCAGCCTCACGGTTGCGGAGATCCTCGCCCAATCGTCGAACGTCGGCGCGGTGACGATCGGCCTCGAGCTCGGCGCGAAGCGCTTCGACCACTGGATCCGCCGGTTCGGGTTCGGCGAGCCGACCGGGATCGAGTTTCCGGGCGAGGAGCGCGGGATCGTGATCCCGCCCGAGGAGTACTCGGGCTCGACGATGGGGAACCTTCCGATCGGCCAGGGCCTTTCGGTGACCGCCGCGCAGATGGTCGCCGGCTACGCGGCGATCGCGAATGGAGGCATCCTCCGCCCGCCGCAGCTGATTCTCGACTCGCAGCCGCCGCCCGGCAAGCGGGTGATCAAGCGCTCGACCGCGAACCAGGTCCGCGAGATGCTCGAGGGCGTGCTCGCGCCCGGCGGGACCGCGGAGGAGATATCCGTCCCCGGCTACACGCTCGCCGGGAAGACGGGAACGGCGCAGAAGGTCGTCGACGGCGAGTACTCGGAGTCCGAGTACGTCGCCTCGTTCGTCGGCTTCGCGCCGGCCGACGACCCGCGCCTGCTGGTCTCGGTTGTCGTCGACAACCCGAAGGGCGACTACTACGGTGGCACCGTCGCCGCGCCCGCGTTCGGAGAGATCGCGAAGTTCGCGCTCCCGTACCTCGGGATCCCGCCCGACGGGAGCTGAGCCCGATTCCCAAGCGTCGGCCGTCGCCGCGGCCCGCCGGCGCCCCGACCAGTCAGTAGCGACCGTCGGCGATCAGTGCGCCGCCGCCGTAGAGCGCCCACAGCCCGAGCACGTCGCCACGCCCGAGCGTTCGCCGGTAGCTCGTCCCCGGAATCCCGCACGGCGTGCACATCGCCTGGCGGCTCGCCTGCGGCACATGCCCGAGCCCGAGCTTGTGACCGACCTCGTGGGTGGCCGTCGAGCGCACGTCCTGCCGGCGGGATGGGGGCCGCCGCTTCCCCGACCACCACCTATACGCGGGGCTGAAGCGGATGTCGACCTCGTCGGGAACGAGCGTCCCGGCCTCGACCTCGACCTGTCCGGCGATCGCGCAGGCGAGCGCAGGCGGACGGCAGCCGACCGCAGCCAGCCGGCCGAAGTCGACCTGGTCGCGTCCGTCGCCACGTCGCACCGGCACCGGCGAGCGCCCACGGTAGGGCATCCGGATGACGCGCCGGCGCTGCATCCCGCACCGGTTTCGCCCCCGGTTCCAGACCTTGTGCGCCTGGACGATTCGCCTCAGGGTCCGCCGCCGGTGCGGAAGCGAGGGGACGTGGACCCGGTAGCCCGCGTTGCGCTCGAGCCGCCATAGGGTCGCGAACTGCCGGCTGGTGCACCGCCTCGCGCCGCCGGCGCGCAGGCCGGCTCGTGCGGGCGCTGCGAGCGGCTGCGCCCCGGGGGTGGGCGGGAGCGCCCCCGCTGCGGCGCGGCGCCAATCTGCGAGCGCGGTCCGGGCGGCGTCGGGGTAGCTCATCACCGCGCCTTCGAGCGACGGCGGACGCTCGCGGCGGGCCGGCGTCGTGGCGTCCGGTCGCAGCCAGGCGCCGACCACCGGCAGCTCGCGACCGCCGACCTCGACCAGCTCGACCTCCTGGAGCTCGACCAGGTCGCCGCGGCGGTCGCAGCGGAGCACCGTGTAGGCGTCCGGTCCGTGGAACCGCGTCGTCTCGGTGCCGCCCGCCCAACGGCCGTGGGCGACCGCCGCCGGAGCGTCGCCGACGAGGGCGAGCGGCTCGCAGCCGGAGGATGCGGCCGCCGGGGGCGCGCCGCCGCCGGCCCCGAGGCTGGCGGCGGCGGCGGCGATCGCGAGCTGCGCCGGGAGTCGCGTCACACGACTCCCGTCGGCTCCGCTCGGGATTCCCGGCTCGGTGATCCTCCGCAGCCGGGATGCGGCTTTTCCCGGAGCCCGGCGCGCGGAGATCCACGGATCGCTGCTTCCGCGCAGGCCGGACCTAGAATGCGCCCCGTGAGATTGCGCGAGCTGCTCGCAGGCGCGGATGTCGTCGAGGTGGCCGGCGACGCCGACGTGGAGATCGCCGCGCTCGCCTACGACAGCCGTCGCGCGACCGAGGGCACGCTGTTCTTCTGCGTCCCCGGACAGCAATCCGATGGCCACGACTTCGCCCGGTTCGCCGTCCAGGCGGGCGCGGTCGCCGTCGTCGCCGAGCGCCCGCTCGAGCTCGATCCCCGGACCGTCCAGGCGCGGGTCCGCGACGCCCGGGACGCGATGGCTCACGCGGCGGTCCGATTCAACGACGACCCGACGGCGGAGCTGCGGGTCGCGGGGATAACGGGGACGAACGGGAAGACGACGACCGCCTTCCTCACCCGCCACGTGCTCGAGTCCGCCGGCGTCCCGACCGGCCTGCTCGGCACC
Source organism: Solirubrobacterales bacterium (assembly GCA_035461385.1). Taxonomy (GTDB): domain Bacteria; phylum Actinomycetota; class Thermoleophilia; order Solirubrobacterales; family 70-9; genus DATHVI01. The sequence continues at coordinate 4,067 of DATHVI010000191.1, forward strand.
GTCAAGCGGGTCGTCGGCGGGGCGGTGGAGGAGGTCGAGCGAACGACGCCCGAGGCGATCGACCTCCAGGCGACCTTCCGCCGGATGGTCGACGCCGGCGACCGGGCCTGCGCGATCGAGGTCTCGTCGCATGCGCTCGCGCTGCGGCGAACCGAGGGGATCCGCTTCGCCGTCGCCACCTTCACCAACCTGACCCAGGACCATCTCGACTTCCACGTCGACATGGAGGACTACTTCCAGGCGAAGCGACGGCTGTTCGTCGGCGACCGCGCCGAGCGCAAGGTCGTCAACCTCGACGACCCCTATGGCGAGCGCCTCGTCGCCGAGCTCGACTGCGTCACGTTCTCGGCAGCCGGCGATCCGCGCGCCGACTACCGTGCGAGCGAGGTCTCCTTCGACGCGTCGGGGGCGCGGTTCCGCTGCGCCGGACCCGGGTGCGAGGAGCTCGTCGAGCTGCCGCTTCCGGGCCGGTTCAACGTCGAGAACGCGCTCGCGACGATCTCCACGGTCGGGGCGCTCGGCGTGCCGCTTTCGCTCGCCGCCGGGGCGCTCGTCTCGGCCGAGCGGGTCCCGGGGCGGTTCGAGCCGGTCAGCGAGGGCCAGCCGTTCGCGGTCCTCGTCGACTACGCCCACACGCCGGACTCGCTCGAGAACGTCCTCGCCGCCGCGCGCCAGGTCACCGACGGCCGGCTGATCGCGGTCTTCGGCTGCGGGGGCGACCGCGATCGTGCCAAGCGGCCGCTGATGGGCGAGATCGGCGCCCGCCTCGCCGATCTCTGCATCGTCACCTCCGACAACCCGAGGACCGAGGACCCGCAGGCGATCGTCGACGAGATCGTCGCCGGCATCCCGGCCGACCCGCGGGCCGAGGTCCGGGTCGAGGTCGACCGCGCGCGGGCGATCGCCGACGCGCTCGCCGGCGCGGCGCCGGCCGACACGGTGGTGATCGCCGGCAAGGGCCACGAGCAGGGCCAGGAGGTCAACGGCCGCAAGTACCCGTTCGACGATCGCGAGGTCGCCCGCGCGGAGCTCCGTCGCCTCCCGGGTCGGGCGGAGGGCGGCGCGGTCAGCCGGCGGTGATCGAGCTACCAGCGGACCGGATCGCCTCCGCCGCCCGGGCGGAGGTGATCGAGACCGGGGCAGGGGGCCGTCCCGAGCGCGCGGTGATCGACTCGCGCGAGGTTTCCCCCGGGGACCTCTTCGTCGGCCTGCGCGGCGAGCACGCCGACGGCGGGGCGTTCGCCGCCAAGGCGCTCGCCGCGGGCGCCTGGGGGGTCCTCGTCGACCGCGGGCGGGCAGGGGAGCTGACCGGCGGCGCCGCCGCCGGGTGGGTGCTCGCGAGCGAGGACCCGCTGCGCTCGCTCCAGTCGCTCGCGCGCGAGTGGCGGCGGGAGCTCGACTGCCCGGTCGTCGGGATCACCGGCTCGACCGGGAAGACGTCGGTCAAGGACATCTGCCGCGCGATCCTCCCATTCCGGGTCCACGCCAGCCCGGAGAACTTCAACACCGAGATCGGGATGCCGCTCGCCCTGCTGGCGGCGCCGGTGGAGACCGAGGTCCTGGTGCTCGAGATGGCGATGCGGGGGATCGGGCAGATCGCCGAGCTGTGCGCGATTGCCGAGCCGGACGTCGCGGCGATCACCAACGTCGGCCCCGTCCACCTCGAGCTGCTCGGCACGATTGAGGCGATCGCCGAGGCGAAGGCGGAGATCATCGCCGGCGTCGGCGAGCGTGGCCGGGCGGTGGTCCCCGTCGACGCCGAGGCGCTCACGCCGCACCTCCACGACGACCTGGTCACCGTCACCTTCGGCGCCGGCGGGGACGTGCTGGCACTCGAGTCGCGGACCCGGGGGCGCCGGACGGACGCGCTGATCGGCACCCCGCACGGCGAGGCGAGGTTCGAGTTCCCGTTCTCCGAGCGTCACAACCTCACCAACGCCGAGTGCGCGATCGCGATCGGGATCGCGCTCGATGCCCCGGTCGAGGAGATGGCCCGTCGGGCGCCGCGGATAACCTTCTCGCGCCTCCGGGGCGAGGTGATCGAGCTGCCAGAGGGGGTCACGGTGCTGAACGACTGCTACAACGCGAACCCGATCTCGATGGGGGCGGCGATCGACCACGTCGCCGGCCTCCCCGGCGGCGGCCGGCGGATCGCGGTCCTCGGCGGGATGGCGGAGCTCGGCCCGGACGGGCCGGCCTACCACCGCGACGCCGGGGCGCACGCGCGCGGCGCCGGGATCGGGCCGATCGTCGGCGTCGGCGAGCTCGCCCGCGACTACGCCCCCGACCACTGGGCGGCCTCGCCCGAGGACGCCGTCGTCGTCGTCGAGCGCCTGCTCGAGCCCGGCGACACCGTGCTCGTCAAGGGCTCGCGCGCGATCGGCCTCGAGCGTTTCACCGACGAGCTGGCCGCCCGCCGGGTGCGCTGATGGGCCTCGCCACAATCACGACCCAGATCGGGTCCGAGGCGATCGACCGCGGCGAGGTGCTGATCGGCGGCCTCGCCGCGATGCTGATCACGATCTTCCTCGGGCCGAGGTTCATCGGCTACCTACGGCTGAAGGAGTTCGGCCAGCAGATCCGCGAGGAGGGCCCCGACGAGCACCGGTCGAAGGCGGGAACGCCGACGATGGGCGGGCTGATCATCTTCGTCGCGATCGCCGTCCCCTACCTGGTCCTGTCCGAGCGCGACACCGCGAGCCTGGCGGTGTTCGGCGTCGCCCTCGCCTGCGCCGCGCTCGGCTTCGCCGACGACCTGCTCAAGGTATCCCGCCGCCGCTCGCTCGGGCTCTCGGCGCGCTGGAAGCTGCTCGCCCAGATCGGGATCGCAGTCGGGCTGTGGTGGGTGGCGACCGAGCAGATCGGCCTCGACACCCGGCTTCAGTCTCGGATCTTCGACTTCAACCTCGAGCTCGGGCCGGTCCTGTACTTCGTCCTCATCTTCCTCGTCATCGCCGGCTCCTCGAACGCGGTCAACCTCACCGACGGCCTCGACGGCCTCGCCGCCGGCGCCTGCGCGGTGGTGCTGCTCGCCTACACCGCGATCACGGTCACCGCCGGCGAGGGCAGCCTCGCGGTCCTATCGGCGTGCCTGGTCGGGGCGGCCGTCGGCTTCCTGTGGTTCAACTCGTTCCCGGCCTCGATCTTCATGGGCGACACAGGTTCGCTCGGGCTGGGCGGCGCGATCGGGGCGCTCGCGGTGATGACCCAGACCGAGCTGCTGCTGATCGTCCTCGGCGGGATCTTCGTCATCGAGGCGCTGTCGGTGGCGATTCAGGTGATCTCGTTCAAGGCGTTCCGGCGCCGGGTGCTGCTGATGGCGCCGATCCACCACCACTTCGAGCTGATGGCGTGGTCGGAGACGAAGATCATGCTCCGGTTCTGGATCGTCGCCGCGGTCTGCTCGGCGGGTGGCTACGTCCTCTACCAGACGACGCTGCCCTGATCCGCCGGGGCGCGTCGCGCTCAGGGGAGCGTCGGGACGAGGACGCCTGCGCACCCGGGGTCGCCGGCCCAACCCGGACTAACCCCCGAGCAGCTCGCGCTCGCGCTCGGCGAAGCCGGCGACCGAGCGCTCCATCTTGCGGCGGCTGAGCATGAACGCGAGCAGCGGCCAGAGCAGGCCGCGGACGTAGATCCGATGGGTGACCTCCGCGCCGTTGCGGCGGCGCTCGACGCGGTGCTCGTGCCCCTGCCTGCCGCCGGGGAACCGCGCCTCGGTGACCAGCAGCCGCCCGGGCTCAAGCGCCGTCACCTGATGGCTGACGGTGCCGCCACGGCGGAGCTTGACCTTGATCGTCGCCCCGGGCGCGAGTTCGCCGTCGGCGCTCGCCCGCTCGATCCCCTGGTTCCACTCCGGCCACCGGTCGAGGTCGCCCCACAGCTCCCAGACCGCCTCCGGGTCGGCTCCGATCGTCGCGGTCTCGGCTGCCTCGTACATCGCTTGCCGGCTCAGCTCGGAAGCGGCGAGCCGGCGAAGGCGAAGAACCAGATCATCATCGCGACGGTTGCGACGATCGCGGCGATCACGAACGATGCCTCGACCGGACTCAGCTTGCTCGTCCCGGGCCGGTAGGGCTCGTCGCGCATGCTGCGGTTCCAGGGGTAGCGGACCGGGGGCGGCAGCGACTCGTCGTTGTGGCCCTGGATCCAGCCGGCGACATAGAGGACGGCCGCGTAGGTGGCGAGGATCCCGACCACCATCGCCAGCGCCGTGCTCGCCTCGACCCCGCTCGCGCCGCGCGACCCCTGGATCTGCGAGCCGATCCAGACCCACAGCAGCGGCACGCCGGCGCCGACGAGCGCCGCACCGGCAACCTCGCCGACGACCCGGAACGTCCCGCTTGTCACCCTGGCGAGCATCCGTCGCATCTTCCCCAATGGTGACCGACCGCGGCGGGCGCGAGAATCCGCACATCAGCGCGGAGCCTGGACAAGCGAGAGGCGATTCGGGGCGAGGCACGATCCAGGGACGATGAGAGCCGACGCCGACAAGCCGCGCCCCGCCCTGCCCGAGGGGCCCTACCTCGTAGTCGGACTGGCGCGGTCGGGCCAGGCCGTGGCGAGGCTGCTCGCCGCCCGCGGGGACCGCGTGCTCGGCTGCGACACGGGCACCCCGGACGGTGCCGCTGAGCTCGCCGGGCTCGGGATCGAGGTCGATCTCGCGGGCGACGGCCTCGCGCTCCTCGATCGCGCCGCGGCCGTGGTCAAGAGCCCCGGCGTCCCCCGCGAGGCGCCCGTGGTCGCCGCCGCGCTCGACCGCGAGCTGCCCGTTCTCGGAGAGCTCGAGCTGGCGTGGCGGCTGCTGCCGAACCGGTTCGTCGGCGTCACCGGCACGAACGGGAAGACGACCGTCACCGAGCTGCTCCGGCACATCTGGCGCCGGGCCGGACGGCCGGTGGAGGTCGCAGGCAACGTCGGCACCCCGCTCGCTTCGCTCGCCGGGCGAGTCGATCCGGCGGCGACGGTGATCTGCGAGTGCTCGAGCTTCCAGCTCGAGGACGCGGAGGCGTTCGCGCCCGAGTGCGGCCTGCTGCTCAACGTGACCCCCGACCACCTCGACCGCCATCGGAGCCTCGCCGAGTACCTGCAGGCGAAGCTGCGCCTGTTCGCGCGCCAGGGGCCCGGCGACGTCTGCGTCTACAACGGCTCCGACCCGGCGCTCCGCGGGGTCGAGCTCGGTGGCCGCGGGCGGCGGGTCGAGTTCTGCGCGGATGCGGGCGGCGGCGGCGAGGGCTGCCGCGGTGCCGTCCGCGGCGGCGCGATCGAGCTCGGCGGCGAGCGGCTGGTCGGCCTCGACGAGCTTCCGCTGCCCGGTCCCCACAACGCCGCCAACGCCGCGGCCGCTGCGGCGGCCGCCGAGGCGATGGGGATCGAGCGCGAAGCGATCGCCGCCGCCCTGGTCAGCTTCGCCGGGGTCCCGCACCGGCTCGAGCGGGTCGGCGTGCGCGGCGGGGTCGCCTACGTCAACGACTCGAAGGCGACCAACGTCGCCGCCGCCGCGGCCGCGCTGCGCTCGTTCACCCCGGGAACGGTGCGGGCGATCCTCGGCGGATCGTCGAAGGGCGACCGGTTCACCGGCCTCGCGTCCGCGGTCGCAGAGCGCTGTGCGGCCTGCTACCTGATCGGCGAGGCGGCCGGCGCGCTCGAGCGCGACCTCGCCCCGGCCTGGGAGGCCGGCGTCGCCCGCCGCCGCTGCGACGGCCTCGCCGCCGCGGTCGATGCCGCGGCGGCCGACGCAGCCGCCGGGGAGGTCGTCGTGCTCGTCCCCGCGTGCGCGAGCTTCGACGCCTACCGCGACTACGAGCAGCGCGGCGAGCACTTCCGCGCCCTGGTCGCGGGCCTCGGCGCCTGACCCGCCCGCGGGACGCCGTCACCCCGGCGCGACGCCCTCGCGCCGCGGTCCGGCAGGCATCGGGGCACCGGGGGCGAACCTTGTCGCATGAGCCCGAGATCGGGACACTCGGCGCGTGCCCGCGGGGGATCGGGGAAGGGCGGCGGCGCGCGGGGAGGGTCGCGTCCGATCGAGTACTCGCTGCTGCTCACCGCGACCCTGTGCCTGCTCGCGTTCGGGGTGGTGATGGTGTTCAGCGCCAGCTCGACGACGGCACTCCTCGGCGAGTCCGGCGACGGCGCCTATTACCTCAAGCGCACCGCGCTGTTCGGCGTCGTCGGGTTGCTGGTCATGCACCTGCTCGCGGTCGGCGGCGCGCGGCCGATGCGGGCGCTGACGCCGCTCGTCCTGCTCGGCTCGATCTTCCTCCTGCTCGTCGTCCTCATCCCCGGGATCGGTGAGGAGGCGAACGGCGCCCGGCGCTGGATCGGAGCGGGCCTGATCCAGGTCCAGCCCTCGGAGATCGCGAAGCTGGCGCTGATCCTGTTCGCCGCCCACCTGCTCGCCTCACGACCGAAGCTCGTCTCCGGGATCGGGCCGATGGCGCCGTTGCTCGGGGTGGTGGCGGTGGTCTGCGGATTGGTCGTGCTCGAGCCGGACCTGGGGACGGCGATCGTCGCCTGCCTCGCGACCGCGATGCTGCTCGTCGCTGCCGGCGCGAGGATCCGCGATCTGGCGCTGCTCGGCGCCGGCCTCGGCGGGATCGTGCTGGTGATGATCGCGGTCGAGCCCTACCGGATGGAGCGCCTGACCGGGTTCCTCAATCCGGGGACCGACCCCGGCGGCGCGGGGTTCCAGGCGATTCAGGCGAAGATCGCGCTCGGGTCGGGCGGGATCCTCGGCAACGGGCTCGGCGAGAGCCTCCAGAAGGCCTTCTACCTCCCCGAGGCGCACACCGACATGATCGCGGCCGTGATCGGCGAGGAGCTCGGCCTGGTCGGAATCGTCGGCCTCGTCGGCCTCTACGGGCTGTTCGGCTACGCCGGGCTGCGGATCGCCCAGCGGGCCCGCGACCGCTACGGCAAGCTGCTCGCGGCCGGGCTGACCTCGCTCGTCCTCGTCCAGGCGGTCGTGAACTTGTTCGCAGTCCTCGGCCTCGCGCCGCTGACCGGCGTCCCGCTGCCGTTCGTGTCCTACGGCAACAGCAGCATGCTGGTGATGCTCGCCGCCGTCGGGCTGCTGCTCAACGTCTCCCGCGGCGGGACGGCCGGGCTCGCGGCCCCGCGGCGGCCGGCGGCGCGATCGTCGGGGGCGCGGCGCGGCACGCGGCGCCGGGACGGTGGGAGACTGGGCGCCGTCGATCGGGATCGCCCGCGGCGGAAGTCCGGGGGCCACGCACGCAAGAGGAGCTCGCGAGGAGTTGCCAAGCCGAAGGGTCGCGATAGCAGCCGGGGGAACCGCCGGGCACGTCGTGCCGGCGCTCGCCGTCGCCGACGCGCTGCGGGATAGCGGCGCCGAGGTCTCGTTCCTCGGCGCCCGCGGTCGCTCCGAGCAGGAGCTCGTGCCCGCTGCGGGCTACGAGATCGACCTCCTCGACGTTCGCGGCCTCGACCGCCGAAACCCCGCCCGGGCGGCCGCGGCGGCGTGGCTGGCCGCGCGGGGCGTCGCCAGGGCCCGCACGATCCTCCGCCGCCGCGGCGTCGAGGCGGTGCTCGGTGGCGGCGGCTATGTCGCCGGCCCGGCGGGCGTGGCGGCGATCTCGCTGCGGCTGCCGCTCGTCCTCACCGAAGCCGATCGCCACCTCGGGCTCGCCAACCGGCTGCTCGCCCCCCGTGCCCGGCGCGTCTGCCTCGCGTTTCCGGTCCCGGGCCGGTCGGGCGATCGCTACCTCGTCACCGGACGCCCGGTGCCCGCCGCGATCGCCGCCGCCGACCGCGAGGCCGCCCGCCGGCGGTTCGGGATCGCCGCCGGCGACCGCTGCCTGCTGGTCTTCGGCGGCAGCCAGGGGGCGCGCTCGATCAACCTCGCCGCGCTCGACGCCTTCGCCGCCCCGGAAGCCGAGTCGCCGCACCGCGACTACCACGTCCTCCACATCTCCGGCGGCCGCGACTTCGCGGAGGTCGAAGGCCGGCTCGCAGCCGGGGGGCCACCGCCGCGCTACACGCTGCTCGCCTACGAGCAGGGGCTCGCCGACGCGCTCGCGGCCAGCGACCTCGTCCTCGCCCGTGCCGGCGGCTCGATCTTCGAGATCGCCGCCGCCGGCCGGCCGGCGATCCTCGTCCCCTACCCGTATGCGTCGGCTCGCCACCAGCACGCGAACGCCGAGTGGATGGCGGACGCCGGAGCGGCGATCGTGATCGAGGACGCCGACCTCGACGGCGCCCGCCTGCGGGCGGCGGTCGCGGAGCTGCTCGCGGATTCCGACCGCCTCGAGCGGATGGGCGCCGCTTCGGTGTCGCTGGCCCGCCCGGAGGCGGCGCGTGCCGTCGCCGACGAGCTCCTTGCGGCGGCGGCGGGGTGACCGGGCGCCGCCGACGGCAGAATTGGCGCGATGACCGGCGATACCTCTGGCGGCAGCAGCGGGTCGATGCAGGGCCGTGAGCTCCACTTCGTCGCGATCGGGGGCGCGGGGATGAGCGGGCTCGCGCTCGTCTGCCATCGCCTCGGGGCGACGGTCACCGGCAGCGACCGCGCCGAGAGCTCCTACATCGCGCGGCTCCGCGCCGCCGGGCTCGAGCCGCGGATCGGGCACGACGCCGGCGCCCTCCCGGCCGGCGCCGAGGTCGTCGTCTCGACCGCCGTCCCCGCCGACAACCCCGAGCTCTCGCTCGCCCGCGAGCGCGGCCAGCGGGTGCTCCACCGCGGCGAGCTCCTCGCCGAGCTCTGCTCGCTGCGGCGCCTCGTCGCGGTCGCCGGGACCCACGGCAAGACGACGACGACGGGGATGATCGTCCATGCCCTGCGCGCGGCCGGGGCCGATCCGGCCTTCTTCATCGGCGGCGACCTCCCCGGAGCAGGGCCCGGCGACGAACCTGCGAACGCGGGCTGGGGCGGTGGCGCGTGGGTGATCGCCGAGGCCGACGAGTCCGACGCCAGCTTCCTCGAGCTTCGCCCGGAGGTCGCCGTCGTGACCAACGTCGAGCTCGATCACCACTCGCGGTGGAGCTCGCGCGCGGAGCTCCTCGACGCGTTCCGCCGCTTCGCCGGGCCCGCGACCGGGGTCGCGCTGCTCGCCGACCCGGGGCTCGACCCGATCGCCGCGCCCGAGCGCGCCCTCCGCTTTGACGCCGCCCGGCCCGGGCCCGAGCTCGAGCTCGCAGTCCCCGGTCGCCACAACCTCCTCAACGCCCGCGCCGCGCTCGCCGCGCTCGAGCTCGCCGGGTTCGACCTCGACCCCGCGGCCCGTGCCCTCGAGTCGTTCCCGGGGATGGCGCGGCGGCTCGAGCACAAGGGAGCCAGCGACGGAGCGCTGATCTACGACGACTACGCCCACCACCCGACGGAGGTGCGGGCGACGCTCGAGGCGCTCCGTGAGCTCGGCCCGAGGCGGCTGATCGCGGTCTTCCAGCCGCACCTGTACTCGCGCACCAAGGCCCTCGCCGAGGCGTTCGGGGCCGCCCTCGCGCTCGCCGACGTGATCGGCGTGCTCGACGTCTACCCGGCGCGCGAGCAGCCGGTCGGCCCGCTCGCCGGGGTCAGCGGCCTCGCGGTCGCCCGCGCAGCGGCCGACCGCGCCCGGGGGCGGCCTGTCTGGTGGCTGCGCGACGCCGAGACCGCCGAGCGCGCGCTCGCGCCGCGCCTCCGCAGCGGCGACCTCGTGGTGACGATCGGGGCCGGCGACGTCTACCGGCTCGCGGACGCGCTCGCCGGCGGACCGGGGGAGGCGGCGGGGTGATCCAGCTCGAGCGCGACTTCCCGCTCGCCCGGCTGACGACGATCCGGGCCGGCGGCCGCGCCGATCTCTTCGGCCGTCCTGCGAGCGAGCCGGAGTTGCTCGAGGTGCTCGCCTGGGCGGCCGGGGAGGGGATGCCGGTCGAGGTCGTCGGCTCTGGGTCGAACCTGCTCGTCGCCGACGACGGCTTCGCGGGGCTGGTGCTGAAGCTCGACGGGGAGCTGACCGCGATCGAGCGCGACGGCACTCGGGTGGTCTGCGGGGGCGGGATGCGCCTCCCGGCGGCGGCGGCGCGAGCGGCGGCCTGGGGGCTGGCCGGAATCGAGTTCGGCGTCAACATCCCCGGCACCGTCGGCGGGGCGGTGAGGATGAACGCCAACGCCTACGGGGGGGAGCTCGCAGCGGTGCTCGACACGGTTCGGGTGTGCAGCGGCGACGCTGTCGCCGAGCGGCGGCCATCCGAGCTCGGATTCGCCTACCGGCGCTCGAACCTCGAGCCGGGGGAGGTCGTCTCGCGGGCGACGTTCGAGCTCTCGCCGGCCGACCCGGCCGAGGTGAAGGCGACGATGGCGGGGATGCGCGAGCGCCGCCGCGCGGCTCAGCCGTCGGCGATCAAGACCTTCGGCTCGACGTTCGTCAACCCGGACCCCGGGCTCTCCGACGGCCGGACCGCCGGCCAGCTGCTCGAGGCCGCGGGCTGCCGCGAGCTCGCGGTCGGCGGGGCGCGGTTCTCGCCCAAGCACGCGAACTTCGTCGAGAACGACGGCGAGGCGACGACCGCCGACGTCCTGGCGCTGATGGGCGAGGGGAGGCGCCGCGTCCACGAGCGGTTCGGGATTGCGCTCGAGCCCGAGGTCCAGGTCCTCGGCGAGGCGGAGTGGCCGGAAGCCTGGAGCCTCGAGGGCGCGGGGTGACGCGGCTCAGCCCGCGCTCGCGGCCGTCGTGGTTACCGGGCGGTTGCGCAGCTCGAGGTGCGCCCCGCGGCCGGGTCGGACGGTGATGTTGCGCCGCCGCGGCGGCTCGGGTCCCGAGCCGCCCGGCAGTAGCCGGTAGCGCGCGAGCACGGTCCGGAGCACGATCTGCATCTCGAGCATCGCGAAGCTCGCGCCGATGCAGCGCCGCCGCCCGCCGCCGAACGGGATCCAGGTGTAGGTCCCGGGTGGCTCGGAGAGGAAGCGCTCGGGGCGGAACTCGTACGGGTCGGGATAGATCGCGGGGTCGTGGTGGACGAGGTAGGCGTTCGGGACCAGGCACACGCCCGGCGGATAGGTCCAGCCGCCGAGCTCGAACGGCCGCTTGACGAGCCGCGGCTCGACATTGACCAGCACCGGGCGCCGCCGCAGGGTCTCCTGGATCGTCGCGACGAGATATGACTCGTCCCCGGCCTCGAGCTCGTCGACCAGCCGGGCAAGGACCCGCGGGGAGCCGCCGAGACGCTCGAACCCCCACGCGAGCGCCGAGGCGGTGGTCTCGTGGCCCGCCACGAGCAGGGTCATCAGCTCGTCGCGGAGCTCCTGGGCGGACATCGGCGAGCCGTCCTCGTGGCGGGCGTCGAGCAGCATCGCGAGGACGTCGTCGCCCCTCGACCCACCCGCCCGCCGCTCGTCGATCAGCTCGAACAGGAGCGCGTCGGTCTCGGCCTGGATCTCGAGGAAGCGCGCGATCGGGCCGAATCGCTCCAGCCCCCGCGCGAGCAGGCCGTCGGGATCGGGGATCATCAGGCTGATCGGCCGGTCGCCGAAGGCGAGCATCCGGCCGAGCCGGTCCCGGAGTGCGTCGAGCCGTGCCCCCGGATCGAGCCCGAAGACGGCACGGAGGATGATCTCGAGCGTCAGCCGCTGCATCCGTGGCTGGAGCTCGATCGGCCCCCCGGCCGGCCACGCGGCGACCTCGCGCTCGGCGACCTCGCCCATCAGGCCGCTCAGCATCCGCATCCGCTCGCCGTGGAAGGCCGGCAGCAGCAGGCGGCGCTGCTCCATGTGGGCGGCCTCGTCGAGCAGGATCAGCGAGTTGCGCCCGACGAGCGGCTCGAGCACCCGCGCCCCCTCGCCGGGATGGAGGACGTCGGCGGGGGCGAGGAACACCTCCTTGATCTCGTCCGGGTCGGAGAGCAGGACGAACGGCGGCGAAGCCGGGAAGCGAACCGTGAACCGCCTGCCGTAGCGGGCCCGGTAGGTCTCGAGCGAGGCGAGCGGTCGCTTCCACATCCCGACCGCCTGAAGCGGGCTCGGGAACGGCGGACCGGGGGGGAGGGAGGCACGGCGCATCGCGGCTGCTCGCGGCCCAGCGTACCGCGCCTGTCGATCGGTCCCCGCCGGTTCCCGGAAGGGAGGACCGCGGCGCCGGCGAACACCCCGGTATGGGTGCGAGCGCCGCCACGACCGCCGGCGGGCGCCGGGCGCGCGCCCGGTCGGCTGCCGCTGGTCGGGGAAGGCGCGCACGACCGGCAAGTCGTCCGGCTCGCCGCACGGCCGGGCCGTGGCGGGGGCGGCTGATCGCCGCCGCGCTGCTGGCGGCGGCCCTCGCCGCCGGGTACTTCCTCTGGCTGCGCGACTCCTCGCTGGTCGCGGTCACCGAGGTCGAGGTCGAGGGGGTGGGGACGAGCGAACGCGGCGCGATCACCAGGGCTTTCACCCGCGAGGCCGAATCGATGACGACGCTCAACGTCGACACCGAGCGGCTCGAGGCCGTCGCCACGAGGTTCCCGACGATCGAGTCGGTGCGCGCCGACGCGAGCATCCCGCGCTCGCTGACGATCACCGTCGTCGAGCGCCCCCCGGCGGTGGTCGCGCGAGCCGGCGGCGAGGAGGTCGCCGTCGCCGCCGACGGGACCGTGCTCCCCGGTGTCGCGGCCGGCGACCGGCTGCCGCGGCTCGACCTCGATCGCGTTCCCCGCGCCGGCCGGCTCGAGGGCGGAGCGCTCGCCCAGGCGCTCGTCGCCGCGGCGGCTCCCGAGCCGCTTGCGCCGCTGGTCGGCAAGGTGAGGCAGTCGGGCCGCTACGGGGTCGAGATCCGGATGCGCGGCGGGATCGTGATCCGCTTCGGGACCGGGGCGGCGGCGGCTGCGAAGTGGGCCGCGGCGGCGGCGGTGCTCGCCGACCCGCAGCTCGAGACCGTCGCCTACGTCGACGTCCGGGTCCCGCAGCGCCCCGCCGTGGGCGGCTCGGGGGACGTCGTCGCCGGCGGGGCGGCGACGATCGCCCCGGTGGCCACCCTCGAGTGAACCTCGACCCTGGGTCGAGGCTTTTGCCGTTTCCGGAAGCCTGAACTACGGGTGGAGGGTTTTCGGCCGCCCGACGATGCACGATTCCATGCCGGATGGGGGTGGTCACGTTGAAATTTCTGCTCCGATCGCGTACGGTCGTCTTGACGTTCAGGCTGCAAACAGCGGAAAACACTCAACTATCGCTTCAGCCTCGGACGGATCCAAGGGTCAACTGCAACGGCTCACGAACATGGTCGAGTCCTCATATCTCGCGGTAATCAAGGTCGTCGGGACCGGTGGCGGCGGAACCAACGCGGTCAGCCGGATGGTCGACGCAGGGTTGAAGGGCGTCGAGTTCATCGCCGTCAACACCGACGTTCAGGCGCTCCAGGCCTGCGAGGCCGACATCAAGCTGTCGATCGGCCACAACCTCACCCACGGCCTCGGCGCGGGCGCCAACCCCGAGGTCGGCGCCGGCGCCGCCGCCGAGTCGCGCGACGACATCAAGGAGGCGCTCAAGGGCGCCGACATGGTCTTCGTCACCGCCGGCGAGGGGGGCGGGACCGGGACCGGCGCCGCGCCTGTGATCGCCGAGATCGCCAAGGAGGAGATCGGCGCGCTGACCGTCGGCGTGGTTACGAAGCCGTTCGAGTTCGAGGGCAACCGGCGGATGCAGCAGGCCCAGGAGGGGATCGACAAGCTGCGGGCGAAGGTCGACACGCTGATCATCGTCCCGAACGAGAAGCTGCTCCAGGTGGTCGAGCGTCGGACCTCCGTCCAGGAGGCGTTCCGGATGGCCGACGACATCCTCCGCCAGGGCGTGCAGGGGATCACCGACCTGATCACGACCCCGGGACAGATCAACCTCGACTTCGCCGACGTCCGCACGGTGATGTCCGACGCTGGGTCGGCGATGATGGGGGTCGGAGTTGCCTCCGGCGAGAGCCGGGCGACCGAGGCGGCGAAGATGGCGATCTCCTCGCCGCTGATGGAGGAGTCGATCGACGGCGCGACCGGGATGCTGATCAACTTCACCGGCTCGGAGGACCTGAACCTGTTCGAGGTCAACGAGGCCGCGCAGATCATCGTCGACACCGCCGACAAGGGCGCCAACATCATCTTCGGCACCGTGATCGACTCGGCGGTAGGCGATGAGATCAGGGTGACCGTGATCGCGACCGGCTTCCAGGGCTTCGAGACCCTCGCCCGGCGCCCGATCGAGGTCCGCGACCAGGCCCGTCGCCGCCGGGTCGGCCTCGCGGATCGCGAGCGTCGCGAGCTCGAGGTCTCCGAGGGCGACATCGACGTCCCGGCCTTCCTCCGCGACCGCTAGCGAATCCGGCCGGCGCCCGCCCGCCGGGCCGTGCCGCCCGGAGGGCGGCGGCGGTTGACAGCGGCGATCCGGCCCGCGAGGATTGAGCCGGAACGCGATCGGAGGGGAGTCGAACCACCACGCCGGCTCCCCGGAGGGGAGCAGAGATGAAGATCTTCGCCGGCAAGCGGCCCTCGCCCGGGACGTTGATCGCGGTCGCGGCGCTCGCGCTCGTCGTCGGGGGCTCAGCGGTGGCCGCGGGCCCGTTCGGCGCCGCCGAGGTCAGGCAGGTGAAGCAGATCGCGAAGAAGCAGGCGAAGAAGCAGGTTCGCCGGGGGCTGCGGCCGGCGCGGGTCAGGAGGCTTGCGCTCAATCCGGGCTGGGAGCGGGTCGCCGCGGGGGCGGGTCCCGGCCCGCCGCGCGCCTTCCGCGACCGGCTCGGCGTCGTCCATCTCGCAGGTGTAGTGTTCCGCGCCTCCGGGACCGAGAACGTCGCCCTCAGGCTGCCGCGCCGTCTGCGGCCGGGGTTCGAGCTCGAGCTTCCCGCGATCTGCGACGAGCCCGGGATCTTCTTCGACCCGCGGCCGGGGGTCGTCTTCATCGACGTGAACGGGGACGTCGAGCCGATCGACACGCCCGACTTCAATTGCTTCGACCGGCTGTCGCTCGACGGGATCTCGTTCCGGGCCGGCGGCTGAGCCGGCGCTCCTCGCGCGACCCGTAGCTCGGCCCGACCGGCCTGCGACCGCGGCCTCGCCGCGGACGGGTACCGTCTCGCTGCGATGAAGCGGACCCCGCTGTACGAGGCGCACCTCGGCGCCGGAGCGAAGATGGTTCCGTTCGCCGGCTGGGAGATGCCGGTCTCCTACGAGGGAGTGCGCGAAGAGCACCTCGCGGTGCGGCGCCGATGCGGGGTCTTCGACGTCTCCCACATGGGCGAGATCGAGACCTCGGGCCCGGGCGCGCTCGGCCTCCTCCAGCGGGTGCTCTCGAACGACGTCGCGAGGATCGACGTCGGCGGCGCCCAGTACTCAGTGATCTGCCGCGACGACGGAGGGATCGTCGACGACACGTTCACCTACCGCCTCGGCGACGAGCGCTACCTCACCGTCACCAACGCCTCGAACCACGACCGCGACCTCGCCTGGGTTCGCGACCACGCCGGCGGCTTCGATGCCGACGTCGCCGACGCCGCCCCGCGCTACGCGATGCTCGCCGTGCAGGGGCCCGCGGCGCCTGACATCGTCGCCGGCCTCGCCTCGGGCGAGCTTCCGCCACGGATGCGAACCGGGTCGCTGACGGTCGCGGGCGTCGAGGCGCTCGCCTGCCGGACCGGGTACACCGGCGAGGACGGCGTCGAGCTCCTGCTGCCGCCCGACGGGGCGGGCGGAGTGTGGGACGCGCTCGTTGCCGCCGGCGCCCAGCCGGCGGGGCTCGCGGCGCGCGACACGCTGCGGCTCGAGGTCTGCTTTCACCTCCACGGGAACGACATCGACGAGCGCCGCAACCCGATCGAGGCCGGCCTCGGCTGGTGCTGCAAGGATGAGACGGGCTTCGTCGGCGCCGAGGCGGTCGCCGCCGCGCGCGAGCGCGGGACGGCGGAGCGCCTGGCGCCGTTCGCCTTCACCGGCCCGGGGATCCCGCGCCGGGGCAACCAGGTGCTCGCCGATGGCGAGCGCGCGGGGGTCGTCACCAGCGGCACCCTCTCCCCCTGCCTCGAGACCGGGATCGGGATGGCGTACGTCCGCGCCGACCTCGCCGAGCCGGGGACCGAGGTCGAGGTCGACGTCCGCGGACGGCGGCGCGCCGCGCGGATCGAGTCGAGGCCGCTCTATCGGATGAGCTGAGGCGCACCGGCGGGGCGCTCGCCCGGCGAGGAGCTGGCGGTGACGGGACAGCCGACATCGCGCCCGCATAGAGTCCCGGTCGCCGGAGCAAGGGACGACCGACGAGGAGGCGCGCGTGGCGGAAGAGACGTATCCCGAGGAGCTCAAGTACCACACCGAGCACGACTGGGCCCGGGTCGAGGGGGAGGAGGCGTCGTTCGGGATCACCTGGTACGCGCAGGACGCCCTCGGTGAGGTCGTCTTCTACGAGCCGCCGGAGGTCGGGGCCGAGGTCGCGAAGGACTCCGCCTACGCCGAGGTCGAGTCGGTGAAGGCCGTCTCGGACGTCTACGCGCCGCTCTCGGGGGAGATCGTCGCCGTCAACGACGCGCTCACCGAGAGCCCGGAGACGATCAACGAGGATCCCTACGGCGAGGGCTGGCTGGTGCGGGTGCGCCTCTCGGACCCGAGCGAGGTCGACGACCTGCTCGACGCCGCCGCCTACCGGAAGCTGCTCGCCGACGACGGGTAGCCGTCCCGCCCCGTGACTAGGATCAGGGCATCCGCCCCGTCCGGGTGGGAGCTCGACGCATGACCCGCTACACCCCCGCCACCGACGACGACCGGGCGGCGATGCTCGCCGCGATCGGCGTCACCTCGATCGACGCCCTGTTCGAGCAGATCCCGGCCCCGCTGCGCCTCGAGCGCCCGCTCGACCTCCCCGCCGGGCTC
>DATHVI010000192.1:0-5089 GCA_035461385.1 Solirubrobacterales bacterium
GCCGGCGGCCCCTGCGGTTCCAGCGGCAGCTCCCGAGCCGGCGGCGGCGCCGCCGGACCCGGCGCCTGAGCCGAGGCCGAACAGCTTCGCGCCGAAAGCGGTCTGGAGCCAGACGAGCAGCGCCGGGGGAGCGAGCGCGGCGAGCGCGCGGCTGTTCGAGCGCAGCTTCGCCCGGTACTCGGAGCACTTCTCGCAGTGGCGGACGTGGTGGCGGACCGGGCCCGAAGCCTTGCACAGTCCCTCGGCGGCCTCGGCGAGCTCGAGCTGGACCTCCCCGCAGCTCAGCGTCCGTGACTGGGTCGCCTCCGCGAGCGACATCCGCGCCCGCACCAGCAGCGACTTCACCGCCGGCACCGTCGTCCCCATCGCGGCGGAGATCTCGTCGTAGGAGAGGGCGTCGATCTCGCGGAGGAGCAGGGCCGTGCGCTGAGTCTCGGGCAGCTCCTGGACGTCGGCGACGAGGGCGCGGAAGTCCTCTCGCCTCTGGACTCGCTCGGCGGTCGTGGTCCCGCCGTCGTGGGGGTGGACGTCCATCGTGTCCTGCCCCTCGGGGACCGGCTTGCGAAGGTGGTTGAGGCAGCGGTTGCGGGCGATCCGGTAGAGCCACGGACGGACGTTGATCTTCCGCTCGTCGGCGAGGATCGCGGCGTGCGCGTTCGTGAACACCTCCTGGAGGACGTCCTCGGCGTCCTCGGAGGAGCCCACCATGTGACGGCAGAAGGCGAGCAGGCGGGCGTGGTAGCGGTCGAAGAGGACCTCGAACGCGCGCTCGTGCCCGGCCCGCATCAGCGCCACCAGCCGCTCGTCGCCCTGAAGGCGAAGCAGAGGCGAGCGGCGCGCGAGCAGGCCCCGACGACTGGCGTGCTTTACCGCAGAGGCTTCCATTCGAGCAAAGAACACGGTAACAACGTCGCCGACGGGTTGCGGGCGATCGCGAAGCCGCGTCCTTGACTTGCATCGGCACGCCGTAGCGGGCGCTTGAGTCGGCGCGGAGGCCGCGGCGGCAGATGCCCGGGGCGGGACTCGAACCCGCAATGCTCTTGCGAGCGGCGCGGTTTAAGCGCGCTGCCTGTTCCAGTTCGGCTACCCGGGCGCCTCGATCGTAGCGCCGTAGCTGATCAGGTTTCAGGTTTGGTCCGCCGCCCCGGGCTCGCACCGGACGCGCCGACGAGCGCCGCCATCAGCTCGACCGCCTGCGCGCGCGAGAGCCCCTGCTCGCGGGTCAGCGAGCGCCAGGTGGTGAACGCGAGGGCGTGGCCGATCGCCGCCCGCACCGTCCTCCGGGCGGGGCCGCGCTCGGGGCGGCCGGCGACGAGCGCTTCGCGGGCGGCCTCGAAGTAGGCGGAGAACAGCTCCATCGACGGCCGCAGGGCAGGGACGGTGGCGACGTCGCGGAGGTTGTTCTCG
The DNA here is from genome assembly GCA_035461385.1 of Solirubrobacterales bacterium. Classification (GTDB taxonomy): domain Bacteria; phylum Actinomycetota; class Thermoleophilia; order Solirubrobacterales; family 70-9; genus DATHVI01. The sequence goes on from DATHVI010000192.1 coordinate 1,408, forward strand.
ATCATCTCCGCGGTCCGCTCGTAGTACGAGTAGACCTCGTCGAGTGCTCGGTGCAGGCGTGCGTCGCCGTCGCCTTCCTTCGCCCAGCCCTCCGGGTCGGGTGGCGGGTTCTGGGCGATCCAGTGTGAGGAGCAGGCCTCGAACAGCGCCGCCTCGTCGGGGAAGTGGCGGTAGACGGTCCCGCGCTGGACGCCGGCCTCCACGGCGACGCCGCTGATCGTCGTCCGCGCCGCCCCGACGCTCCCGTGGAGCTTCACCGCGGCCTCCGTGATCCGCAGCCGGGTCGCCGCCTCCTTCTCCGCCCGACGCCGCTTCTCGTACTTGCGCCTGCGCGCGGCCTTGGTGGCGCGATCTGTGACCTTTGCACTTTCAGCAGACATTTGTGTTCAACCATATTGACAGATCGCCCGGCGCCTGGTAGGTTCGCCAAACACTGCTGTTCAATCAAATCCGTGAACCGGATGGAAGGAGACACAAGATGACCGCAGCGACGCAGACCATGACCAGGACGGCGGCCGAGGTCGTAGCGGCCGAGCGCCGGCGCTTCGAGCACAGCCAGGGCCCCCGGATCGTCGGGCCGCGGGACGGCGACTACGTCGAGCTCGGCGCGCTCGGCGTCAGGTTCATGGCCTGGACCGAGGAGACCGGCGGCGGGTTCGCGCTCGTCGAGCATCCGATCCCGCCGAAGACCCTCTGCGCGCCGCTTCACCGGCACGCGAACGAGGACGAGTACAGCTACGTCCTCGAGGGCCGGATGGGCGCCCAGCTCGGCGACGAGGTGGTCTACGCCGAGGCCGGCGACTTCGTGTTCAAGCCCCGCAACCAGTGGCACACCTTCTGGAACGCGGGCGACACCGAGTGCCGGATCCTCGAGATCATCGCCCCAGGCGGCTTCGAGCGCTTCTTCGCCGAGTGGGCGGCGGGCGCCGAGGCGGGGAGCCTCGACCAGGCCGAGATCGGCCGCCGCTACGGCTTCGAGGCCGACCTCGACAGCGTCCCGCGCCTGCTCTCAGAGCACGGCCTGACGCTGCCGCTCCGCGTCTGAGCGCCGACCCCCCGCCCGGTGAGGCGGATTTTGCATCGCAGTGATGCAAAATCCGCCTCACCCCCTCGCGCGTCCCGGCCCTCGCCCGGGGGCGAGGGCGCCGCGTCGCCCAGAGCTCTGCGGCGTCGCCTCAGGACCATGCGGCGTCGGCTCAGAGCTGCGTCCAGACCGTCTTCGTCTCGAGGTAGGCGTCGAGGTTGGCGTGGCCCTTCTCGCGGCCGATCCCCGACGCCTTGAAGCCCCCGAACGGGGCGGCCGGATCGCCACCGCCCCAGCTGTTGACGTAGACGGTGCCGGCGTCGAGCATCGCCGCGAGCTTGTGGGCGGCGGAGACGTCGCGGGTCCAAAGCCCGGCGGCGAGCCCGTAGTCGGTGTCGTTCGCCCGCCGCGCGACCTCGTCGAGGTCCTCGAACGGCATCGCGACCAGCACCGGGCCGAAGATCTCCTCGCGGGCGATCCGCATCTCGTCGCCGACGCCGGCGAACAGGGTCGGGCGGACGAAGTAGCCGCCGTTCGCGCCCCCGTCGCCGCCTTCGGCGACACCGCCGGTGACCATCTCCGCGCCCTCGTCGAGCCCGGAGTCGATGTAGCCCGCGACCCGGTCGAGCTGCTCGGCCGAGACCACCGGCCCGAACTGGGTCTCGGGGTCGAGCCCGGGCCCGATCCGCGCCTCGCGGGCGAAGCCGGCGAGCCGCTCGACCACCTCGTCGAAGAGCCTCGCCTGGACGAACAGCCGCGAGCCGGCGTTGCACGCCTGGCCGGAGTTGAAGTAGATGCCCTGGAACGACCCCGCGACCGCGGCGTCGAGGTCGGCGTCGGGGAGGATGATGTTCGGGCTCTTGCCGCCGAGCTCGAGCGTCACCCGTTTCAACGCGCGCCCGCACTTGGCGCCGATCTCCCGCCCGACCGCGGTCGACCCGGTGAACGCGACCTTGTCGACCCACGGAGAGTCGACCATCGCCGCCCCGGTTTCGCCGTCGCCGGTGAGCACGTTCAGCATCCCCGGCGGAAACCCGACCTCGAGCGCCAGCTCGCCGAGGCGAAGCGCGGTCAGCGGCGTCTGCTCGGCCGGCTTCAGCAGCACCGGGCACCCGGCGGCGAGCGCCGGCGCGACCTTCCACGCGGCCATCACCAGCGGGAAGTTCCAGGGAACGATCTGGGCGCAGACCCCGACCGGCTGGCGGAGCGTGTAGCAGAGCACGTCGCGGGCCGAGACCGGGATCGTCTCTCCCTCGATCTTCGTCGGCCAGCCGGCGTAGTAGCGGAGGTGGTTGACGGTCGCGGCGATGTCGGCCCGCGCCGCGGCGAGCGGCTTGCCGTTGTCGAGCGACTCGAGCTCGGCGAGCTCGTCGCCGTTTCGCTTCACCAGCTCGGCGAGCGTGTAGATCAGCCCCGCTCGCTTCGCCGGCGAGAGCTTTCGCAGCGGGCCTTCGAGCGCGCCGCGCGCCGCCCGGGCCGCGCGCTCGACGGCGGCGGGCCCGGCGTGTGAGACGTCGCAGATCGGCTCGCCGGTCGCCGGGTCGACCGTCGAGAACGTCCGCCCGGTCTCGGCTTCGATCCACTCGCCGTCGATCAGCAGGCGATGGGGGGCCCGGGCGACGAACTGGCGGCTGGCCTCGGAGAGCGCTGCGGTACCGGCGGTTGCCATCGCCCGCATCGTAGTCGCGCCCGGCCGGCAGCGATCCTGATCGCCGGCGCTAGGGCCCGGTCTCCTCGAGCCGCTGCCGGTCCGCCTCGGCGCGCTCCTCCCAGGGCTTCATCGCGAGCTCGCGGTAGGTGTCGAGGGCGTCGGCGAGGAGCTCGGACGCGCGTTCGCGATCGCCCGGCTCTGCCTTGTCGATCAAGGCCCGGGCGAAGTCGTGGCGGGCGTGGGCCATCCACGGTCGACCGCCCATCTGGGCGTTGACCTCGATCGCCCGGGTCAGGTGGCCCTCGGCGGCGTCCCAGTCGCCGCAGAGGGCGGCGAGCACGCCGAGCGGTCGCTCGATCGAGCCCAGGGTCATCTCCGGGAACGCGTGCGCGTTGAGGCGAGCGAACGGGAGCAGCTGCCGGTACAGGACCTGCGCTCGTTCGCGGTCCCCGAGGACGGCGCAGACGTCGGCGAGCAGCGTCATCGAGGCGAGCCATTCCTCGTCGAGGTACAACCCCCCGAACTCGTCCCGCGCGAGGTCCTCGAAAACCGCCCGGGCATCGGCTTCGTGGCCATCGTCGAGGAGGAGGACTGCGAGCGCACAGCGCAGGATCGTGTAGGTCTCGTATTCAGTGACCAGGCTCGCCAGCGCATCAGGCCGGTATGGCGGGACGCCGCGCTCGCGGTGAAGGGCGAACATCTGCAGCCGGTAGCTGACGGTGGCGTTGAAGCCGAGCGCGCCTCGCCCGAGCTCGTACGCACGCGGTATCAGCTCGACCGCGTCGTCGAACCTGCCTTCGAATACCGCCGACGCGGCTTCGAGGCCGGCCGGGTACCAGCGATACGCCGGCTCCTTGAGCTCGTCTGCCAGCCGCGTCGCCATCTCGACCTCTTGGCGCGCCATCCGGGTGTCGCCGAGCTGCAGGTGGAAGAAGCACTTCCACCAGTGGCCGGTCAGCTCGGCCTCGGGATCGCCGCCGCGGGGGCCGAGCGCCACGGCGAGCGCA
>DATHVI010000193.1:0-3175 GCA_035461385.1 Solirubrobacterales bacterium
GGGATGGACGCCGCCCGGCGGAGCGAGCCGTAAACGAGACGGATACGCGTGGGCCGAGGTGGCGTTCCTCAGCCGCGAGCCCAACCACGCGATCGTCGACCACACGCCGTCGTCGGGGCCGGCGCGGCGTCACGGCTTTCGGTCAGATCGAGGAACGGGGGCTCGAACTGGCTGTCGAAGAGCCGGCCAAGCTGAACGCACCTCGCCTCGGAGGTGGCCCCTGAGGGACGGTTCATCTGTTGACGCCGCCTGAATACTGCTCCACCTGCGCCGACTGAAAAGTGCCCCACCTCGGCGCCGCGGACGACGTCCGCAGGGGCCCGGACCCTGGCCCGGTCGAGTCGACCGAAGCCGGGAGGAAGCAGGTTGGTTGGAGTGGAGCAGTGGGCTGAGATCAGGCGGATGGCTCGGGTCGAGGGCCTCTCCCAACGCGAGATCCACCGGCGCACCGGCCTGCACCGAAAGACGATCCGCCGCGCGCTCCGAAGCTCAGAGCCGCCGAGCTACTCGCGTCCGCCGCGAGGCTCGAAGCTCGACCCGTTCAAGGACGAGATCAACCGCCTGCTCCGGGCCGATCCGAAGATCCCCTCGCAGCGGATCCGCGAGCTGATCACGGCACTCGGCTTCTCCGGCGGCAAGACGATCGTCGACGACTACGTGCGCGAGGTCCGCCCGCTTCACTCACCGCCGCGGACCTTCCAGCGCACCGCTTATGCCCCCGGCGAGCTCTGCCAGTTCGACCTCTTCGAGCCCCGCGAGGAGATCCCGGTCGGCTGGGGACAGACGCGGCGCGGCTGGCTGGTGACCGCCGCGCTCGGCTACTCGCGGGCGCTCGCCGCTGCGCTCGTCTTCTCGAAGACCGCTCCCGACATCCTCTGGGGCATGCGCCGCTGCCTCGAGCGCTTCGGCGCGCTGCCGGAGTCGCTCGTCTGGGACCGCGAGGCGGCGATCCACCGCGGCGGCGGCCAGCCGACCGACGAGCTCGCCGCCTTCTGCGGCGCCCTGCCGGCGGGCTGGGTGATCCTCGACCCCGGCGACTGCCAGGCGAAGGGCCTCCTCGAGCGCGCCCACCGCTTCATCCGCTCGAGCTTCGAGCCCGCCCGAAGCTTCGCCTCCGAGCTCGACTACCAGGCCCAGCTCGATCGCTGGATCGCAGAGCGCGCCAACTCGCGCCGCCACCAGGGCATCCGCGCGGTCCCCGCCGAGCGGCTCGCCGAGGAGCGAGGGAGCATGCGAGCGCTGCCCTGCCCGATGCCGCGGAGCGAGGTCCGCTTCACCCTCCGGGTCCCGCCGCAGCCCTACTTTCGCTTCGACCGAAACGACTACTCGCTCGACCCCCGCCTGGTCGGTCGCCGGGTCGAGGTCAGGGCCGGCCAGCGGGCGATCGTCGCCGTCGCGCTCGACTCAGGGGAGCTGGTCGCAAGGCACCGCCGGGTCTTCGCCGGCGGACTCACCTTCACCGACCCCGCCCACCAGGCCGAGCTCGATCGTCTGCGCGGGGAGCGCCGACGGCCCAAGGATCCCGAGGTCGAGATCCGCTCGCTTGCCCGCTACGACCGCCTGATCCCGGCATGACGAAGACATCCGAGCTCGCGCACCTCTTCCGGACCCTGAAGGCGCCGGCGGCGGCGCGCCAGGCCCCCGCGCTCGCCAAGCGGGCCCGCGAGGAGGAGTGGTCGCACGAGCGCTACCTGGAGGCGGTGCTCAGCGCCGAGGTCGCCTCGAGGGAGAGTCACGGCGGCGAGAACCGGATCAAGGCCGCCCGCTTCCCGGCCCGGAAGACGCTCGAGGAGTTCGACTTCAGCTTCCAGCGCTCGGTCAAGAAGCAGGTAGTCGAGCACCTCGGCCAGCTCGACTTCCTGCACGCCAAGGACAACATCGTGATGCTCGGTCCCCCGGGAACCGGGAAGACACATCTCGCGATCGCGCTCGGGATCCGCGCCTGCCTCGCCGGCCAGCGGGTTGCATTCGCGACCGCGACCGAGTGGGTGGCAAAGCTCGGCGAGGCCAAGCGAGGTGGCTCGCTCGAGGCCGAGCTCAAGCGACTCAGCTACGTGCCGCTGATCGTCGTCGACGAGGTCGGCTACATCCCCTTCGACCCCGAGGCGGCGAACCTGATGTTCAGCTTGGTCTCGGCCCGCTACGAGCAGGCGTCGATGATCGTCACCTCGAACAAGCCGTTCTCTGCCTGGGGCGAGATCTTCGGCGACGAGGTCACGGCGACGGCGATGATCGACCGCCTCGTCCACCACGCCGAGATCCTCAGCCTCAAGGGCGACTCCTACCGGCTTCGCGACAAGGACCTGGGCTCGCCGCCGGCCGCCGACTGAGGGGTGAGTTCTCAGCCGGCGAGCGCGCCTGCTCCGCCTCGCCTACGGCTCGGCTCCGCAGCCGCGTTACCTCATCTGGGGTGGGGCACTTTTCGACCGGCGAAAGTGGGGCACTTTTCGACCGGGCTTGACACGACAACCCGCCAGCCACAAGGCCGCGCGGCTTCGCGCCCCGAGACCACTGAACAACTCGCTCTCTGCGGACACCGTTGCCGTCCGTCCGATCCAGAAGCACGCCTCCCGCTCGCGGCATGAAACTAGCTCTCGAAAGCTGACTGTCCGACCCCGGACCTAGGTTCGGGCCACTGGGACAGGGGCTTTCGTGGAGAGACGCAGGCTGGACAGGCCGATTTGCGCGATGGGCTCCGAGCCCGGCTGTTCAATGGCCGCCCCTGCGACCCGCCCGGTTGGGCCCCGAGCCCGAATCCGTCGATGTCGTTTGTCCACCGCCTCTCCGTCAACCACGAGCTAGGAGGAGAGATGAGATCGATCGGCCTCGACATCCACCGCGACTTCATGGAGGTCGCGATCGCCGAAGGAGGCGAGATCCGCTCCGGCCCCAGGGTGGCCATGGACCCCGAGAGCCTCGAACTCTTCGCCGGGAGCCTCGACCGGGCCGACCAGGTGGCCCTGGAGGTGAGCGGCAACGCCTGGGAGGTGGTGCGGATCCTGCGCCCCCACGTCGGGCGACTCGTCGCCGCAAGCCCACCGACACCGGCATGCGCCAGGCCCGCGCCAAGACCGATCGCCTCGACGCGCGGGCGCTCGCGCGCCTGCTGGCCTCCGGCCAGCTCGAGACGGTCTGGGTTCCCGACGAGGCGACGCAGGCGATGCGGCGGCGGCTT
>DATHVI010000194.1:0-3113 GCA_035461385.1 Solirubrobacterales bacterium
GGCGGCGACCGCACGGGCGCCCCCGAGCAGGCCGCCCTCGAGGCGCCGCACGCGGGGCCGGCGGCCACCGACCCCGCCGCGCAGGGGCAGGCGCAGGCGCCGCCGGCGCCGCCTCCCGCGCCGCCGGTGGAGAAGGCCGCGGCCGCGCCGGCGGAGATCATGCTGTGGTTCACGACCGACCCGCCGAACGCGAGGATCGAGCTCGACGGCAAGCCGGTGACGGTCCGCGAGCTCAAGGTCCCCAGGGACGACAAGACGCACAAGATCCGGATCACCGCGCCCGGGTACAGCGCGCACGAGGAGACGGTGCGCTTCGACGAGAACCTGCGGGTGACCGTGCTCCTGAAGCGCGCGGCGACCCGCCCGACCCGCCCGACCCGCCCGACCCGCCCGACCCGCGAGCTGATCGAGAGCAAGAGCCCGTACGACCCATGAAGCGTCCCCTCCTCCTCGCCGTCGTCCTCGCGCTCACCGCCGGCACCGCCGGCACCGCCGGGGCGCAGCCGGCGCAGCGGCCCGCCGAGCAGCAGGCGGCGGATCGCCACTTCAAGGCCGGGGTCGCGCGGTTCAAGGAGCGGAAGTTCGCCGAGGCGCTCGCGGAGTTCCAGCGCGCGAACGAGATCGCGCCCCACCCGCTGGTGCTCTACAACATCGCCGGCTGCTACCGCGAGCTGGGCCGGCACGGCGAGGCGGTGAAGGCCTACAAGAAGTTCCTCGACGAGGGCATCGGCCGGGTCCCGGCGAACCGGCTCGCGGAGGCGCAGACCGAGCTCGCCAGCATCTACGCGGCGGTCGCGCGCGTCACCGTCCAGGTCGAGCCCGCGGCCGGCGCCTCGCTGCTGCTCGATGGGCAGCCGCTCGGCGAGCTGCCGGTCGACATGCCGCTGTTCCTGTCGCCGGGCACCTACAAGCTGACCGCCCGCGCCCCGGGCCACGCCGACGCCGAGCAGGAGATCCGGATCGCGGCCGGCGAGACGCCCACGGTGACGCTGAGCCTGCCCGCGCTCGCCCAGGACCCGGTGAAGCCCCCGCCCGGCCCGACGGTCGGCACGCGGCCGGGCCCCGATCAGGAGATCCGCGTGCCGGTGGTGCCGCCGGCCACGCGCGCGCCGAAGCGGTTCGCGGTGAGCTTTGGCTTCGGCACGAACGCGCTCCGCGTGGGCGAGACCGGCGCGCCGGCGGTGGGCCTCGCGCTCGCGCTCGGCTCGCGGCTCGAGCTCGGCGTGGACGCGACGATCGTCGCGTACGCGATCGTGCCGTCGGTGCGGGTGCGGCTCGCCGGGGAGGCGCTCTCGCTCCACGCGATCGTCGCCGCGCCGATCGCGCTCACCGACGGCGGCGAGATGGAGACGTTCGTGGCCGGCGCCGCCGGCCTGGGGCTGCGGATGCGGATCGCCGCGCTGCCGGGCCTCGCGCTGCGGCTCGAGTCGTACGCGAGCTTCGCCGGCGAGACCCACGGGACGACGATCCCGACCTTCCTCGGAGGCGAGCTATGGTTCTGAGCCGGACCTTCCTCCTCGCGCTGGTCGCGGCCGCGGGCTGCGGCGAGTCGCTGTTCGACGCGCACGGCAAGCGCGACGGCGGCACGCCCGGCGGCGACGGCGGCCCCGACGGCCCGCCGGTCCCCGAGTCCTGCCCCGACGAGTGCGTCGGCGACGCGGTCGCCGACTTCGACAAGCTGTTCCCGCCCTGGCGCTACCTCGATGACGGCCCCGCTCACACGTGGATCGAGATGGAACGCGCGGGGAACGAGCTGCACGGCAAGACGGATCCGCCGAACAGGTTCCGGCGGTGCCGCGACAACATGTCGGAGCCGGCATGCCAGGAGCTGCCCGATGGGCTCCTCGTCTCGTCGGCCGGGGCCCCGTCCCCGTTCATCCCGGCGCTGGAGCTCACGGCCCCGAGATCCGAGGTGCTCTACCTCAGCGTCCGCGCACGCTTCCCGGGCCAGAGCACCGGGCACAAGGTCCGGCTCTACCGCAACAGCCGCGAGGACACCCTGTTCACCGAGCGGAGGCTGGCAGGCTCGGGCCTGTTCGAGCGCACGATCATCGTCGATGCCCTCGCCGGGGATCGGTTCCTGCTCGGGCTCGAGCCGGTCTCCGGCGGCGGCGACGTCGCGGTGCAGTTCTTCGTCAGCACGAAGCGCGAGACCACCCCGCGGACCTGCCGGCTCGGGGTCCCGTTCACGTTCGCCGACGGGGGCCCGTCGACCATCGACAACCACTGCGGCCCCGCGCTCATGGCGATGCAAAACGCGATTCCGACGTCCCCGACGCCCAACCCCGGCCCGTACGCCCAGCACGGGACGGCCGGCGTCCTCGAGCCCGATCTCTACTTCCGTGCCACCGCGCCCCTGGCCCGGAGCGACGACATGACCGTCCAGTTCTGGATCTCGGACGGGATGCCTTCGGCGCCCCCGCTGTTCGGGTGGATGTTCTCGAACCTCGACCTGACCACCGGGGGGGGCCTCGGGATCCGGCTCTGCTACGGCTCGCCACCCAAGCTCGAGGTCTCGATCTCCGGAGCGGACCTGTGCGATGGCCCGAGCATCGACTATCCAGTCTCCCCTCCGCCCAGCTACGAATGGCACTTCGTGCGCGTGGTCCACAGGAGCGGCTCGGTCACGATCTGCCTGGATGGAGTCGCGCGCATGACGGCCCCCCTCCTGGGGCCCACCGAGTCGGCCCAGCCGCCGCACCTGGGCCGGAACGGCTCCGGAGACACGCTCATGACGTTCAGCGGCCCGATCGACGACCTGCGCGTGTTCTCCGAGGCGCTGCCGTGCGATCCGCCGTGACCGGCGGGCGGCGCTACTTCTTCTCGAGGTGCGCCATGAGGCCGTTGTAGGCGGTGGTCACGCGCATCGACAGCTCGGTCGCCGCCTTCTGCTTCTGCGGGTTCCCGGCGTGCATGTCGGGGTGGTACTTGCGCATGAGCTGGCGATAGGACGACTTGATCTGCGCGAGGTCCGCGCCGGCCTGGAGGTCGAGGATCTTGTACCACTCGGCGAGCTGCGCCTCGGTGCTCCCCGGCCGCGGCGGCCGCGAGGAGCTCGAGTACCCCGAGGTGCCGCTCGAGCTCGACGAGCCGGCCGAGCTCGAGCTCGAGCT
>DATHVI010000195.1:0-4922 GCA_035461385.1 Solirubrobacterales bacterium
GGGTGACCAGATCGCCGTCTGTCGTCGGGGCTCAGAGGTCGCGCCGGGAGAAGGCGATCACCGCGAGGGCGACTACGCACGCCGTGTACGCCACCGCCCAAGCGATCGACGCGATGCCGATCTCCTGCGCGCCGCCGAACGGTCCCAGCCGGACCAGCTCCCCCGTCAACCCGCTCGTCTGCGAGGTGAGCAGGTAGAGCGCGCCCTGGTAGAGGGCCTCGAACGGGAGCGCCAGCGTCATCACCTCGGCGATCCGGTCGAGGCTGCGCGAGCTGAGCGCCTCGCCGATCTGCCCGAGAAGCCCGGCGACGAGCCCGGCGCCGAAGACCATGAACACCGCCACCCCCTGGGCGGTCGCCGACAGGAAGACCGAGATCAGCACCGAGATCGCGGCGATCACCGCCACCGCCCCGGCCAGCGCCAGCCCGGGGAGGATCGGGTGGTCGGGGCTCCAGTCGCCAAGCGAGACCGTGATCAGGAGCGCGACGAGGTAGACGGCGGCGACGTAGCCGGCCGCCGCGGCGGCGGCCCCCGCGTAGCGCGCGGCGATCATCGTCCCGCGGCCGAGCGGTCGGGCGACGAGCGGCTGCAGGAGCCCGGTCTCGGCGTCGCCGCGGACGATCCCGAGCGTGAGGAAGATCGCGAGCACCGCGCCGAGGAAGAGCGTCGCAAAGATCGCCAGCCCGAAGACGGTCGAGCCGACGAGCGTCCACTCGTCGACCAGCTCCTCGCCGGCGATCCCGAGCCGCTCGACCTCGCGGAAGGCGAAGTTCGCCCCGAGCGCGTAGAGGCCGAGGAACGCGACCGTCAGCGCGAGCACGACCGCGAACACGCGGCGGCGCAGGCTCTCGGCGAACGCGAACGAGACGACCGCGAGCGCGCCGTCGAGGCGGCGTCGGGCACCAGACCCTGGATCGGCCTTCGCGAGAAGATCACCGCCTCCCAGTCCTCGCTCCGCGCTCACCGGTCCTTGATCGCGCTTCGCCCGGGAATCAGCGCTCCCCTGTCGTGGCTCCGCGCTCAATGCGGATCCTCCCCCACCGCCTCGAGGTAGGTGTCCTCGAGCGTGCTCGCGAGCACCCGAACGCCGTAGACGCGCTCGCCGCTGGCGACGAGGTCGGCGACGATCCCCGGGACGTCCTCCCGTGTCGCGCCGTCGAGCCTCCGAACCCCGCCGTCGATCTCGACCTCGACCCCGCGGGGCGAGGCGAGCTCGGACGGCGACCCGCGCTCGACGACCTCGCCGGCGAGCAGGATCTCGACCCGGTCTGAGACCAGCTCGACCTCGCTCAGCAGGTGCGAGCTCAGCAGCACCGACGCGCCGCGGGCACGCGCCTCGCCGAGCAGCTCCCGGACCAGCCTGCGCCCGGCCGGGTCGAGCGCGCTCGTCGGCTCGTCGAGGAGCAGCAGGCGCGGCGACCCGACCATCGCCTGGGCGATCCCGAGCCGCTGCTGCATCCCCTTCGACATCTCCGCCACCCGGCGGCCCGGCGCGTCGCCGAGGCCGACGAGGTCGAGGAGCTCGGCGCGCTCGCGCTCGCCGCCCGCAGAGCCGGCGAGCCGCTGGTGGAGGCGCAGGACCTCGTCGGCGCTCGCCCAGGCCGGGAATCGGAACAGCTCGGCGAGGTAGCCGACCGCCGCCCGCGCGCCGGGGCTCCCGGCCGGGTGTCCGGCGACGGCGGCAGAGCCGCCGCCCGGGCGCACGAGCCCGGCGGCGATCTTCGCCAGGGTCGACTTCCCAGCACCGTTCGGGCCGAGCAGGCCGACGATCTCGCCCTCTGCGACCTCGAGCGAGACCCCGCGCAGGGCCTCGGTGCGGCCGTAGCGTTTGCGCAGGTCGCTGGCGCTGAACGCCGGCGGCATCGCTGACGCAAGGACGGGCGCTCAGCCCGCCGCCACGGCCTCGAGCCTCGGGAACAGCGGCGCGAGCTCGCCGATCCGGGCTCCGCCGCCGCGCGAGCCGAACGCGGCCAGCTCGAGGTCGTCCTGGCCGAGCGCGTCGAGCAACCGGCCGCTGGTCTCGGGCATGTAGGGAGCGAGGAGCAGGGCGAGAACCCGGAGACCTTCCGCCAGGTTGTAGAGGACGGAGTCAAGCCGATCGCCGAGGGCGTCGTCCTTCGCCAGGTCCCACGGCCGCTGCTCCTCGACGTAGCGGTTCAGTCGCCGCACGCGCGCCCAGATCGTCTCGAGCGCCTGGGTGAGCTGGGCGTCGTCGAACAGCTCGCTGACCCGCTCCTGGAGCCCGCCGAACCCGTCGTCGCCCGCGAGCAGCACCGGGTCCGGGCTGCCGTCGGGGATGACGCCGTCGCGGTAGCGGCCGACCATCGCCAGCGTGCGGCTGGCGAGGTTCCCCCAGTCGTTGGCGAGCTCGGTCTCATACCGCGACTCGAACCCGGCCGCCGAGACCGAGCCGTCGTGGCCGAAGCTCACCTCGCGCAGGCAGTAGAAGCGCAGCGCGTCGGCGCCGAAGCGGTCGATCACCTCGAACGGGTCGAGGACGTTGCCGAGCGACTTCGACATCTTCTGGCCCTCCATCAGCAGGAAGCCGTGGACGAACAGGCGGCGCGGCACCTCGAGCCCGGCTGCGAGCAGGAACGCCGGCCAGTAGACGGTGTGGAACTTGAGGATGTCCTTGCCGATCACGTGGATCGCCGGCCAGTATCGCTCGGTCAGGTCCTCCCCCTCGCGCGCGTAGCTGAGCGCGGTGAAGTAGTTGAGCAGCGCGTCGAACCAGACGTAGACCACCTGGTTGGGGTCCCACGGCAGCGGCACCCCCCAGCGCAGCTTCGGGCGCGAGAGCGAGACGTCTTGGAGCCCGCCCTTGATGAACGACAGCGCCTCGTTGTAGCGGGCCGCGGGGAGGATGAAGTCCGGCCGCTCGGCGTAGAGCCGCTCGAGGTCGTCCTGGAACGTCGACAGCCGGAAGAACCAGTTCTGCTGGCGCTCGCGGTCGAGCGGGATCCTGTGGATCGGGCAGGTGTTGTCCTCGCCGAGCTCGGACTCGGTCTTGAAGTCGGCGCAGCGCGGGCAGTACCAGCCCTCGTAGGTGCCCTCGTAGACGTGGCCGTTGTCGTGGACCCGCTGCACGATCTCCTGGACCTTGGCGACGTGCTCGGGGTCGGTGGTGCGGATGAAGAAATCGTTCGAGGCGTTGATCTGCGGCATCAGGTCGCGGAACCGCGGCGCGTTGCGGTCGGCGAGCTCCTGCGGCTCGACCCCCTCGCGCTCGGCGGCCTGGGCGACCGGCTCGCCGTGCTCGTCGGTGCCGGTGAGGAAGAAGACGTCCTCGCCGCGCGCGCGCATGTGGCGGGCGAGCGTGTCGGTCGCGATCGATGTGTAGGCGTGACCGAGGTGCGGCTCGGCGTTGACGTAGTAGATCGGGGTGGTGACGTAGTAGCTCATTTATTCGGAGCCGGTGCCTTGAGTGCCGGCACTGGCGTGTAGGGCGCGTAGCCGCCGCAGCGGGTTGCTGCCGGGGGAGGATAGATCGGTTCGCGCATCGACGAGAGAGGGCGGCCCGAAGGCCGCCCTCTGACTCTCCTCCTGTGTCCGCGCGCTAGCGGCGGCGCCTGCAGCGCTGGCTGCGGGCCGCCGTCTTCGTCGTGTCGTCGACGAAGGTCCACTGCGCGCGCCAGAAGAACCGCTTCGCGCGGCAACGCGCCTGGGTGACGCCCGTCTTCCTGTTGATCGCCACCCCGAACAGGGTGTTGGCGCCGGTCCCGCCGAGGATGTCGGGCACCTGCGGAACGTTGAGGCGCCAGGCGAACTTCTTTCCGGCCGCGTTCCGGCGCACGATGCCGAGGATCACCTGCGTGTTCCCCGCGCCGAGCGTCGGGCTGTGGGCGTGGAACCGGAGCTGGTTCTTGCCCGGGCCGGCGATCGCCAGCGTCGTCAGGTCGTTGACGTTGGTCGGGCCCGGCAGCCGGACGTGGGCTGCGCCCTGGCCGATGATGCTCTTGGCGGGGCAGAGCTGCCGCGCCTGCTGGGTCGTCGTTCCGGCGAGGTTCGCGCCGCACTTGCGCGGCCTGTTCGGCCGGAACCTGAGGTTCTTGCCGAAGTCGATCCGCAGCGCCCGCGTCGGCTTCGGGACGCCGGGCGAGCCGTCGGCGTTGTCATGACCGACGCTCGAGAACAGCTGCACGTTGCGGAACTTCTTCTTCGGCAGCTTCTTCGGGGTGATCTTGCCCCGCAGCTCGACCCTCGGCTCCTGCGCGGCGGCGGTGCCGCCGACCCCGAGCGCGAGCCCGAGCGCGAGCACGAGCGCGAGCGGTAGTCCCTTCTTGATCACTGATTCCTCCTTGTCGGCCCCCCAGCGGTCATTCCTTGACGGAGATCGGGCAGCAAAGGCCCTAACCCGGCCGTCCATGTCCTCTAACCCGGGACCGGGCCCGAAGTCGCGGTCCCCGAGCGCCGCAGACACGCGAGAGGGCGGCCCTGAGGCCGCCCTCTCGATCGCCGTTGACGCCGCCCCCGACGGCGCTTCAGGTCGCTACCTGCGCCTGCAGCGCTGGCTTCGCGTCGCCGACTTCGTCGTGTCGTCGGTGAACGTCCACTGGGCGCGCCAGAGGAACTTCTTCACCTGGCAGCGCGCCTGGGTGACGCCCGACTTCTTCGAGATCGAGACGCCGAAAAGGGTGTTGGCGCCGGTCCCCCCGAGGATCTCGGGCACCAGCGGCACGTTCAGCCGCCAGGTGTACTGCTTGCCGGCCGCGTTCGGGCGGATGAACCCCTGGATCACCTGGGTATTGCCCGCGCCGAGCGTCGGGCTGTGGGCGTGGAACCGGATCTGGTTGCGGCCCGGGCCGGCGATCGCCAGCGTCGTCAGGTCGTTGACGTTGGTCGGGCCCGGCAGCCGGACGTGGGCTGCGCCCTGGCCGATGATGCTCTTGGCGGGGCAGAGCTGCCGCGCCTGCTGGGTCGTC
>DATHVI010000196.1:0-14724 GCA_035461385.1 Solirubrobacterales bacterium
TCGAGCGCAAGCTCGCGATCCGGACCTACGCCCTCGGCGCCGCGACGGTCCTCGCTCTGGCAGCGGGGATCGTCGCGATCGTGCTCCTCCTCGGGCTGCGCGAGGACAGCGCCACGAACGAGGACGTCGAGGCGCTGAACGAGCGGATCGGGCTCGTCCAGCAGGAGGCCGAGAGCGCCGTCGAGGCCCAGCTCTCCGAGGTCGCGGGCGAGGTCGAGACGCTCCAGCAGCGGGTGTCCCGGCTCGCCGACGAGGGGACCGCGACCGACCGCGACATCCAGGTGCTCGAGGGCGACCTCGACGACCTGCGCGAGCAGCTCGTCGACCTCGAGGACGAGGTCGAGCGGACCGCCCAGGCAGCGGAGCGCGCCGAGCAGCAGGCCGCCGAGAGCTCGAACCAGGCCGACGACGACGCCGCCGACGCGAATCCGTAGCCCGGGAGATCCGCCCTCGGAGATTTGTAGCAATCGCTACTAAGCTTCCCTCGGTTGTCCGACCGTTGCTCTACGGTCGGATCAACGTCCTCCTGAAAGGAAAGGCTCAATGGCACAGGGCTACTGCGTCAAGGAACGCAAGAAGGTCGAGATCAAGGATCCCCAGCAGGTCACGATGAAGAACGGCCGGCCGGCGATCCAGGGCGTCTGCCCAGACTGCGGCACGAAGATCTTCAAGATCGGCAAGCTCGAGTAACGAGGGCCTATCTCCGTAGGTCCCAGGGCGGGCGCCAAGCGGATCGCGCTTCCGAGCAGCTTGGCGCCAAGCCGCACGACCGCCGGACGGCGGCCGGCGAGGTGGAGGTCGCTCGCCGCCGGCACGCGCCGGCGGGCTGACTAGGTGTCGATTGCCTCGATCGATGCGAGAATTGGCGATCGAGGATGAGGCATGCTTCGCAAGCCGCCGACCCCCGACGCGCGCCAGCGGGCCAGCGGCCCCTCGAGCTGATCCTGGCGCGGAACCTCCTCACCCATCTGACGACCCCCGGCTTCCTGGTCGATGCCGAGGCGACGATGGTGTTCTTCAACGAGGCCGCGGGGGCGCTCCTCGGCCGCTCGTTCGAGGACACGGGCCAGATGCGCGCCGAGCAGTGGGCGTCGACGTTCGGCCCGCTCGACGCCGAGGGCCGTCCGGTTGAGATCGAGCGCCTGGCGCTGACCGAGGCGCTGCGCGCCGGCCGTCCGGCGCACGGCGAGTTTCGGATCCGCGTCGCCTCCGGCGAGAGCGCCTCGATCGAGGCGAGCGCGGTCCCGATCATCGCCTCCGCAGAGGGCACCTCAGGAGCGATGATCCTGTTCTGGTCGCGCGGCGACGCCGGTGGCGCGCCATGAGGGTCAAGGTCTGGGGCGCGCGAGGCTCGGTGCCCGCGCCGGGCCCGCAGATGAACCGCTACGGCGGCAACACCTCCTGCGTCCAGCTCACCCTCGCCAACGGCGAGGAGCTGATCATCGACGCCGGGACCGGGATCCGGGCGCTCGGGGTCGACCTCGCCGCCAAACGGCGGATCCACATCCTCCTCACCCACCTTCACCTCGACCACATTCAGGGCCTGATGTTCTTCCCGCCCTGCTTCCGCCCCGAGGCCGAGATCACGATCTGGGGGCCGGCGTCACCCGAAGCCTCGCTCGAGGACCGGATCGCCCGCTACATCTCGGCGCCCCTGTCCCCGGTCGAGATGCGCGACCTGCCGTGCTCGGTCGCGTTTCGCGACGCCCCGGTCGGTGAGTGGGACCTCGGCGGGGCGACGATCCGCTCCGAGGCGGTCACCCACCGCGGCCCGACGCTCGGCTACCGGATCGCCGACGCCGACGGTACGGTCCTCTGCTACATCTCCGACCACGAGCCGGCGCTCGCCACCTCGCTCCGCGACCTCGAGCCCGAGTGGATCTCCGGCTACGACCTCGCGCGGGGCGCCGACCTGCTGATCCACGACGCCCAGTACACCGACGAGGAATACCCCGACCACGTCGGCTGGGGCCATTCCGCGGTCAGCGACGCGCTCACCTTCGGCCGGCGAGTCGACGCCCGCCGGCTGGTCCTCTTCCACCACGACCCGCTCCACAGCGACGACTCCCTCGACGCCCTCCACGCCGCCGCCCGAGCCCGCTGGGCCGACCTCGGCGGCGACCCGGCGGCAGTCGAGATGGGGATCGAGGGCTCGGAGCTCGAGGTGAGTACGGCGCCCTCCGCCGTCGGCGCCTCGGCGGCGCGCTGATACGGTTCGGCGGCCAACTCAGAACTCCGGAGGGGAACATGAAGCGCATGCTCGTCGTCCTCGTCGCGCTCGCGGCCGTCGCCGCGGCGGCGGTGCCGTCGCCCGCCTCGGCGGCGAAGATCAAGCATCGCGGCAACCTGATCGGGGCCCCCGCGACTCCGGTCAGCCTGACGGTGATCAAGAACGGCGGCAAGGTGACCAAGATCCGCGGCTTCAAGCTCCACAACGTGATCCTCAACTGCGACGGCGCGACCGACCCTGTCCAGTTCGAGTTCCTGAAGGCGTTCGGCGCGATCCGGGTTGCGAACGGCAAGCGGTTCGGGGCCCGGCTCCAGCAACGCGACGGCGCCGGGTCGATGCGCCTGCGGGGCACGGTCCGCAAGCGCGGCAAGCGCACGCGCGGAACCGTCAAGGCGACCCTGACCGGGACCGACTTCGGTACCTGCCGGCTGGCCAAGCGCGGCTTCCGGACGAAGAAGGTCTGACCCCAGGCGCAACCGATCCCGGCCGGGCCCGGCCGGGCGCGCAGTCCCCTGGCCAGCCTGTCCAGGGCCACTCGGCGTCGGCTTCTACCGGCGGTACAAGACGCAGCCGAGAAGTCTCGACAGGCGGATAAAGACTTCCTCCCCCGTCGGAAATACCTTCGGTCGCGATTCTGGGTGGTCGGCCGCCGTATGCGGTGGGGATCGCCGAAACCGCGACCGTCGGGCCGGTGGCCCGGCGGGCTAGGAGGAAGCACTACAGATGTCAAAGAGGCTCGGCCTCGGTGCCGTCTTGGCCTTGATGCTCTCGCTCGCGTTGCCGAGTGCGGCTCTGGCCCAGGGCGACGCGGAGGCCTTCAAGATCGAGCTCGACCTGGTCTGGGTGATGCTCGCGACCGTGCTCGTCTTCTTCATGCAGGCGGGGTTCATGTTCCTCGAGATCGGCTTCTCGAGGGGCAAGAACGTCGGCACCGGCGTGGCGAAGATCTTCGTCAACCTGGGGATGGTGACGCTCGCCTGGTGGGCGATCGGCTACGGCGTCAGCAACGCCGGCAACACGATCTTCGGCGAGTCGGGGTACTTCTTCAGCTTCGCCGGTGAGGCGATCGACGCGGCCCTGGCGGCGGACACCGGGCTGATGCTGTTCGGGCTCGCGTTCTGCGCCGTCTCGCTCGCGATCGTCTGGGGCACGACGCTCGAGCGGATCAAGTTCGGCGCCTATGTCGTCTTCGCGTTCGTCTTCGGGGCGCTGATCTATCCGCTGATCGCCCACGCGGTCTGGGCCGATGGCCTGCTCGCCGACATCGGCGGCAAGGCGGTGCTCGACTTCGCCGGCTCGTCGGTCGTCCACCTCACCGGCGCGACCGCCGGCCTCGCGGCGCTGCTGCTGCTCGGGCCCCGGCTCGGCAAGTACGGCGCCGACGGCAAGCCGCGGGCGATCCCCGGCCACTCGATGCCGCTCGTCGGCCTCGGCGTGATGATCCTCTGGATCGGCTGGTTCGGCTTCAACGGCGGCTCGACGTTCGCGACCGACGACAACCTGTTCGCCGAGGTGATGCTGAACACCCAGCTCGCCGTCGCCGCGGGAATCCTCGGCGCGGCGCTGATCGTGCGGCTGAAGGCGCGCGCGCTCGACGTCGGCATGATCGGCAACGGCGCGATCGCCGGACTGGTCGGGATCACTGCCCCGTCGGGCTTCGTCGAGTACTGGGCGGCGCCGATCATCGGCTTCGCCGCCGGAGCGCTGGTCGTCTACTCGGTCCTGCTGATCGAGAAGTACATCGACGACCCGGTCGGCGCGCTCTCGGCGCACGGCGCGGCCGGCATCTGGGGCACGCTCGCGGTCGGGCTGTTCGCCAGCCCGCGGCTGACCGGCGACGCCGCGAGCTCCGGCATCTGGTACGGGATCTTCGACGGTGACGTCGCCTTCGCCGGCACCCTCGGGCAGCTCGCCGTCCAGGCGGTCGGAGTCGTGGCGACGTTCGTCGTCGTGTTCGCGCTCGCCTACGCGGCGTTCTACGCGATCAAGCAGACGATCGGGCTGCGGGTGTCCGAGGAGGAGGAGCTCGCCGGGCTCGACATCTCCTCGCACGGGCTCTACGGCTACCCGGAGCAGTTCATCCCGCAGCCGGAGTACCCGTCGACGCCGGCGATCGAGCCGCACGTCGCGGGCACGCCCGTCGGCACCCCGGCATCCGCCGGAGTCGGGGCCGGAGCACCCGTTCCCCAGCGTCCCACGAGCAGCTAGGAGGGGGTGAAGCAAATGCAGAAGATCGAGGCGTACATCCGCCACGAGGCGTTCGAGCCGATCCGCACCGAGCTGCTCGAGCGGGGATTCCCCTCGCTGACGATCAGCGAAGTCAAGGGATCGGGACGCCAGAAGGGCGTCGTCGAGACCTACCGCGGCTCGAGCCTGACCGTCAACGTGCGGCCGAAGCTCAAGCTCGAGGTGGTGATCGAGGACAAGGACAAGGACCTCGTCGTCGAGACGATCCTCAAGCACGCCCGGACCGGCGAGATCGGCGACGGCAAGATCTTCGTGATCGACGTCGTCGAGGCGATTCGCATCCGTACCGGCGAGGAGGGCGAGGAGGTCCTGCAAGCGCACACGCAGGCGGAGCTCGCATAGCGAACGCCGCCGAGCGCACGTAACCCGCCCCCGGCGGGGCCGGCTCGACGCAGGCCGGCCCCGCCGACGGGCGCCGGAGGAAGGAAACGAAAGGAGACACCACCACATGGCAACGATCACCGAACGAACCACGAGCCCCGATGACGTCCTGCGCAAGGTCGAGGAGGACGGGGTCGAGTTCATCCGCTTCTGGTTCACCGACATCCTCGGGCAGCTGAAGAGCTTCGCCGTCGGGAAGGAGGAGCTCCCGGAGGCGCTCGACGATGGGATGGGATTCGACGGCTCGTCGATCACCGGCTTCAACCGGATCGAGGAGTCGGACATGGTCGCGATGCCGGACCCGTCGACGTACACGGTGCTGCCGTGGCGAGACGACGGCGGCTCGGGGAAGGGCAACGTCGCCCGCCTGTTCTGCGACGTCCTGCGCCCCGGCGGCGAGCCCTACGAGGGGGATCCCCGGTACGTGATGCGCCGGGCGCTCGCGCGGATGGAGGAGATGGGCTTCGACCACTGCTACCTCGGCCCGGAGCTGGAGTACTTCTATTTCGCCAGCGACGAGCTCGGGGAGGACGGCCAGCCGAAGATCCTCGACCGGGGTGGGTACTTCGACCTGACGACGCTCGACGCGGCGTCCGACCTGCGGCGCGAGACCGTGAACGCGCTGAAGGCGGTCGGGATCCCGATCGAGTACACCCACCACGAGGTCGGGCCTTCTCAGCACGAGATCGACATGCGGTTCGCCGACGGGCTGCAGATGTGCGACAGCGCGATGACGTACCGGATCGTCGTCAAGGAGATCGCCCACCTGCACGGCGTCTACGCCACGTTCATGCCGAAGCCGCTGTTCGGCGAGAACGGGTCGGGCATGCACACCCACCAGTCGCTGTTCACCGGCGAGGCGAACGCGTTCTACGAGGAGGGCGGTCACTACCACCTCTCCGACACCGCGCGGGCGTTCATCGCCGGGCTGCTCAAGCACGCGCGCGAGATCGCGGCCCTGTTCGCTCCGAACGTGAACAGCTACAAGCGCCTCGTGCCCGGATACGAGGCGCCGGTGTACGTCGCCTGGTCGCAGCGCAACCGCTCGGCCCTGGTCCGGGTGCCGATGTACAAGCCCGGCAAGGAGAAGGCGACGCGGTGCGAGCTGCGCTGTCCGGATCCGTCGTGCAACCCCTACCTCACCTTCGCGACGATGCTCCAGGCGGGCCTCGAGGGAATCGAGAAGGGCTACGACATCCCGGAGCCGATGGAGACGAACCTCTACGACCTCTCGCACGACGAGCGGGTCGCGCGCGGGATCGAGCAGCTCCCCGAGACCCTCGGCGAGGCGATCGAGGTGCTGGCCGGATCCGAGCTCGTCCGCAAGGCGCTCGGCGACCACATCTTCGACCGCTACGTCGAGCTCAAGCGCACCGAGTGGGAGGAGTACCGGGTCCAGGTGACGCGCTGGGAGCTCGAGCGCTACCTCCCGGTCCTCTAGCGGAGGACGGACGAGGAGCGCAGGGCCGGGAAGCCAGACGGATGCGAGACCTCCACGCCCGGATGCTCGGCGCCCTGCTCGCCGGGGAGGGGCTGAGGGGAATCGCGGAGCTGGCGGCGGCGGAGGCTCGCGGGCCGGTGGCGATCGTGCTGCCGGCCCGCGGCCTCGCGGCCGCATCGGCCGACGAGGTGCCGCTCGACGAGCTTGTCGAGCGCGCCGCCGATCACCTGCGTGGCGGCAACGGAGGCTCGCCGGCGGTCGCCGGGGTCGAGCTCGAGCAGCCGATCGAGGCCGACGGGACGACGATCGGCTACGCGATCGCGCTCAGCGGCTCCGACAACGGGCTGCCCCAGGTCAGCGTCGACCGCGGCGAGGTGCTGCGCACCGCGGCGCTCGCGGCGCTGACCGAGGTCGCGGTCGCCGACGCCCGCGACGAGGTCGCCGCCGACCTGCGGGGGACCCTGCTCGAGGACCTGCGGGCCGGTCGCGTCGATCCCGCGGAGACCGTTCGCCGTGCGGTGCGGATGGGCGCCGATCTGTCCTCCGGAGCGATCGCGATGGTCGCCGAGGTGCGCTCCGAGCGGCCCCGCCACGCCGCGGCCCTGATCACCGGCGAGCACCCCGGGGCGATCGCCGAGCCGCTGCCGGCGTCGCCCGGCGGCGAGGCGGGCCGGCAGCTGGTCTACGCGCTGCTGCCGGCTCGCCGCAGTGCCGACGACGCGGTCCAGCGCACCCGGGCATCGGCGCGGGCGATCGCCGAGCGGCTTCGCAGCCACGGCCCCGCCGCCTACTCGTCGTTCTGCGCCTCCGCCGCCGAGCTCGGGCGAGCGATCTCCGAGGCCGAGCTGATGCTCGAGGTGATCGGCCGCGACGAGCGGATGGCCGACCAGCTCGCAGGCGGGATCGGCGATGGCGTCTACCGGCTGCTGTTCCGGGCGATGGCGACCGACCCGGCCGAGGTGCGCCGGTTCTACGACGAGACCGTTGCCCCGCTCGTCGCGCACGATCGCGAGTACCGCACCGACCTCCTCGGCACGCTCGAGGCCTACCTCGCCAACGACTGCAACATGAACGCCACCGCACGGGCGGTCTACGCCCACCGCCACACCGTCGCCCACCGGCTCGGCCGGATCCGCGAGCTGACCGGGCTCGACCCCTCGCTCGGCGACGACCGCGAGCGCCTCGGCCTCGGGATCAAGGCCTATCGAATCGTCGCCCCGACCCTCCCGCGCTGAACACCTCCGCCGCCTCGCTCCCGCCTTGAAGACCTGGTCCGCGGCTACGCCGCGGACATTTGATGCTGCTCCCGCTTCCGGGGGCGGCGGGCCAGGGCTCCAGCCGTAGGCACTCAGCGGACTCGCTGGTTATTCCTCGATTCGGGTGCGGAAGGCCTCCGCCGGCTCGACGGTGGCGCCGAGGATCCGGGCTCGGTCGGCGAGCCAGTTGTCCGAGGTGACGACGCGAACCCGGGTCGGCTCAGGCTCGGCCTCGAGGCGGCGCACGATCTCGTCGTCGGCGGCGTCCGGCTTCGGGCGCGGGGCGTGGGCGACCTCGATCACGGTCGAGGAGACCGGCGGCCGCGGCGGCCGCTCGAAGACGACCGTGACGTCGTCGCCGCCCGCGGCCACCCAGCGCTCGAGCCGATCGACGAGCCGCAGCATCGCCGCATCGCGGTCCTTCCACCAGCGATCGGGCCGAGTCCCGATCACGTTCATGCCGTCGACGAGGTATCGCATCGGTAGAAGCGTAGGTTGCGCGCGCTCTCACGAGCGAGGAGTGTCTGCCGATCAGATCTCCGGTTTGGGTCCGACCGTTCCATGCGGTCGGCGTCGGAGCCCCCTGACAGGCCCACTCGAGCTCAGCAGAGGGTCGCTTGAGGAGCGGGAAAGCCACACGGGGATGACCGCGATCTTGATCGCGCGGTTCCTCGGACCCGGCGACGTCGTGCTTCGCGGTCAGGCTGAAGCTGGTGAGGAGAAGCTGAGCTCGACCAGGCGCCGCGACAGCAAGCCCGCCCCGCGGCCGTCCCGGCACGCTTCCATTCGCACGTCAGGGGGGGTCGCGAGCTCGGTCTGCTCGATCCCGGCCTCGACTCCGCCGACCGACCGGTGATCAGGGCCCGCCAAGGGCGTCGCGCCGGGCGCGGTCGGCGGCCGCCGCCACGGCCTCTGCGACCTCGGCCTGAAGCTGCTGGGTGAGCTCGGCGCGGCGGCGCTCGACCGCCTCGCGGGCGGTTGAGGCGGCGGCGCGCGTTCGCTTGTCGAGCTCGCGATCGAGCCGCGCCTCGAGCTTCCTGAGCTCGTCGGCGGCCCGCTCGCCGGCTTGACGCTCGGCGTCCTGGCGCAGCTTCTCGCCCTCCTCGCGCAGGCGCTTCTCGACCTCGGCGGCGGCGCGAGCCTCCGCCTCGCGGCGGGCCTCCTCCGCCTCGGCCTCCGCCTCGCCGAGACCGCGCTCGAGGCGCTCGCGCATCTCCGCCTCGGCCGCCTCGCGGGCGCTGCGCTCGGCGCGGCGGGCGAGCCGCTCGATGACCGCGGTCAGCTTCTGCTCGGCGCGCTCGAGCTTCCGCTCGGCCTCGGCCCGCGCCTCGCGCTCCTCGCCGACCCTGCGCTCGGCGTCCTCGGCTGCCATCTCGACCTTGGCCCGAGCCGTCGCGAGCGCCCCTTCGGCCCGCCGCTCGGCGGCGGTCTTGGCCTCCTCGGCGGCGCGCCGTGTCGCCGCGACCCGCTCGTCGGCCGCCCGCGTCGCGGCGGCGACCCGCTCGTCGGCCCCGGCCTGCGCCTCGGCTCGCGCCCGCGCCTCCGCCTCCGCGGTGAGCCGCCTCACCTTCTCGGTCGCCTGGATACGGAGCCGCTCCGCCGCCTCGCGCAGCTTCTCGGCCGCGCGGGAGCGAAGCTCCTCGCGCGCCTCGGCCACACGCCGCTCGACCTCGCCCTCGCTGCGCTGGCGCTCCGCCGCCACTCGGCGCCCGGCCTCCTCCTCGCGGCGCGCGATCTTCTCGCGCTCGCGAGCGAGCCGGCGGTCGAGCTCGGCCTCGGCGTTCGCGAGCCGGCGCTCGAGCTCGGCCTCGCGCTCGGCGACGCGGCGGGAGACCTCGGCGTCGATGCTCGCGATCCGCGCCGAGATCTGCGCGTCCTTGCGCGCTATCTCCTCCTGCGCGGCGCTCGCGGCGGCCTCGATCGCCGCCTCGGCGCGCGCCGCGGCGCGCGCCGCCGCGGCTTCCGCGCGGCGGCGCTCCCGCTCGGCCTCCTCGGCCCTCTGCTCGGCCTCCTCGATCCTACGCTCGGCCGCCGCTGCTCGTTCGTCGGGCCCGACGGCTCGCAGCCGCGCCTTGGCGATCGGCGTCACGTCGGCGCGACCGCCAGCTCCAGGTCGTTCGACTCTCTCGGCCATTTCCGTAGCCCTCCCGCACAGGGGCCCTGCCGGGGCAAGGACGACGACCGAGCCTACCGGAGCCAACCGGGCGCGTGAAGCTCGCGACCGCTACTCGTCCAGCCTCGGCGGCGGCTCGATCCCCCACGCTCGCATCCCGTGCTCGATCCGCTCGATCACCGCCTCGATCACCCTCACCCGCGCGTAGCGCTTCGACTCGGCCTCGACCACGACCCACGGCGCGTAGGGCTGATCGGTTCGCGCCAGCATGTCCTCGACCGCGTCGACGTACTCGTCGCGCTTGCCCCGGTTGCGCCAGTCGTCGTCGGTCAGCTTCCAGCTCTTGAGCGGGTCCTTCTCGCGGCGCTTGAAGCGCCGCAGCTGCTCCTCGGCCGAGAAGTGGAGCCAGAGCTTGACCAGGATCATCCCCTCGTCGGCGAGGGTCCGCTCGAAGCCGTTGATCTCCTCGTACGCCCGCAGCCACTGCTCGCGGCTGGCGTAGCCCTCGACCCGCTCGACGAGGACGCGACCGTACCAGGAGCGGTCGAGGACCGCCATCCCTCCCCACCCCGGGAGCGCCGGCCAGAACCGCCAGAGGAAGTGATGGCGAGCCTCGTCCGGCGTCGGCGCGCCGAACTGGACGACGCGGACGTGGCGCGGGTCGATCTGGCCGACGAGGCGCTTGATCGCCCCGCCCTTCCCGGACGCGTCCCAACCCTCGAACAGGACGCAGACGGGCGGGCCGGTGCGCCGGTCGCCGATCTGTCCCCCGAGCGTGAGGCGCAGCTGGGTGAGCCGCCCCCAGGCGCGGCTGAGGCCGCGTTCCTCCTCCTTGCGACTCAGCGACTTGTCGAGATCGACCCTGGCGAGCCGGTCGCGCCCGCCGGGCGGCTTGGTGCCGAGGCCATGGTCGCCTGCGTCCGAGCCGGGAGACGCTCGATCGCGCTTCGCCCGGGAATCACCTTTCCCCTTTCCTGGCTCCGCGCTCATTGCCCTCGATCGCGCTTCGCCCGGGAATCACCTTTCCCCTTTCCTGGCTCCGCGCTCATTGCAGCATCTTCCCCGATCAGCCCGGCCCAACCGGCGGGACCCTGGGACCGGGTGGCGGCGGCTCGTCGGCGAGGAACTGGAGCGCGATCGGGAACAGCACCGCGGCGAGGAAGATCATCAGCACCCCGGCCGCCACGAGCCAGCGCGAGCCGGCGAGGTGGCCGGTGATCGCGACGACGAACCCGGCGATCATCAGTACCAGGTAGGGCTCGATCGCCTCGGGCAGCACGGCGGCGAGAATCGGCGTGCCCATTGCGCCCATGCTCGAGCACCCCGCGGACGGACCGGATGCGGGTCCCAGCGCTTAGCGGCCGATTCGCGGGACGCCCCTAAGATGGGCACGGTGACCGCCCCCGCACACCCCGAGTCGGTCGCCGACGCGCGCTCCGCGCTCGCCGAGGTCGGCTACCTCGCCGACGAGCCGGCGGCGCTGGTGTCCTACCTCGCCCAGAGGCTCGGCAAGCCGGTCCTCGTCGAGGGCCCGGCGGGAGTCGGCAAGACGGAGCTGGCGAAGGCGATCGCGCGCGCAACCGGCCGCGAGCTGATCCGGCTCCAGTGCTACGAGGGCCTCGACGAGGCGAAGGCGCTCTACGAGTGGAATTACCGCAAGCAGCTGCTGCGGATCCAGGCCGGAAAGCAGAATCCTCGCCCCTCCGACGACCCCGCCGCCCCCGGACGCGGGAGCAGCATGCGAAGCGCGCAGCGTAACCGCGCGCCGGATGAATCAGTTGCGGTGCCTGCGGCACCTGACATGCCTGTGCGGCGGCGCAACGCCGCCGCCCAAGAACACCCGGCGGGAGCGGGGGAGGAAGCGGACCTCGCCGCCCCCGGACGCGAAGCGGAGGAGGCGACGGGCATAGATTCCTGGGAAGAGATCTTCTCGGAGGAGTTCCTGCTCACCCGGCCGCTGCTGGCGGCGATCGTCTCGACCGAGCCGGTGGTGCTGCTGATCGACGAGATCGACAAGACCGACCAGGAGTTCGAGGCGATGCTGCTCGAGGTGCTGTCGGACTTCCAGATCTCGATCCCCGAGCTGGGGGTGATCGAGGCCCGGACCCGCCCGGTGGTCGTCCTGACCTCCAACAACACCCGCGAGCTGACCGAGGCGCTGAAGCGGCGCTGCCTCTACCTCTGGCTCGACTATCCGGCGGTCGAGCGGGAGATGGAGATCATTCGCCTCCACGTGCCCGACCTCGACGAGCGGCTCGGCCGGCGGCTGGTCGAGGTCGTCCACATGGTCCGCGGGCTCGACCTCAAGAAGCCACCGTCGATCGCCGAGTCGATCGATTGGGCGCGGGCGCTGGTCCTGCTCGGCGCCGAGCAGCTCGATGCCGACGTGCTCGAGAGGACGATGAGCATCATCGTCAAGCACCGCTCCGACATCGATCTCGTCGCCGAGCGGGTCGGGGTTCGCCTCGCGCGCCCGGAGCTCGGCACCGAAGCCGCGGGATGAGCGGCCGCGCGGGCCTCGGACCGCGGCTGGTCGCGTTCTGCGAGGAGCTTCGCGGCGAGGGCGTCGCCGTCGGGACCGCGGAGATCCTCGACGCCTTCGAGGCCCTCGACGCGATCCCGTGGGAGAACCCGGACGACTTCCGCGAGGCGCTCGCGGCGACGGTCGCGAAGTCGCAGGACGACCGGCGCGTGTTCGAGCTGCTGTTCGAGCGCTTCTTCTTCCGCGCCGCCGAGTCGGAGGCGCTTGACCGGGGGCTGCGCGAGGACCGCCGCTACGACGGAGCCGAGCGTCTCGACGTCGACGAGCTCCGCGACTCGGTCCGCGACGCGATCGCGCGCGGCAGCGACGGCGAGATGCGCGACCTCGCCCGGCTGGCGATCGCCGCCTTCGGCCGCCGCGGCGAGGGCTCGGGAGTGGTCGGCGTCGACGTGCAGCGGATCCGCCGCACCCTCGGCCTCCAGCGCGGCGAGGCCGGCGCGGGCGAGCTGCCGCTCGACCGCGACCAGGTGCAGCGCTTCGAGCGGCACCTCCGTCGCGAGCTCGAGCGGGCGCTGATCGAGCGAACCCAGAAGCTTCCTCCCTCGCGGCCGCTGTCGGAGCTCGATCGGGCGCTGCCGACCAACCCGGCCCAGGATCTCGCCGCGGTTCAACGGGCCGTCGCCCAGCTCAAGCGTCGCCTCGCGACCCTCGGCCACGAGCACCGGGGGCGCCGCCGCCGGTCCGCGATCGACGTCCGCCGGACGATGCGGGCATCGCTCGAGACCGGCGGCGTGCCGCTGCGGCTCAAGCACCGGCCGCTGCGGCCCCGGCGCCCCGAGATCTACGTCCTCTGCGACGTCTCGACCTCGGTCACCTCGGCGAGCGTCTTCTTCCTCTCGGTCTTGCACGCCCTCCACGATTCGTTCCGCAAGCTCCGCAGCTTCGTCTTCATCGAGCGGATCTCCGAGGTGACCGAGGTCTTCGAGCGCGAGCGCGACTTCCGCGCGATCTCGGAGCGGATCAGCCGCGAGGGCGGCGTCGCCGACGTCACCGGCTACACCGACTACGGCCGGGTTTGGCTCGAGCTCCACGACGAGATCGCCGACGACCTCGGCCCGCGCTCGACGCTGATCGTGCTCGGCGACGCGCGCACGAACGGTCGCGAGCCCCACGCCGAGATCTTCGCCCGCGTCGCCGAGCGGGCGAGCCGGACGTTCTGGCTCAACCCCGAGCCGCGCCTGTACTGGAACTACGGCGACTCCGTGATGGCGGCCTACGAGCGCCACTGCACGGCGGCGTTCGAATGCTGGACGACGAAGCACCTCGAGCGCTTCGTCGACGTCGTCGCCGGCGGCCCCCAGGCCGCCGAGTAACAGCGTCGCGCGCCCTCACCCGGCAGACGGCCAGGTGAGGCGGATCTTGTATCGCTGCGATGCAAAACCCGCCTCACCCCCGGCGGTGAGGGGTGGCTGGGGCGGCCGGTAGACTCCGGCCTGCAAGAAGTCAGGGGGGCTCGCGGGCAAGCGGGCTGAGATAGCGCCTACGGCATCGTTCGACACCCGGCGCTGACCCTTAGAACCTGTGCGGTAATGCGCGCGGAGGGAGCATGCGAGCAACTCCGGAGGCTCCCGTGGAGGAGCCTCAATCGATCAGAGACCCGGCCGGTCAAGCCCCCGGCGACGATCGCGCCCAGGCCGGGGTCGCAGTCGAGATCGACGGCGTCGAGCACGGTTTCGGCCAGTTGCGGGTGCTCGGCGGGATCGACCTGCGAGCAGGGGCCGGAGAGGTGCTCGGACTGGTCGGCCCCTCCGGGTGCGGCAAGTCGACGCTGCTCGAGCTGATCGGGGGCCTGCGCGACGCCGGCGCCGGGACGATCCGCGTCGGCGGAGCCACCTCGGCATCGGAGCGGCTCGCGCGCTGCGCGCTGATGCCGCAGCGCGACCTGCTGCTGCCGTGGCTGAGCGCGATCGACAATGCCGCGCTCGCTCCTCGAAACCGGGGTGCGTCGCGCCGCGAGGCGCGGGCGATCGCCCACCCCCTGTTCGAGCGCTTCGGCCTCGCCGGGTTCGAGCGCGCCCGCCCCACCGAGCTGTCGGGCGGAATGCGCCAGCGGATCGCGTTCCTGCGGACGCTGCTCGCCGGAAAGCCGGTGCTGCTGCTCGACGAGCCGTTCGCCTCGCTCGACGCGATCACGCGCGGGGAGATGCAGGAGTGGCTCGCGACCGCGCTCGCCACCGAGGCGCGGACGGTGGTCCTCGTCACCCACGACGTCGAGGAGGCGCTCTACCTGTCCGACCGGGTGGCGGTGATGAGCGCTCGCCCGGGGACGATCGCCGCCGAGCTCGAGGTTCCCGAGCCGCGCGCCCCGGACCGCGCGGCGGCGGTGACCGCACCCCGGTTCGGCGCGCTGCGCCAGCGGGCCCTGAAGCTCCTCGCCGGGGAGGTCGGGTGAGGGCCGGGCGCGAGAACCGGATCGCCCGGGTCGCCGCGCCGGCGGCCGTCCTCGTCGCCCTCCTCCTCGCCTGGGAGCTGGCGGCGCAGTGGGACCTGATCGCGAACCTGCTCTCGATCAAG
>DATHVI010000197.1:0-3920 GCA_035461385.1 Solirubrobacterales bacterium
CTCGCTTCCGGAGCGCACCCAGCCCCGGCTGCTGCCCCGCAGCGCCGTCCGCGACGACCCGAGGTTCGCCGACGCGAAGGAGATCCACCTCGCCCGCGACCCCGACACCGGCGAGCTGATGTGGACGGGCGAGTGGCAGGCGTCGTGGCTCACCGGGGCGTCGTCGGGCGTCGCGGTCAAGAGCCTCGACGACCTCGTCGCCGAGTCGGAGATCGTCCGCGCCGGGTTCGACGAGTCGGTGTCCGCGTTCGGCCTCGGGAGCCTGAAGTGGCAGGCGAAGCTCAAGCACCCGTTGAGCCGCACCCAGTACCCGGTCCTGATCCCGACCGGGGAGCGCGAGGCGATCGCGATCGCCCCGTACGTCGGCTATCGCGGCTTCCCGTTCCGCACCCCCTACCTGAAGGGGGTGCTGGTCTACCACCAGGACGGGACGATCGAGGACCTGACCCCCGAGGAGGCGGCTGAGCGGCCGGAGCTCGCGCAGTCGGGGCGGATCGTCCCCGAGACCGTCGCCCGCGAGCAGGCCGAGGCGCTCGCGCGCTCGGACGAGATCGACGGCGAGATCGTCGACGGCGAGGGCAACCGGCAGCCGTTCCTGACCGCGATCGACCGCGAGCGAACGGTCTGGATGACGATCATCAACGAGCCCGGGCGGGCGGGGACCGTGAGCGCGATCGTCCTCACCGACTCCTCGACCGGCGAGACCGAGGTCTGGAAGGCGCCGAGCAACGGCGGGCTGGTGTCGACGACGGAGGTGCTCGACGAGGCCCGCGCGCTGCCGTTGCGGTGGTCGGAGACGCGCTGCTGCGACTCCGACGGGCACAGCTACACCGTCACCCTGCGCGAGGTGGTCGAGCCGCGGCTCGCGTTCAAGGACGGCGAGCCCTACTACATGGTCACCGTCGTCCCGACCAGCGAGCTCGCGATCGGGCGCGCGGTCGAGTACACGCTGCTGATCGACGCCGAGAGCGGCGAGCAGGTCGGCCGATTCGCCCACGTCGAGGGCGGCCCGCCCGAGGATGCGCGGCTCGAGGCGTTCTTCCGCGACACGAAGCGGCAGCCGACGGCCCACTGACGCCACCGGGGGCGTATGCTGCCGCCG
Organism: Solirubrobacterales bacterium; assembly: GCA_035461385.1. Classification (GTDB taxonomy): domain Bacteria; phylum Actinomycetota; class Thermoleophilia; order Solirubrobacterales; family 70-9; genus DATHVI01. The sequence goes on from DATHVI010000197.1 coordinate 1,103, forward strand.
TCGACCGTCACGGTCTGAAAGCGAGGTCCTCGTGTCCCGTCGAGTAGCTGCGTATCTCGTCGCCGCTCTGTCCCTCCTCTGCGCCCTGGTCGTCGCGGCACCCGCCGCTGCCTACGTAGGGCCGCCGTGGTGCGGCGACCCCGAGCCCGACGCGGCGGCGAACCTGCCCGATGGCACCAGCCCCGGCCATCCGGCGGGGAGCTTCCCCCACGTCCCGTACTACGCGATCGGCTGCACGCTCGAGGAGATCGTCGCCGCGAGCGACGGGCGGATGGAGCTCGAGGTGTTCGGGCAGTCGGCGCTCGGCCGGGACATGTACCTGGTGACCGTCAACGCCCGCGACACCGTCGAGCAGCGCCAGGACTTCCAGGCCTGGGAGCAGATCCGCAAGGTCGCGCTCACCGACCCGGCTCGCGGCCAGGGGCTGCTCTCGCGCTACGGCGACGGCGTCAAGGTCCCGATCTACATCCAGGGCGGGATCCACGGGAACGAGTACGAGGGCGTCGAGGCGATCTTCGAGACCCTCGACCGGCTCGCGCGGACGCCCTACGGCGCCGACCCCGAGGTCGACGCCGTCCTCGACCACACGATCCTCCTCTTCAACGTGATCCAGAACCCCGACGGCCGGGTCGCGGGCACGCGGGCGAACGGCAACGGGTTCGACCTCAACCGCGACTTCATGACCCAGTCGCAGCCCGAGACCCGGGCGTCGGTCTCGGTGATCCAGGAGTGGCTGCCGCCCGAGGTCCTCGACCTCCACGGCTACGTCACGCCGACGCTGATCGAGGCGACGACGAAGCCGCACAACCCGAGCATCGACTACGACCTCTGGCTGAAGTGGAACCAGCCGCGGATCGACGCCAACGAGGCGGCGCTCGCGGAGCTCGGGTTCGGGGTCACGCGGCCGATCAACGACTGGTGCTCGGACGGCAACCCGGCGCCGCCGAGCGGCATCTGCCCGAACGGCGAGCCGGCCGGCCCCGCCGAGGCCGAGGGCTGGGACGACTGGGGGCCGTTCTACACCCCGATGTACTCGCAGCACGTCGGCCTCAACGGCTCGACGGTCGAGATGTGCAACCAGGCAAACAACGACAACTGCGGGATCGGGGGCGCGCCCCCGGCCGCGCACGGCCGGCTCGGCTCGCGGATGATCCAGGAGACGGTCGTCTGGTCGAGCCTGCTGTTCGACATCGAGAATCGGAGCGAGCTCCTCCACGACGAGCTCGAGCGCTACCGGCGCGGGGTCACCAACGCCCCCCGGCCGGAGTGCTGCGAGCCGCCGTTCGACGTCGACAACAACTGGATGGAGGAGTTCCCGACCGCGTACATCATCCCGATCGGCGACGGCCAGCGCAGCGAGCCGGAGGCGAACCGGCTCGTCGACTGGCTGATCTTCAACGGGATCATCGTCAGCGAGCTGAAGCAGGCGTACACCTTCGACGGCGTCACCTACCCCGCGGGCTCCTACGTCGTCCACATGGACCAGGCGCACCGCGGCCTCGCCGACACCGCACTCGGGATCGGCGCCGACATCTCCGAGGACATCGAGCGCCTCTACGCGCCGCCGGCGGCGTGGAGCCACGGCTACCTCTGGGGCGCCGATGTCGTCCGGGTGCCGCGCGACACTGAGTTCTCACCGAACACGAACCGGATCGGGAAGGCGAACCACATCCTCGGCGGTGTCGAGCCGGGGACCGCGACCGGCTACGCGCTCGCGATCGACTCGCCGACCGCCGTCCGGACGCTGAACGCGCTGATGGACGAGGGCCTCGCAGCCGAGCTGGCGACCGAGCCGTTCGCGACCGCGAGCGGCGCGACCGCCCCGGCGGGTAGCGCGATCTTCGGCGCCGATCCGGCGACGAAGGTCCGGCTGGCGGCGATCGGCCGCGACAACGACGTCTGGTTCCGGCGCCTCGCGGGCCAGCCGCCGGCGACCGAGCCGATCGAGGGCAAGCCGCGGATCCTCGTCCTCACCGGCGCCTTCAACCAGGACGTGTGGTCGCTCCAGAACCTCGGCTTCACTCCCGACTTCATGTCGACCGCCGCGCTCAACTCGGCGCCCGAGGACCCGCTCGGTGACTACGACGTGATCTGGAACACCGGCGGCTGGCCGTCGGCGGCCCAGGGGACGGCGCGGGCGCGGCTGCTGGCGTTCTTCGACGCCGGCGGCGGCTACATCGGCGCCGGCGCGAACGGCGCCAACTTCCTCAGCGCCGGCTCGCTGGTCGCGGGCCTGACGCCGGCGACCCGGTCTGGGAACGGGCGCAGCGCGATCGTCAACTGGGAGAACGAGGGCCGGCCGGAAAGTCCGATCACCGGCGCGGCGCCGGAACGCGACACCGCGATCATGGACCCGCCGACCTGGTTCACCTCGGTCCCGGCGACGATGAGCGTCGACGGCCGCTTCCCGGCCGACCCCGCCGAGATCGTCGGCTCGGGGTTCTGGCTGATCGACGCCCAGTCGGCGTCGGCGGCCGGCTCGGCGGTGATCGCCCACGGCACGACGACCTCGGGCAGCGCGCGGGCGACCGTGTTCGCGATGAACCCGCTCTACCGCGCCGACCCGGAGCGCGAGTGGTCGATGGCCGGCCTCGCCGCATACTGGGCGGATCAGTGAGCGCGTAGGCCGTCGCCTCGCTCCGGGGCGGCCGCTGCCCGACGCCACCCCGGGAATTCGCGATCGGGTGTCGGGGAGGCACCCGATCGCGAAAGCTCGGGCCGCGAGTCACGGCGGCCGCGCCTGGCGCCGGTCGGAGTCGGTCAGCCGGCGATACCCGCGCTCGCGCGCGTGCGGGTGCGGTTGCCGAGCAGGTCGCGC
>DATHVI010000198.1:0-2755 GCA_035461385.1 Solirubrobacterales bacterium
CATCGAGAACCCCGCCACCTATTGCCAGCCGGGCCAGCGCGACGCCGCCGTCCACACGTACGGAAGCGCGGGCACGTTCTACGTCGCCTTCAACTGAGCCGCCGGTCGAAGTCGGACGTTGCGAGGCCGCGCGCGCGCGACTGCGCCGGCCCGCCGAGCTATCCCCGTCGCGCCGCGGCCCGGAGCAGCGACGGGACCTGCTGGAGCGGGTTCGGGCTCGCGAGCAGGACGACGCCGAGGTGGCGGCCGCCGCGGCGGGCGGTGATCACGTAGCAGCGGCCGGCGGCGTCGGTGTAGCCGGTCTTCACCCCGGTGATCCCGGGCGCGCCGGCGCGGATCAACGGGTTGTTGTTGTAGAGGTCGAGGAACCCGCCCTTGATCGGGAACCGGAACCGCGCCATCGACGCGCCGACGATCCGCCGCAGGCGCTTGCGGGCGAGGACGGCGCGGGCGAGCAGGGCGAGGTCGCGGACGCAGGCGTAGTTCCCCGCGTCCTCGAGGCCGTGCGGGCTCGTGAACCGTGAGCAGCGCAGGCCGAGCCGCTTGCGCCAGCCGTTCATCCGCCGCACGAATCGCCCGACGCTCCCGGCGTCGTGCTGGGCGAGCGCGATCGCGGCATCGTTGCCGGAGACGAGCAGGAGCCCTTGCAGCATCTGCTCGAGCCGGACTTTCCTCCCCTTCGGCAGGACGCCGACGCCGGAGCCCTCGTAGGCGAGCGCCTGCGGCGTGACCGCGACCCGCTCGTCGGGGCGGTGGCGCTCGACGATCACGAGCGCGGTGAGCATCTTCGTCAGGCTCGCGATCGGCAGCCGCCGGTGCGGGTTTCGCTGACCGAGCACCTCGCCGGTGCGGACGTCGAAGACGATCGCCGCCCGCGGCTGGCGCGGGAAGTCGATCGCGACCGGAGGCCGGCCCGGCGCGGGGCGCAGCGAGTACCGCGATCGCGGTCGCTTCGCCCGCCCCGAGCCCGGGGCCGACGCCGCTGCGGATTCGGCCGGCGCCGGAAGCGGCGGCACGGCCTGAGCTCCGCCGCCGGAGTCCCGGTCGGCAGATCCGAGCAGCTCGTGCTCGACCTCGATCGCCGCCCCGGCCGCCGCACCGGCGGCGACGATGATCAGCGCCGCGATCAGCCCCCGCCTCCTCATCGCCCGGGTACGGTAACGGGGTGCCGCGCCCCGGGTGATGCGAGCGACCGCTCGGGCGAACTCAGCGCGACTCGGGTGCGAACGGCTCGCCGAGGATCGCCGGCGCGGCAGCTAGAATGCGCCGCTCACCATGACGAGACCGGGGGGACTGATCGGCGGGGGCGTGTGCCTTGCCGCGCTTGCACTGCTGGCGCTGCCGGCGGCGGCCGGGGCGACCACCTTCTGCGTGCCGAACTTCCACGCTGCCTGCCCCGACAACGGCACCAACGTCGCCGAGGCGAATCTCGAGACGGCGATGCAGGCGAGCGGTAGCGACGGGCAGGCCGACGAGGTCCGGGTCGCTCCCGGAACCTATACCGACCCCGACACGTTCACCCCGCAGGGCAGCGATCCGCTGACGGTGGAGGGCGCCGGAGCAGCGGCGACCGAGCTCACCAGCAGCTCGGCCGCGAACGCGTACGTCCTCAATCTTCAGGACCGACCCGGGGCGACGTTCCGGGATCTGACGGTCGCGATTCCGGCGGTCAAGCTCACCGGGGCGCCCGGGGTGCAGCTCCGAGGCACGCTCGAGGACGTGAACATCCTCAGCCGGGCGACGAACGGCACCGGGATCCCGTCGGTGCTCGGCGATGGCAGCTCGTTCCGCGGCGGCCATATCTACGCCGAGTCCGGAGGCTCGATTCAGACCGGGATCGCGGTCCGGGCGAACGTCGCCCCCGGGCAGACCTTCACCGTCGAGGACGCGACGATCTCCGGCGCCTTGAGCGGGATCTCGCTCTCGGGACCGGGCAGCGTCGGCACGGTCGACGTGCGGCGCACGCGGATGACCGTCGTCCAGGTCGGGGTCAGCGCGACCTCCGGCACCGCCGACGTCGAGAACACGCAGATCATCACCCCGGGAACCCCGCTCTCGGCGATCGTCCACAGCGCGGTGAGCGAATCGGCAACCGTGAACGCGAACCACGTCTCGCTCAGCCATACGGGCGGCGGCACGGTCGCGGTCGCGAACTCGAACGTGCAGAGCGGCGGCATCGGCGACGCGACCGTCAACGTCGTCAACTCGGCGACCTCCGGCTACAGCGTCAAGTTCGTCCGCCAGAGCTTCGGGACGGGCAGCGCCGACGTCTCGTTCAGCTACTCCAACGTTCCGAGTACAGACGGCAGCAGTGGCGGCCCGGGCGGCGCGGTGATCGGTCCCGGCAACATCGACGCCGATCCGCTGTTCGCCGACCCGACCGCCAACCTCGCGCTGCTCGCGGGCTCGCCGTCGATCGACGCCGCCGATCAAACCGGCACCGCAGCGAGCGAGGACATCGACGGCAACCCAAGGCCCGAGGACGGAGACGGCGACAGCATCGCGATCGCCGATCAGGGCGCCTACGAATACCCCGAGGTCGCCGACACGACCCCGCCGGCGACGACGATCGACACCGGGCCGGAGGAGGGGGCGACGATCCTCACCGCCCAGCCGACGTTCACGTTCAGCTCGAACGAGCCGGGTACGTTCGAGTGCAAGCTCGACGCCGGCCCCTTCGCGCTGTGCAGCTCCCCACACCAGCTCACCGGGCTCGACGACGGCCCCCACAGCTTCACCGTCAAGGCGATCGACA
>DATHVI010000199.1:0-50491 GCA_035461385.1 Solirubrobacterales bacterium
TGGGTCAGCTCGGGAGTCGACGGCTTGGGGACCGCGGTCCCGACCTCCGCTTGGGCAGCTCGATGACGGAGCCGGCGCTGTCCTGAGTCTCCGTCTGGCGGAGGAGAGCATCGGCCACCGTTGCGCGCCGGTAGCGGCGGAGCAGCTCTACGAGCTCGTCGGCGTTAGTGGGCGCGCCGAACAGCAGGGTGCCGACCATCTGCTGCTTGGTCGGCCGTCGCGGTTCACCGGCGCCGTACGCCAAGTCGCAGAGCTGCTCGACGCGTTCGTCAGCGGCTCCGGGACGCGGTCGCGCGCTGTGGTCAGCATCCTCGGGATCTACCGCGAGGGGTCGCCCACATGCGCCTGAGTCTCAAAGAGGACGTCGGCGACGATCAGACCCAATCGGCTCTTCGCGACGTTCCGTTCTGCGGTGAGTGCGTCACACCCGGGGGGCGACAGTGCGTCACGAATGCGTCACAGACGCCCCCGCATCGCCCCGCACCGCCGCCCCGGGCTCCGGTCGTGGAGCGGGGTTGTGGGGCGATGCGAAGCCAGTCGATCGCGGTGAACTAATCGGGGCGACTGGATCTGAACCGGCGACTCTCGCGCGCACTGATCACAGCCCGGGGCTTGCACGAACTCTGCACCGTTTTCCCGTGTGGTTTCCCACGGGACCGAGCCAGGCGGCACGGATCGCTTGCTTAAGCCGTGTCTAGAGGATGTAGACCGTCGTGAAGACGATGATCCACATCACGTCGACGAAGTGCCAGTAGATCCCGGCCATCTCGACGCCTCGGTGGTCGGCCGCCTTCGGGCCGAAGTGGCCGCGCCAGGCGCGGATGTTGACGAAGGTGAGGATCAGCAGGCCGACGAAGACGTGGGCGCCGTGGAGGCCGGTGAGGCCGTAGAAGATCGTTCCGAAGGCGTCGTCGCGGGCGCTGAAGCCGATGTGGATGTACTCGTTGAGCTGGATGAAGAGGAAGGTCGCGCCGAGCAGCCAGGTCAGGCCCATGCCCGCGTAGAGACCGCCCCGATTGCCCTTGCGGATCGACTCGAGCGCCCAGTGGACGGTGAAGCTCGACGAGATGAGGATCGCCGTGTTCATCCCTGCGACCGCGACCGGGAGCTCGAAGCCCTCCGGCGGCCACGAGCCCTCGTTGGCGACGACGCGGATGAAGAAGTAGGAGGCGAAGAACGCCCCGAACAGCATCGCCTCGGAGACGATGAACAGCAGCACGCCGAGCGTCTGGCGGTCGATCCGCGAGCTCTGGTGTGCCTCAGGCGGCCCGTGGGCGTGGGCGGCGGGGTGGGCGGCGGCCTCCATCAGGCTTCGGCCTCCTCGCGCGGCGACGCCGTCGCGGCCTCCGACGGCGGCGCGGACGCGACGGTGGCTCGGCCGGCCTCGATGTGCTCGACCGGCTTGTCGGTGATCTTCTTGACGTCCTCGATCAGCCCCTGCTCGAGCCACTTCGAGTGCTCGCCGGCGAGGGTCGAGATCAGCACCTCGTCGACCCGGTAGTGCTCGATCGCGTTGCGCACCGCCGCCAGCGGCGCCGGGCTCATCGGCTGGCCGGTGGCGTCGATGTCGGCGCGGTAGAGGTCGGCGAGGGTGCGCGCGAGGCGCTCGCAGACCTCGGCCCTGGTCAGGTCGCCCGACGGCGGGCAGATGATCGTGTAGCGGTGGGGACGCTCGGCGGCCTTGCCCTTGAGGTGGTTGATCAGATCGCCGCTCGCAACCGTCTGGGTCGCGACGACGACCGTGTGGGTGACCTCCCAGCTGATCGCGTCCTCGCGGATCCGCACCGGGATGTGCGTCACCGGCGCCTCGAACCGCTCCTCCGCCCAGCTGACGAGGTCGCGGCGCAGGAGGCCGAACCGGGTCTCGAGCAGACACGAGAGCAGGATCTCGCGCGGCTCGAACGCCCGCACGGCGTCGTCGAGGGCGAGCGCCGGGCTCGGGTCGAGCACCGCTCCCGCCGCCTCGATCCCGAACGCGTCGAGGACCTGCATCGTCACGTCGACCCGGCTCTGGGCGGCCTCGCGAAGCTCGTCGCGGTCGACGATCTGGCCCGCGAGCGGCTGGTTCTGCGGCGCGACGACGGCGACCCCGTCGGCGCCGGCGTCGACCCGCTCGCGCAGCGCGGCGAGCAGCTTGCGGCCGCCCGAGACCTCGTTCAGGAACGCGAGCACGACGCCGCCCTCGCTCCAGTCGACGGTCGTCGGCGACCCCTTCGCCTCCGACCCGGTGGCGGTCGCCGTCACGGCTCGCTCCCCTGGGTGGTGGCGCCGACCCCGCTGCCGGCGACCGCCGGCTCGGGCTCGCGGACCTCGGCGCCGTCCATGATCGCGTGCCGGGCGCCGGGGACGCCGAACTCGTACGGGCCGCCGACCACCCGCGGGACTTGATCGAAGTTGAACAGCGGCGGCGGCGAGGAGACCTGCCACTCGATCGTCTTCGCCCGCCACGGGTTGTCGCCGGCGCGCGGACCCCAGCGCCAGCTGACGACCATGTTGTAGAGGAAGATCAGCTGCGCGATCCCGAGCAGGAATGCGAACAGCGAGATCACCAGGTTCCAGTCGCCGAACTGGGCCGCGTAGTCGGCGACCCGGCGCGGCATCCCCTCCATCCCGATCCAGTGCATCGGGACGAACGTGCCCCAGGTGCCGACCGCGGTGAGCCAGAAGTGCCAGCGGCCGAGCCGCTCGTCGTACATCCGCCCGGTCATCTTCGGGAACCAGTGGTAGACGCCGGCGAAGACGGTGAACATCGAGCCGCCGAAGAGGACGAAGTGGATGTGGGCGACGACGAAGTAGGTGTCGGAGAAGTGGATGTCGAGCGGCACGATCCCGAGCATCACGCCGGAGATGCCGCCGATCAGGAAGGTGACGATGAACCCGAGCGAGAAAAGCATCGCGGTCGAGTAGAGGTGGAGCTTGGCCTGGAACAGGGTCCCGAGCCAGGAGAAGATCTTGATCCCCGTCGGGACCGCGATCAGCGATGTAGTGATCATCATCGGCACCCGCAGCCAGCTGAACATGCCGGAGACGAACATGTGGTGCGCCCAGACGGTGTATGAGAGGACGACTATCCCGAGCAGAGCCAGCGCCATCAGCCGGTAACCGAAGATCGGCTTGCGGGCGTGGGTCGAGATGACCTCGGAGATGATCCCGAAGCCCGGCAGCATCATGATGTAGACGGCCGGGTGGGAGTAGAACCAGAAGATGTGCTGGTAGCTCAGCACGTCGCCGCCGAACGCCGCCTGGAAGAAGTTCGTGTGCAGGACGCGATCGAGGAGGACCATGAACTGGACCCCGGCGATGAACGGCGTCGCGGCGACGACCAGCAGCGACGTCGAGAGGTTCGCCCAGACGAGCAGGGGCATCCGCCAGAACGTCATCCCCGGCGCGCGCATCGTGATGATCGTCACGAGGAAGTTCAGGGCCGTCGCCACCGACGACGCGCCCGCGAACTGGACCCCGAGGTTGAAGAACGACTGGCCTAACGGGGCCCCGGTCGAGAGCGGCGCGTATCCGGTCCAGCCGGCGTCGAACGCGCCGCCCGGGGCGAGGAAGCTGGCGACGAACATCACCCCGGCGATCGGCAGCAGCCAGAAGCTGAGGCCGTTGAGCCGCGGGAACGCCATGTCGGGGGCGCCGATCATCAGCGGCAGGACGTAGTTGGCGATCCCGGCGAAGATCGGCACGACGACGACGAAGATCATGATCGCCGCGTGGGTTGAGAACAGGCCGTTGAACGCCTGCGGGTCGACGATCTGCGTCCCCGGCTGGGCGAGCTCCGCCCGCATCAGCATCGCGATCAGCCCGCCGACGAAGAAGAAGAAGATCGTCGTGACGACGTACTGGATCCCGATCACCTTGTGGTCGGTGTTGAACCGGAAGTAGTCCTTCCAGGTCTTCGCCCCGTGCTGCGAGTGGTCGTCCGGAACGGTCGGCGCGCCAACCGCCCAGCGGAACCAGTAGTCGAAGACCCCGAGCCCGATCAGGAAGCCGAGCGGCCCCGAGATCGCGGGGACGATTACGTGCGGGTAGCCGGTCTGCTCGGTCTGGAAGATGTCGAGACCCGAGATCGCCCGCAGGGCGACGACGAGCGCGAAGCCGAAGCCGAGTCCGATGATGAAGCCGAGCGCCCCGCGCGTCAGTCCCGGTTGCCTGAGTGCCGCTGCCAAGGTGGAGTCCCCTTCCGAGCCTACTACCCGCCGTCGTTTCCGCTGCCGCCGTTTGCGCCTTCGCCGGCGCCCCCGTCACCTCCGCCGTCAGCGCCTTCCCCGGCGGCCCCGCCGTCGCCTGCGCCGTTCGCGCCTTCCCCGGCGCCCCCGTCGCCTCCGCCGTTCGCGCTTTCCCCGGCGCCCCCGTCACCTCCGGCGGCGCCGCCGGCGCCGGATTCCTGCTGCTCGGAGATCCACTGCTCGAAGTCCGCTTCGGACTCGACGATCACCGGCGCCCGCATCGTCGAGTGCCCGAGCCCGCAGAGCTCGGTGCAGACGAGGCTGTAGCTGCCGAGGCGATCCGGGGTGACGAGGACCGTGTTGTCGACCTCCTGGCCCCCGGGTCCGGTCGGCACGAGGTCGCGCTTGATCCGCCACTCCGGGACCCAGAACGAGTGGACGACGTCGAGCGCCGTCAGGTGGAGGTCGAGCTGGCGATCGACGGGGACATGGAGCTCGGTCGAGGTGACGTCGTGGTCGGGGTACTCGAAGCGCCAGGCGAACTGCTGGGCGGTGACGTTGACTTGGAGCTGCTCGCTCGCCTCCGCGGGCTCCTCGACCTTGTCGAGCACGACCCAGCCGTAGCCGACCGCGAACAGGACGATGACCGTCGGGATCACCGTCCAGGCGATCTCGAGCTTCGTGCTGCCGTGGATCGGCGCCCCGTCCGACTCGTCGCCCGGCTTCGCCCGGTACTTCCAGACCGAATAGACGAGCATCACCATGACGACCGCGAAGACGAAGGACGAGAGCACGATCATCACGTCGAGCAGCGTGTCGATGTCGCCGGCCTCGGCCGAGGCGGCGACCCCGTTCCAGTCGAACTGGAGCATGACGACGGAGATCACGGCGGTGAGCGCGAGCATCGCCGCCACGAGCCTGAGCAGGATTCCCCGATTCACGGCCTCGGAATATATGGAATCCGCCCGCCGGCCCCTCCGCTGCCGCCGGCATCTTGCCGCTCGACCATCGGCAGCTCAGCGAGGTCGCCGGCCGCGGCGGCGAGGGCCGAACGGGCCACGCCGTCCCAGCTCCAGAGGCGGGCGGCGGTCCCGCTGAGCGCCTCGCGGGCGGCGCGACGCGGCGCCTCGTCGAGGCAGAGCCAGGCGTCGAGGCTGCGGGCGATCGCCTCGACGGCGCCGTCGGTGACCGCGAACGAGACAAGCGACGCTGCCTCGGGCGGGAGCTCGGCGGCGAGTGCGCGGCTGACCTCGAGCGCGCCCGAGTGCGCGGCCGAGACCGGCAGCACGCCGGCCGCGGCCGCCTCGGCGGCGACCATCCCGAACGCCTCCGGGAACGTGCTCGGGAAGACGAGCGCGTCGGCGGCCGGAACGAGCGCCGCGACCTCGTCGTGCTCGATCCGCCCGGCGAGGGCAATCGATCCGGCGGCGCCGCGGGCGGCTTCGGCGTAGCCCGGAGGCGGGTCGGCGAGGAATCGGGACAGGATCGCGAGCGGGCGCTCCTCGCCGCCCTCGAGGCCGCGGCCGCGCGCGGCGACCTCGCGCGCGGCGGCGAGGTCGCCGGCGCCGAGGGCGCCGATCAGCGCCCGCAGCCCGGCCTCGTACCCGCCGAACCCGGCGACGAGCAGGCCGGCCCCGCGATGGCGGGCCTCGACGAGTGGCCAGGCGGCGATCAGCAGGTCGACCCCCTTCGAGACGATCAGCTTGCCGACGAAGACGACCCGCGGGTCGGCGCCGGCGAAGGCGTCGACCGCGTCGGCGGCGCGGGAGGGATCGCGCCCCCACTCCCCCTCGCCCTCGGCGCGCAGCCGCGCCGCGAGCTCGCGCAGGCGCTCCGGGGCCGCAGCGCGGTCGATCGGCACGAACAGCGCCGTGTCGACGCCCGGGGGGCCGAGGCGGAGCTTCGGGTCGGCGGCGGCGCCGACGGCGGCGCGGAGCCGCTCGGCGATGTGGGTCGAGCCGACCAGCACCCCGTTCGCGCCCGCGACCGCCTCCTCGGCGTACGGTCGGAAACGCTCGGGCTCGGGGAGGACGGTGTAGGAGAGGTCGGAGCCGTGGACCTTGAGCGCGCAGCGCAGCCCGGCTCGCACCGTGATCACCGGCCCCATCACCAGGTGGTTGGCGAGCGTGGCGTCGACGCCGCCGGCGTGCCCGACGACGTCGCGCACCGCGGCGACGTTCGCGGCGAGGTAGCGGTCGAGCTCGGCATCGGTGAGCTCGGCGAAGGTCTTGACCTCGAACCCCGCGTAGGCATCGCGTACGAACACCGGCAGCAACCCCCCGATGTCGGGGACGTAGGCTGTCACCGACCCGTCCGCGCCGCCCTCCGGACGCCCTCCCCGCGTCGGCGCCACCTCGAGTCCCCGCGACCCCCAGCTGCCGACCGCGTCGACCCAGGGCAGCCGGGCGGAGTCCCGGTCCTGGCAGAGCAGGTGGACGTCGTGACCGAGCCGCCGCAACGCCTGGGCGACGCTCGCGTTGTAGACGTTCGACCCGGTGCCGCGCAGCAGGTAGCCGTGGAAGATCAGCACTCGCATCGCGGCGAGACCTTAGAACCTGCCTCAAGACCCCCACGAGCGCCTGGGGGCGCCGGGGCGATCCCTGCCCTGCTGTATTTTTCCCGGGGTGCAGAATCCGAAGCAGACCTACCGGGTCCGCGCCCGCGCCTCGGGTCGGGAGGCGTTCGCGAGGGTCGAGCCCCGCGGCGTCTACGTCGACCACGAGACCGGCGAGGAGATGGAGCCGGTGACGCGGACGCTGCCGCTCGCCCCGTCCGACTCGGCCCTCGTCCGGGCGCCCGAGAACCTGCGGATCTGCCGGCGCTGCGACCAGTTGATCGGCGTCGACGTCAGCGACTGCCCGTACTGCGGCCTGCGCCAGGCGGCGCTCGACGGCGGCGCATGACCGCGGCGGTGAGGAGGGTCCTGGCCGCGCTCGCGGCCGCGGCGCTGGTGCTCGGCGGCGGCTTCGCGCTCGCGGCCTGCGGTGGCGACGGCGACGACTCCGACGAGCCCGAGGTCGAGCAGGCCGAGACCACGACTACGACCGAGGATCCGACGACGACGACCACGACCACCGACGAGGAGACGGAGGCCGACGACGACGACGGGCCCTACGTCCCCGACGAGGGCCACGAGGGCGGCGGCCCGGACCCGGGAACGGGTGAGGGCGACCGCTCCGGGGGCGGCTCGAGTGGCGGCACGAGCGCGGGCGGCTCGGGCGGCGGCTCGGGCGGCGGAGGCGGCTCGGGCGGCGGCGGGGGTGGCTCCGGCGGCGGCCAGTCGCCCCCGGAGGCGTTCGAGCAGTTCTGCAAGGAGAACCCCCAGGCCTGCGGCTAGCAGAGGCGCCCGCAAGTTCCGCGCAGAGCTCACGATCGCGTCCACTAGGCTCCCGGCGCCATGCCGACGCGGGGCAGAGCGAGCTCCAGGGGCCCGCTGCGGTTCCTGTTCACGGCGCAGGGCTGGCCCTACCTGCTGACGCCGTTCATCCCGCTGGCGGTGGCGCTGGAGCTCGCGCACGCCTCCGCCGGCATCACCTTCGGCGTCGCCGCGGCCGGGATCATCCCGACCGCGGCGTTGATGGGCCTCGCCACCGAGGAGCTGGCCGTGCGCACCGGCCCGGGCATGGGCGGCTTCCTCAACGTCACGTTCGGCAACGCCCCCGAGCTGATCATCGCCCTGTTCGCGCTCAACGAGGGCCTCCACGAGGTGGTCAAGGCCTCGATCATCGGCTCGATCCTCGGCAACATCCTGCTGGTGCTCGGGGCCGCGATGCTCGTCGGCGGGATTCCGCGCGACCGGCAGCGCTTCAACGCAACCGCCGCCAACGTCCAGTCGCTGATGCTGTTCCTGGCGGCCGGAGCGCTGGTGATGCCGGCCATCTTCGAGCTGGTCGAGGGGCAGGGCCTGCCATCGCCGGGCGCGGAGCTCGTCGAATACGACGACAAGGTCGAGCAGCTCTCGCTCGCGGTCGCCCTCGTGCTGCTCGGCACCTACGCCGCCGGGCTCCTGTTCTCGCTGCGGACCCACAGAGCCCTGTTCAACCCCCCGCACTCAGAGCCCGAGGAGACAACGTTCGGGTGGAGTGTTCGGCGCTCGGTCGCGATGCTGGCGGTGGCGGGCGTCGCCGTCGGCGTGATGTCGGAGATCCTGGTCGGATCCCTGGCCGAGGCGTCGGAGGCCGTCGGGCTGAGCGAGTTCTTCATCGGGGTGATCGTGGTCGCGATCGTCGGCAACGCAGCCGAGCACTGGGTCGCCGTCCTGATGGCTCACAAGGACAAGATGGACCTCGCGGTGAACATCGGGATCGGCTCGAGCGCCCAGGTGGCGCTGTTCGTGGCCCCGGTGCTGGTGCTGGCGTCGTTCGTGCTCGGGCCGGAGCCGCTGGCGCTCGTCTTCAACGGGTTCGAGCTCGGCGCGGTGCTGCTTGCGGTGCTGGTCGCCAACTATGTCACCCACGAGGGCGAGTCGACGTGGTTCGAGGGCGTCCAACTGCTCGCCCTGTACGCGATCCTCGGCCTCGCGTTCTTCTTCGCGTGACCGGCGGCGCCGCTCAGCCGCGAGCGATCTAGGAGCGCCGGAAGTACGCCCAGTACAGCAGCCGATCGGTGAACCGGCAGCCGTAGTTGCGGTCGGAGCCGACCTTGCGGTGGGGCTTCGCCCGGGTGGCGAAGTCGTCGCCGCACTTGCTGCCGGGCCGGCTGGCCCGCCAGATGCTGTTCCTGACCTTCGCGGTCGAGACGAAGTTGGGAATCCAGGTCGGGGTGGTGAGCGCGACGATCTGGCCCTTGCGGACCCGCAGCGGCTCGTTGAGCGTGATCACCGGCCGCTCGCCGTAGTAACGCGACAGATCGACGACGGGGCCGCGGCGCACGAGCCTGAACTTGCCGTTCTTGAGTCGCCGGAGGATCGCGATCTGCGCGGTTGGCACCCGGCCGAGGGCCTCGGTGCCGAACAGGTTGCCGAAGAACGACCGCTCCGAGCGATCGGGGCGGGACAGCCGCACGCGCCAGGCGACGATGTGCCCGTTTCTGCGAATCCGGAACGGATTCTGCACGCCCTGGGCACGCGTTTGGAAGCCGGTCACCGAGCCGAGCGCGTAGCACCGCTTCGCCGGCGGGACCCTGCCCTCCCCGACCTGCGGGCAGTTCGGCTTCGGCGAGCTGATCGGCTTGCCGATCCAGTCCGCGGACGCGGGCGGCACGTAGACAAGAGCGATCACCGCCGCGCTCGCGCAGGCGGCGGCGAGCAGTCCGCGGCGGCGGGCTCCGGAATTGGCGCTGGACGGGTGCATCGACACAAGAACACGCGATCGACCGCTTCGATGCGGTCGATCCGCCGGCAGAGGATATCCGTGCGCGACCTCGCGCCCGCGTCGTGCCTCGGGGGCTCGAACTCCCCTCCCTAGAATCCCGCAGCGTGACGGCGATCGAAGCGAGAGCTCTGGAGCGTGAGTTCGAGGGCGGGATCCGCGCCGTCGACGGGGTCGACCTGAGCGTCGCTCGAGGTGCGATCTACGCCTTCCTCGGCCCGAACGGGGCTGGGAAGACGACGACGGTGCGGATGCTGACGACGCTGCTGCGGCCGACCGGCGGCGAGGCGACGGTCGCCGGCCACGACGTCGTCGCCGACCCGGGCGCCGTCCGCCGGTCGATCGGCGTCGCGCTCCAGGAGGCGGCGCTCGACCCGCTGATGACCGGACGCGAGCTGATCCACCTCCAGGCGACGCTCCACGCGCTCCCCGCCGCCGAGGGCCGCCCGCGCGCGGACGAGCTGCTGCGCCGGGTCGGCCTCTCCGACGCGGCGGACCGCCGCGTCGGCACCTACTCGGGCGGGATGCGGCGCCGGCTCGACCTCGCCTCGGCGCTCGTCCACGAGCCCGAGGTGCTGTTCCTCGACGAGCCGACGACCGGGCTCGACCCGGTGAGCCGGCAGGCGATCTGGGCGGAGGTCGTGAGGCTGAATCGCGAGGGAACGACGGTCTTCCTCACCACCCAGTACCTCGAGGAGGCCGACCAGCTCGCCGACCGGGTCGGGATCATCAGCGCCGGGCGGATCGTCGCCGAGGGCACGCCGGCGGCACTCAAGGCCGAGGTCGGCCTGCCGCGGCTCGAGGTCACCCTCGCCGAGGGCACGCCGGCCGACTGCGCCGACGTCCTGCGTCGGTTCGGCGAGCAGCTCCCGGCGAAGGACGGGGCGCTCGTCGTCGAGCTCCCGCAGGGCGCCGCCGGGATCGCACCGGTCGTCCGGGCCCTCGACGAAGCTGGGGTGCTGGTCGAGTCGCTCGACCTTCACGAGCCGACCCTCGACGATGTCTTCGTCGAGAAGACCGGCCGCCACCTCGAGGGCGCAGAACAGGCGGCCGAGGGGGACGGGGCCGGCGCGGTCGACCCCGCATCGGCCGAGGCCGGGTCGGAGCCGACCGTCCGCGCGTGAGCGCGGCCCGCCTGCTGAGCCGCCGGCGATGAGCCGCATGCTCACCGAGCTGCGCGTGATCGGGGCCCTCGGGCGCCGCTCGGTGGCGCAGACCTTCCGCCGCCCGCAGCTGATCGCGCCGATCCTCCTCTTCCCGACGATCCTGCTCGCGATCCAGACCGCCGGCGCCGGGCGGGCGGTCGACCTGCCGCAGTTCCCCGAGGTCAACGGGTTCCTCGACTTCATGCTCGCCGGGGCGATGATCCAGGCGACGCTGCTCGCCGGGAACAGCGGCGGGATCGCGCTCGCCGTCGACCTCGAGGTCGGCTTCGCCGATCGCCTGTTCGCCGCTCCGATCTCGCGCTACTCGATCGTCCTCGGCCGCCTCGCCGGAACCGCAGCCCTCGGAGCGCTGACCGCGGTCTGGTTCGTCGTCATCGGGCTCGTCTTCGGCGCGACGATCGAGCAGGGCGTGCCGGGGGTGGCGATGATGATCCTCTTCGTCTCGCTGTCGGCGATCGCGTTCGGGGGCATCGGCGCCGCGGTCGCGTTGCGGTCGGGCCGGGCGTCGGTCGTCCAGGGCCTGTTCCCGATCGTGTTCGTGATCCTCTTCCTCTCGAACGCGTTCTTCCCCGCCGACCTGCTGCTCGAGCCGGCGAAGACGATCGCCGAGTACAACCCGCTGACGTTCATCGTCGACGGCGTCCGCGAGCCGGTGGTCGGGTCGCTGACCCTCACCTCGTTCGCCGAGGCGCTCGCCTCGATCGCCCTCGTCGGCGCGATCAGCCTCGGCCTCAGCGCGCTCGCGCTCCGCCGCCGGCTCAGGGTCGGGGGCTGATCTTGAGCGCGCAGACGGGACACGGGAGCGGTGGTTTTCGGGCGAAGCGCGATCCGGGGACGATCAGCCTCGCCGCCGACATCGCCACCGTCCGCGCCCTCGTTCGGCGGGCGCTGAACGAGATCCTCCGCGTTCCCGGCGCCGCGATCCCGGGCGTGCTCGCGCCGACGATCTTCTTCCTCGGCCTCTCGGCGGTGTTCGGCAACCTGATCGAGCTCCGCGGCTTCGACGTCGACAGCTACCTGAGCTGGCTGATCCCGATCAGCCTCCTCCAGGGAGCCGGGTTCACCGGTGCGGCAACCGGGGTCAACCTCGCCCGCGACATCGAGCAGGGCTGGTTCGACCGGCTCCTCGTCTCCCCGGCGCCGCGGCCGGTGATCCTCGCCGGGCTCGTGCTCTCGGCGAGCATGCGCTCACTGATCCCGGCGACGGTGCTGCTCGTCGTCGGGCTGGCGCTCGGCGCCCAGTGGCCGGGCGTTCCGGGGCTCGCGATCGCGATCGTTCTCGTGATGGGGATGGGGACGCTCGCCGCCTGCTGGGGAGTGACGCTGGCGTTGCGATTCAAGAGCCAGAGCGCCGCCCCGCTGATGCAGGCGGCGATGCTCGTTGCGATCCTGACCACGACCGCCTACGCGCCGCTCGAGCTGCTCACCGGCTGGCTCCAGGAGGTCGCCCGCTACAACCCGGTGACCCAGGTGGTCGAGGCGATCCGGCAGGGTTTCATCGGCGGCGGGGTCACCTGGGCCGAGACCTGGCCGGGGTTCGCCGCGCTGATCGGGCTGACCGCGGCGCTCACTGCGCTCGCGCTCAGGGGGATGAGGAGGACCGCAGAGTGACGCGCGACGGACGCCTCGGAGAGCTCGCAAAGGGGGTGCTGCGCGCGAGCTGGGCGGAGGGTGAGCGCAACGGGGTGCGCTACGCCTACACCCGCCCGAGCCCGACCCGCTACCCCTGGCAGTGGTACTGGGACTCGTGCTTCACCGCGATCGCCTGGCGCCGCTTCGATCCCGCGCGCTCGCGCTCGGAGCTCGAGACCCTGCTCGCTGCGATGCGCGAAGACGGCTTCATCGGCCACGTGATCTTCTGGGACCAGCCGCTCAGCTACCGGCGGCTCACCTACTACAACGTCACCTCGCGCCGGGCCGAGATGACCGGCACGATCCAGCCACCGCTGCTCGCGTGGGCGTGGCGGATCGCGATCGGCGACCCCCGGTCAGAGCCGCGGATCGCGCGCCACCACGAGTGGCTCGCCGCGAACCGCGACCTCGAGGGCGACGGCCTGCTGTGGATCGTCCAGCCCGACGAGTCCGGCCTCGACTCGTCGCCGAAGTTCGATCCGGTCTGGGGCCGGCGCTCGCACGCCCGGTGGGGGTTCCCGCTGCTCGTCGCGCGCAACCGCCGGCTCGGGTGGGACGCGCGCCGCGCCCGCGAGCGCGGCTGGACGGTGCTGTGCGAGGTGGTGACGAACGTCCTCTGGGGCCTCGCGCGGCTCGCCCACGGCGAGCCGTCGATCACCCCCGCGCTCGTCGACCGGCTCTGGGACGAGGACCGGGGGATGTTCCTCGACGAGGCGCAGCCGAGCGGCCTGCGGCCTGCGGTCGAGACCTGGGCGGCGCTCGCCCCGCTCGCCCTTCCCGACCTCCCGGACGAGATCGGCCGGCGGATCGTCGACGAGCACCTGCTCGACACCGAGCGGTTCTGGCTCCCGATCCCGCCGGCGTCTGTCTCGGCCGCCGAGCCGAGCTTCGAGCCCAACCGCGGGCCGGGCTGGAAGCGCCGCTACTGGCGCGGGCCGACCTGGGTCAACGCGGCCTGGCTGCTGTGGATCGGCCTCGTCCGGCTCGGCTATCGCGAGCAGGCGGCCGAGATGGCGAGCCGGCTCGGCGACACCGTGCTCGCCCAGGGGCTGCGCGAGTACTACGACCCCTACACGGGCGATGGCCTCGGGGCGGTCGACTTCGGCTGGACCAGCCTCGTGCTCGAGCTCTCGGAGCCCGACGGCGCCGCGGTCGGCAGCTACTTGTAGCGGTAGGTGATCCGGCCCCGGTCGAGGTCGTAGGGGCTGAGCTCGATCTTCACCCGGTCGCCGGGGAGGATCCGGATGTAATGGCGGCGCATCTTGCCCGAGATGTGGCCGAGCACCTCGTGGTCGTTGTCGAGCTTGACCTTGAACATCGTGTTCGGGAGCGCCTCGACGACCTCGCCCTCCATCTCGATCTTCTCTTCCTTAGCCATGCGCGACGGAGCAGGGTACAAGGTCTCGGCCGACCCCGCCGCCCGGCAAGCGCCGAATGTCACAAATCACCCGACCCGGCTGAGCCGGGCCGGGCCTGGCCGGCGGTTCCCGATGGTTTTCGCGGCTATCGCCACGTCGGCGCCGAGGAACCGCGGCGTGGCGACGCTACGCGGCCCGGATCCGTTCCGCCGCCGCTTCGATCTCCTCGTGCGGGGCGCCGCGGGGGATCCAAGGGAGCTCGAGCGGGTCGCCGGCGTAGCGCGGGATCACGTGGAGGTGGTAGTGGAAGACGGTTTGCCAGGCCTCCTCGCCGCAGGCGTTGAGGATGTTGAAGCCGGCCGGCTCGAGCGCCGCCGCGATCCTCCGCGCCAGGCGTCGGGCGGCGGCCATCGTCCGCTCGAGGTCGCGGTCGGAGACATCGAGCAGGTTCGCCGCGTGAGTGCGGGGGACGACGAGCGCGTGACCCGGGGTCGCCGGGTTGATGTCCATGAACGCGACCGTGTGCTCGTCGGAATCGACCACCTGCGCCGGCATCTCGCCAGCGACGATGGCGCAGAAGATGCACTCGTCGGGCACTGTCCCCGCACCCTATCCGCTCTCGGCGAGCGATTCGCGGGCGACGGCGATCGCCTCGGCGCCGGTCGACACCTGGCCGCAGAAGACGGCCGCCTCGACCTCGGCGATCAGCTCGCCGAGCCGCGGGCCGGGCTCGACCCCGACCGCCGCGGCGAGCTCGTCGCCCGGGATCGGACTGCGTGGCGCTCCCGATCGGTGCCAGGCGAGCGCGTCCGGGAGGACCTCGCGCGCGAGCTCCAGGTGCGCCTCGACCATCTCCGGCGCCGCGGTTGGGCCGGTCCCGCGGGCAGCGAGCCGGTCGGCGACGGTGAGCAGGGTGACGTCGGCGGCGACCGGCTCGGTCAGCTTCAGGTAGTCATAGAGCCGCCGGCGGGGGAGCGGGCACTCGGCGGCCATGAAGCCGAGGTGCAGGTGATGGAGCGTAAGCGCCTCGAGGTGGCGCGTCAGCGCCCGGCTCGCCCTCAGCCTCGCGCACGCCTCGCCGACGATCCCCGCCCCGACGCGGTCGTGGCCGCGGAAGGTGGCGAGCCCGTCCCCGTGCTCCTCGCGCGTCGCCGGCTTGCCGAAGTCGTGGACCAGCGCGCCGAGGCGGAGCGCCGCGCCCCGCGTCAGCTCGTCGGCGAGCGGCTCGGCGAGCAGCTCGCGAACACCGGGGGCGGCGTCGCCGGCGAAGCGCTCGAGGTCGCGCTCGATCTCGATCACGTTCGCGAGCACCTCGAGCGTGTGGCCGTGGACGTCGAGGTGGTGGTTGGCGTTCTGCTCGACGCCCTTCAGCGCCTCGAGCTCCGGGAGCACCGCCGCGGTCGCCCCGAGCTCGTCGAGCAGTCGCACGCCGCCGACCGGGTGGGGCCCCGAGATCAGGAGAGCGAGCTCGGCGAGCTGGCGCTCGCCCGCGGGCGCCGCAGCCCGGTGCGACTCCGCCCGGGCGAGCTCGAGCGTCGCCGGGTCGATCGTCAGGTCGAGGGCGGCGGCGAGCCGCGCCGCGCGCATGATCCGCAGCGGGTCGTCGGCGAAGCTCCGCTCGCTGACCGCCCGCAGCAGCCGGCGGTCGAGGTCGATGATCCCGCCGGTGGGATCGATCGGCGCCGCGCCCGGATCGGAGAGCGGGACGGCGACCGCGTTGACGGTGAAGTCGCGCAGCCGGAGGTCGTCCTCGAGCCGCTCCCCGCGGACGGGCGTGACGTCGACGTGCCAGACGCGGTCGGGGGCCTGGGCTCGCCAGGTGCGGAACTCCGCCGAGAGCTCGAACGCCGGCCCGCCGATCGCGCGGCCGATCGCGGTCGCGACCTCGCGCTCGCCGCCTGCGACGACGAGGTCCGCGTCGAGGACCAGCCGCCCGAGGAGCGCGTCGCGGACCGCTCCGCCGACCACCCACACCCCTTCGCGCTCGCCGACGGCATCGCGCGCCGCCGCGATCGCGGCGGCGGTCGCGAGCGTCTCGGCGCGACCCCTCACCGTATGTACTCCCGTCGCACCCGGGCCGAGATCCCGCAGGTGATCTCGTAGTTGATCGTTCCCAGGCGCGCGGCGACCTCCTCGCAGAGGATCCGCTCCGAGCCCTGGGCGCCGATCAGGACCGCGGGCGCGCCGGGCTCGACGTCGGTCTCGGGGCCGAGGTCGATGGTGACGTTGTCCATCGACACCGTGCCGACCAGCTCTCGCCGGCGGCCGCCGACCAGCACCTGGCCGTTGTTGGTGAGGTCGCGGCGGACCCCGTCGCCGTAGCCGATCGGCACCACCCCGATCCAGCGCTCGCCGGGAGCCGCCCAGCGCCGCCCGTAGCCGGCGCTCGCCCCGGCGGGGAAGCGCTTGACGTCGGCGACGTAGGAACGCAGCTCGAGCGCCGGCTCGAGCTCGCGCGCGAACGGATCGCGATGGAACGGGTCGAGGCCGTAGAGCGCGATCCCGCAGCGCGCCATGTCGAGGTGCGAGGCCGGTTCGCGGAGCATCGCGGCGCTGTTCGCCGCGTGCAGCAGCATCCGGGGGTGCTCTTGCTTGAGCGGCGTCGCGAGCGCGAGGAAGCGCTCGAGCTGCTCGCCGAAATAGGCCGAGTCGGGCTCGTCGGCGGTCGCGAAGTGGGTCCACAGCCCGGCCAGCTCGACGTTCCCGTTCGCCGCCGCGGCGCGGACGAGGCCGGCGACCGCCGCGGCGTCGCGCTCGCCGAGCCGTCCCATCCCGGTGTCGTACTTGACGTGGACCCCCGCTCGGAGGCCGAGCTCGCGCGCGCGGCGTGCGACGTGCTCGAGCACGCCGGGCCGCCAGACCGAGACCTCGGCGCCGGCGGCGAGTGCGACGTCGACCTCACCCGGCGTCATCGCCCCGAGGACGAGGAGCGGCGCCTCGGGGAGCGCGGCGCGAAGCTCGGCCGCCTCGCCTGCGGCGGCGACCGCGAGCCGGCTCGCGCCGGCGGCGAGGGCCGCCCGCGCGCACTCGACCGCCCCGTGCCCGTAGCCGTTCGCCTTGACGACGACGCAGAGCTCGGCGCCGCCGGTCAGCTCGCGTCGAAGCCGGGCGCTGTTTCGCTCGATCGCGCCGAGGTCGACGACGGCGAGCGCCCGCCGGACGTCGCTCACCCTTCGTCCTCCGGCGCGAGCGCGGCCGGGATCGCGGCGATCACGTCGGTCGCGATCACCGCCTCGGCGCCGCCGACGCGCGCGGCGGCGATCCGCCCGGCGGCGGCGTGGGCGCGAACCGCGGCGCAGACGGCGCCGAACGGCTCGACTCCGCGCGCGAGCAGGGCGCAGATCATCCCCGAGAGCACGTCGCCGCTGCCGGCGGTCGCCAGCCCCGGGCTTGGAAGGTCGTTGATCGCGATCCGCCCGGCGCCGCGGCCCTCGGCGACGACCGTGTCGTCGCCCTTCAAGACGACGATCGCACCCGCTCGGGCGGCGGCCTCCCGCGCCGCCCCGAGGCGATCGGCGCCGATCTCGGCCGACGGGCGCTCGAGCAGCCGCCCGAGCTCGCCGGCGTGCGGGGTCAGCACCGTCGGCGACGAGCGGCCGGCGAGCGACTCGAGCGCCCCGGCGTGCGCGTTGAGCCCGTCGGCGTCGATCACCAGCGGGGCGTCGATCCGCGTCGCCAGCTCGCGCGCGAGCTCGAGCGACTCTCCCTCCCGCCCGAGTCCGGGGCCGAGGACGACGGCGTCGGCACGCTCGGTCGCCGCGAGCGCGGGCTCGAGCGCCTCGGCGCCCAGGCACCCCGGGGGGCCGCCGAGGCCGCGCGACATCACCTCGGTCAGCTTGACCTCGAAGACCTGCTCGAGATCGGCCGGGACGAGGACCGTCGCGTAGCCGGCGCCGGCCCGGATCGCCGCCGTCGCCGCGAGGCAGACGGCGCCGGTGAGGCCGCGCGAGCCGCCGACGACGATCGCCTGCCCGGCGGTGAACTTGGTCGACGCCGCGCCGCGCCGCGGTGCGAGCGCGAGGACGCCGGGCCCGATCGCCCCCGCGGCGGGCTCCGCCGCGGCGCCGTCCGGGATCCCGATCGGCGCCACCCGCAGCTCGCCGGTGCGCTCCTTGCCGGGGGCGATCCGGTGACCGAGCTTGGCGGCGTGGAAGCTGACCGTGACGTCCGCGTCGACGGCGGCGCCGGCGACCTCTCCGGTCGAGGCGTCGACCCCGGAGGCGACGTCGGCGGCGACGACCGGCGCGCCCGCGCCGTTGATCGCCTCGATCGCCGTCTCGGCGGGCGCCCGCGGCGCACCCTCGAACCCGGTCCCGAAGATCGCGTCGACGATCGCCCCGGACCCGGCAAGCGCCTCCGGCGCCTCTGCGGGGTCGAGCTCACGCACGGGCGTGCCCTCGAGCCGCTCGAGGTTCGCCTTCGCGTCTGAAGAGAGCTCACCCGTCGGCCACAGCAGCAGAACCTCGACCCGGTGGCCGGCTCCCGCGAGGTGCCGCGCCGCGACCAGCCCGTCGCCGCCGTTGTTGCCCTTCCCGCAGACGACCCGGACCGGCCCGCCGGTCGCCACCGACTCGACCGCCTCGGCGACTGCCGCCCCGGCGGCCTCCATCAGCTCGAGCGACGGGATCCCCTGCTCCTCGATCGCCCACGAGTCGGCCGCCCGCATCCCGGCGGCGTCGTAGAGGGGCTCGAGCCAGGCTTCCATCGCCTGCGCAGCCTAGTGGTGACGCACCCCCTTCCGGCTCGACTCGGGCACCGGCACCGACTCGCGGTGAGTCAGCGCTTGCGGAACTGCCCTCGCATCACCCACCTGCGGCCGAGCCGCTCGAGAACGGCCGCCGCGTACTGCTCGTATTCCGGCTTCACCCCACTCAGGTACACACCCCCGTACCACCGCCGGGAGACGATCTTCGCGAACGCCCTCGCGCCGCCCTCGCGCTTCCACACTGGCCACTTGAACCGGAAAGCCTTCGGCCAGAGGTAGCCACGCTGCTCGAGGTGCGCGAACTCGTGGATGAGGACGTGAATCGCGCGCCGGACCTGATCTCGGTCGGCGCTCACGAGCCGCTGCTGAAGCGGCGGTAGGGCGACGACGTCGCGGCCGAGGATCGCCGCTTGGATTCCGCCACCGGGATCCGTGTCGCGAAACAGCAGCCTCGGGACCGACCGATGCATCACCCCCGGCAGGACGGTTGCGGCGAGACGGCTTCGAACCCGCCCGAAGATCGCCCTCGCCTCCGCCTTCTGCTCATCGGTGAGCTGCTCCGGATCGCCGTCGGCTCGGGCCGCCGAGGCGACGAGCACCAGGAGCGCAGCCGCAACCGGCATCGTCGTCGCGAGCACGAGCGCCAGCAGGCGCCCGATCGCCGACCCGCGATCGTCGATCACCGGGCGACCACGACCGCTGCCGCGAGCTCGCGCGAGTGGGTGAGCGATACCTCGAGCTCGACCCCGAGCCGCTCCGCCTCGGCGGCGGCACGGCCGTGGAGGCGCAGCCGGGGCGGCTCGCCGCCGCCGCCCGTGACCTCGACGTCGCGCAGCCCGAGTCCGCCGATCCCGAGGGCCTTCAGAGCCGCCTCCTTGGCGGCGAAGCGAGCAGCGAGGTGGCGGCCGGGGCGCCGGTGGGAGGCGGCGAGCTCGAGCTCGCCCGGGTGGAACACGCGCTCGGCGAGCGCCGGCCGGCGCTCGAGCGCGCGCTCGAGGCGCTCGATCTCGATCAGGTCGAGCCCGACCATCGCCCGGTCACTCGACCGTCACCGTCTTCGCCAGGTTGCGGGGCTGGTCGACGTTGAGGTCGTTGAGGCGAGCGATGTAGTAGGCGAGAAGCTGGAGCGGGACGATCGCGACCAGCGGTTGGAGCACCCAGTCGGTGCGGGGAACGAACAGCGTCTGGGCGGCGACCTCAGCGACCTCGGTCGAGCCTTCGGTGGCGACCGCGACGACGTCGGCGCCGCGGGCGCGGACCTCGGCGATGTTCGACAGCATCTTGTCGAGGATCGGGCCGTCGGTCGCGACGGCGACGACCGGCGTCGACTCGTCGAGGAGGGCGATCGGGCCGTGCTTCATCTCGCCGGCCGCGTAGGCGTCGGTCGGGATGTAGGAGATCTCCTTCAGCTTCAGCGCGCCCTCGAGCGCGACCGGAAGGCCGACGTTGCGGCCGAGATAGAGGAAGAACCGTTGCTCGGCGTGGCTGCGGGCGATCGCCCGGACCCGCTCGTCGGTCTCGACGATCGTCTCCCGGATCCGGCCCGGCATCGACTTCAGCTCGGCGATCAGCTCCCGCAGCAGCCCCGGGTCGATCGCCCCGCGCTCCTGGGCGATCCAGAGGCCGAGCAGGTACATCGCCGCGACCTGGCTGACGAAGGTCTTCGTCGCCGCCACCCCGACCTCGATCCCGGCGCGCGTGAACAGCACCGTGTCGGAGTCGCGAGTCGCCTGGCTGCCGCGGACGTTGGTCAGCGCGAGCACCGTCGCGCCGCGCTCGCGGGCGAGCCGCATCGCGGCGAGGGTGTCCGCGGTCTCGCCCGACTGGGTGATCCCGATCACGAGGTCGCCCTCGCCGACCACCGGGTCGCGGTAGCGGTACTCGGAGGCGATCTCCATCTCGACCGGCACCCGGGCCCAGCGCTCGATCGCGTAGCGGCCGACGAGCCCGGCGTGGTAGCTCGTCCCGCAGGCGACGATCACGATCCGCTGCAAGCCGGTGATCAGCCCAGCGGGCAGGTCGAGCTCGGAGAGGTCGACCCGGTCGAGGTGCGGCACCCGATCGGTGATCGTCTCGGCGACCGCGCCCGGCTGCTCGTGGATCTCCTTCAGCATGAAGGTCGGGTAGCCGCCCTTCTCCGCCGCCTCCTCGTCCCAGGTCACCACCTCGACGTCGCGCTCGACCGGGCTGCCGTCGACGTCGACGATCCGGGCGCCCTCGGCGTCGAGGGTGACGATCTCGCCGTTCTTGAGCCCGAGCACCCGGCGGGTCGAGGACAGGAACGCCGGCACGGCGGAGGCGACGAAGGTCTCGCCGTCGCCGAGGCCGACGATCAGCGGGCACTCCCGGCGGGCGGCGACGAGCGTGTCCGGGTGGTCGGCGTGCATCGCGGCGAACGCGTAGTGGCCGCGGAGCTCGGCGAAGGCGCCGCGGACCGCGGCGGTGAGATCGCCGTCGTAATGGCGCTCGATCAGGTGGGCGACGATCTCGGCATCGGTCTCCGACGTCAGCGTGTGGCCGTCTGCCTCGAGCTCGCGCCGGAGCTCGGCGTGGTTCTCGACGATCCCGTTGAGGACGATGTGCACCCGGCCCTCGCAGTCGCCGTGCGGATGGGCGTTCTCCTCGGTAACCCGGCCGTGGGTCGCCCAGCGCGTGTGCCCGAGGCCGATCGTCGCCGGCGGCGCGGCGACCGCGACCGCGCTCTCGGCGCCGCCCTCGGTGACCGGGCGGTTGCCGTCGAGGCCGATCGCGGCGCGGAGGTTGGCGAGATTGCCGACCGCCCGCACCGTCTCGACGCGGCCGTCGGCGAGCAGCGAGACGCCGGCCGAGTCGTAGCCGCGGTACTCCAGCTTCTCGAGGCCGCCGACGAGGAGGTCGCGGCAGGGACGACCGCCCACGTATCCGACGATTCCGCACATCAGAGGAGGAAAGGGTACCTTCGCCCCGGCGCTCAGCCGCCGAGCTCGTCCTCGACGACCGCGACCAGCCGCTTGCAGACCGCCTCGCACTCCGCGGCCTCGGGGGCCTCGGCCATCACGCGCACCACCGGCTCGGTCCCCGACGCGCGGACCAGCACCCGGCCGCGGCCCTCGAGCGCCGCGCTCTCGCGCTCGACCGCCTGCCAGAGGCGCGTCGCCCGACCGAGCGCGCCGCGCTCGGCGACCCGGACGTTGCGGAGCACCTGCGGGAGCTTGCGCATCGGCACCGCGTCGGCGAGCGGGCGCCCGGCGAGCGCCTGCATCACGAGCAGCGAGGCCGCCACCCCGTCGCCGGTCGGCCCGACGTCGGTCCAGATCAGGTGGCCGGACTGCTCGCCGCCGAGCTTCCAGGAGCGCTCGGCGAGCTCGGCGATCACGTGGCGGTCGCCGACCGGCGTCGTCGCGACCTCGATCCCCGCCTCCTCCATCGCGGTGTGGAAGCCGTAGTTGCTCATCACCGTGACCGCGATCCCGCCTCCGAGCACGCCCGACGCATCGAGCTCGAGCGCGCACAGCGCGAGCAGCTCGTCGCCGTCGCGGAGCGTGCCGGCGCCGTCGACAGCCAGCACCCGGTCGGCGTCGCCATCGAAGGCGAACCCGAGCTCGGCGCCGCCCGAGACCACGCGCTCCGCGAGCGCATCCGGCTCCGTCGAGCCGCAGCCGCGATTGATGTTGCGCCCGTCGGGCTCGGCCCCGATCACCTCGACCTCGGCTCCGAGCCGCTCGTAGACCTGGGGCGCGGCGCGGTAGGAGGCGCCGTTCGCGCAGTCGAGGACGACCCTGCGTCCGGAGAGGTCGAGCTCGAAGGCCGTGGTCAGCTCGCGGACGTAGTCGTCGCTCGCGCCCTCGAGCTCCCGGACGCGGCCGATCGCCGGGCGCTCCCCGGCGGAGCCGCCCGCGTCCGCCGCGATCCGTGCCTCGATCGCATCCTCGACCTGGTCGGCGAGCTTGCGGCCGTCGGCGCCGAAGATCTTGATCCCGTTGTCGGTCCAGGGGTTGTGCGAGGCGGTGATCGCGAACGCGAGGTCGAGCCCGTGGCGGCGAACGAGGACCGACGCGGCGGGCGTCGGCAGCACTCCGGCGAGATAGGCGTCGCCGCCGCCGGCGGCGATCCCGGCCGCGAGCGCCGCCTCGAGCATCGGCCCCGACTCGCGCGTGTCGCGGACGATCACCGCCTGGGGGCGATCGTCCGCGCACTCCTCGGAAGCCGCGCGACCGATCGCGAGCGCGAGCTCGGCGGTCACCACCTCCCCGGCGACGCCGCGGACGCCGTCGGTGCCGAACAGCTTGCGAGGCACCTAGCGCTAGCGCTTCGAGAACTGCGGGCGCTTGCGGGCCTTCTTCAGCCCGGCCTTGCGCCGCTCCTTCGCCCGCGCGTCACGGGTCAGCAGACCGCGCCGCTTGAGCTCGCCCCGCAGCTCGGGGTCGATCTCGCAGAGCGCGCGAGCGATTCCGTGGCGGACCGCACCGGCCTGCCCGGTGATCCCGCCGCCGTGGACTCGCACGCGGACGTCGACCGCGTCCTCGTAGCCACTGGTGACCAGCGCCTGGCGGGCGAGCGTGCGCAGGTAGGGGCGGGGGAAGTACTCGTCGAGGGCGCGGTCGTTGATCTCGAACCTGCCGCTGCCGGCGCGGAGCACGACCCTTGCGATCGACGTCTTGCGCTTGCCGGTCGCCTGGATCGTCGAGTCGGCGGGCACCTGGACGGCCGCCTGACGCCGAACCGCGGGCTCCTCGCCCTCCTCGGCCGTCGCCTCGGCCTCGCGGCGCGCCCGCTCCTCTGCCTCGGCCTCGAGCCGCGCCCGCTCCTCGGCGCTGAGCTCGCGCTCGGGCTCGATCGCGATCGGCTCGAGCTCGGCGCCGGGCACCGCCTCACGCTTCGACTCGCCGTCACGCTCCCGCGAGCGCTCCGAGCGGGGCTCGCCGCGAGCCTCCCCGCCGCCGTCGGGCGCCCCGGCCTGCTGCTCACCGCCCTCGGCCGCTCCGGCATGCTGCTCACCGCCCTCCGCCGCGCCGGCCTCCTGCTCACCGTCGTCCGCCGCGTCGCCCCCGGCCGCCGCCTCGGCTTCGGGAGCGGCTTCGCCCGCGTCCTCGGGATCGGCGGACTGCTCGCGGGTCTCGGAGTCCTCGACCACGGTCTCTTCGCCCTGGACCTCGGCGGGCTGGTCCTCGGACTCGCGGCCGGTGGGCTCGCCCGAGCCGGGCTCGCCCGGCTGCTCAGCCGCGCCGCCCTCGTCGGGCGTCTCCTCCCCGGTCTCGTCGTCGCGGCGCTCGTCGTCGGCCATCAGGCGTCGACCTCCATCGGCTTTGGCTGCTGGGCGGCGTGAGGATGCTCGGGTCCGGTGTAGACCTTGAGCTTGCGAAGCTGCTGGCGGGCGAGGCGGTTACGGGGCAGCATCCCCTTGACGGCGATCCGGATCACCTCTTCGGGACGGCGCTCGAGCATGTCGTTGAGCGTCCGCGACCGCAGCCCGCCCGGGTATCCGCTGTGGCGGTGGTAGAGCTTCGTCTCGCGCTTGTCTCCGGTGACCGCGATCTTCTCGGCGTTGACGACGATGACGAAGTCGCCGGTATCGACGTGCGGCGTGTACTCGGGCTTGCGCTTGCCGCGGAGCGCATCGGCGATCCCGGTTGCGAGCCGGCCGAGCGTCTTGCCCTCGGCATCGACCACGTACCAGTCGCGCTGGCGCGTCTCGGGTGTGGCAACGTAGGTCTTCATCGTCTCGATCGAATCGCAGCCGGCCGCTGACGGACGGTGGCGCGAAAAGCCGCGCCCGCGGCATCGCCCGCCCGGCGCGGCTCGGAGATGATAGAGGAGAGCGGCGCGTCCGACACCCCGCCCGCCGGCGGGAACCGGGCGCCCGGCGGGGCCGCCGCCAACGGCGGAGCCGCGCGGACGCCACCGGAGTATTTGGCCGCTACTTGCGAACGATGAGTGTTCGCTTGCGAGTTCCTCGCAACACGCCGCCGGACACGCGGTTATACTGGCAGCCGCTTACATACCGCCGAATCCCGGGCGCCCCGTGCGCACGGGAGCGGGGGAACCAGGGAGGCGGTGTCGAAGTACCCG
The DNA here is from genome assembly GCA_035461385.1 of Solirubrobacterales bacterium. Taxonomy (GTDB): domain Bacteria; phylum Actinomycetota; class Thermoleophilia; order Solirubrobacterales; family 70-9; genus DATHVI01. The sequence goes on from DATHVI010000199.1 coordinate 24,388, forward strand.
CCTCAGGGGCGAATTGGACCGACTGGCCCTTAGCGCCGCTCTTTCTTTCGGCGCGAGCCCGACAGCTAACCCCGCAGGCCGGACGAAAGAGAGGGCCCGACTCGTGTCGAGCCGGATTGCGCCCCAGGGGCGCGGGTGGAAAAAGCTGATTCCGATCGCGGCGGTGACGATGTCGCTGACGATCGGAGGCGGGATCGCCGCCGGGCAGGGCGGGGGCGTCGGCGTGCCGAATCCGCCGCAGCTCACCGACGTCGAATGCGTCCAGCTCTGCGCCGGCATCCGCAAGGCGGGCGAGGGCTCGCTGATCAGGCTCACCGGCCGCAGCCTCGACAACGTCGAGTGGGTCGCGTTCAAGACCCCCGACGGCGGGCGCCAGCGGGTGTCGCCGAGCAGGGTCGCCTCGCAGCGCGTGCGGGTGACGGTCCCCGAGGGAGCGGCGACCGGCACCGTTCGCGTCATCGACAACCTCGGCAACGCGGCGGCGACCCCGAACCAGCTCCAGATCGTCAACAAGGGCACGCTGTCGGACGGCGGCAACTTCCGGCTCACCGAGGCCCAAGCCGCGCCGCGCAAGACCTACTTCTTCGCGCCGAAGAAGCGCCGGCCACGGGTCAACTACGTCTTCAACGGCGACGGCGCGACCGACGTCAAGATCGAGGTCGTCCGCGCCGGAACCGGAAAGACCGTGCGCTCGTGGGTCCAGCGCGAGCGCGAGCCGCTGACCAACTACGTCGCGCGCTGGAACGGGCGCACGAACAGCGGCAAGCTCGCCCCGAACGGGCGCTTCCGGTTCAAGATCGGGGCGATCGGCAACGGCGCCGCCGAGACGACTGCCGACGCCCGCTTCCGCCACTACTCCCACATCTTCCCGGTGCGTGGCCGCCCGCGCGGGTGGGGCGACGGCTTCGGCGCCGGGCGCAACCACCAGGGCCAGGACGTCTTCACCCGCTGCGGCACGCCGCTCGCCGCCGCGCGCGGCGGCAAGGTGATCTACAACCGCTGGCACAGCGCCGCCGGCTGGTACGTGATCATCGACGGCAAGGGCACCGGCCGCGACTATGCCTACATGCACCTCAAGCGGCGCTCGCCGATCAAGGTCGGCCAGGTGGTCCGCACCGGCGATCGGATCGGCCGGGTCGGCGAAACCGGGAACGCGAGCGGCTGCCATCTCCATTTCGAGATCTGGACCGCCCCGGGCTGGTACCGCGGCGGGCATCCGATGCGCTCGGTGACCAAGCAGATGCGTCGCTGGGCCTCTTGGAGCTAGGAAGAAACCAGGTCGTTTAGGTTCCGCACCGTGACCGTCGGTGCAGCGGGGGAATCGCGGAGCTATGGGCGGGCAGCGGGGCTGCTGAGCGCAGCGCTCGCGGCGACCGGCCTCTTGACCTACGGCTTCTTCGCCGTCGCCTCGCACACCCTCGGCCCGGAGCAGTACGGGCGGATCGTCGTCCTCTGGGCGGTCGTGTTCGTGCTCGTCGCGACCCTGTTCCGGCCGGTCGAGCAACTGCTCGCCCGCACGCTGGCCGAGATCGACGCCCGTGGCGGGTCGCGCGGCCACGCGCTGCGCGTCGCGGCGACGATCCAGCTCGGGTTCGCGGTCGCGTTCGCGATCGCGGCGCTGGCGCTGCGCGAGCCGCTCGAGGAGGAGCTGCTCGATGGCGAGGCGCTCCTGTTCTGGGTCATGCTCGGCGCGGTGCTCGCGTTCAGCGCGAGCTTCTTCCTCCGGGGGTTCCTCGCCGGCACCCGACAGTTCACGCTCTACGCACTGCTCGTCGTCGTCGACGGAACCGCGCGGCTGGCGTTCGCGCTCGCCGCGGCGATCGGCGTCGCGGCCGGCTTCGACCTGATCGCGATCGGGATCGCCCTCGCTCCGACCCTCAGCATCGGCGTCGCGGTGGTCGCGATCAGGCGGGCGCCGAGACGGGATCCGGGCCCGGCCGCGCCGGGCGGGCCCGCAGCGGGCGCCGCCGTCAGCGCCCAGGCGGCGCCCGAGATGACGCTCGCCCACGGCGGCGGGTTCGCTGCCGCGGTGCTCGTGATCATGCTCAGCGAGCAGGTGTTCCTCAACGGCGGGCCGCTGATCACCCGGGCGCTCGAGGGACCCGCCGCCGCCGGGTTCATCTTCAACGTGCTGATGGTCGCGAGGGCGCCGGTGGTGATCTTCCAGGCGATCGCCGCCAGCCTCCTCCCCCATCTGACCCGCCTGCGCTCGCGTGGCGCCGGTGGTGCGGACGCCTTCGACGCCTCGGTCAGGCTGACCGTGCTCGTGGTCCTCGCCCTCGCCGCCCTCGCCGTGCTCGTCGTCCTCGCAGCCGGTCCGCAGCTGATGCAGCTCGCGTTCGGCGCCGACCACACCTACGACCGGCTCGGGCTGGCGATCGTCGCCGCGGGAATGGGCCTCTACCTCAGCGCAGCGACCCTCAACCAGGCTGCGCTCGCGCAGGGCCGCGCCCGTGCGGCGGCGGTCTGCTGGGCGGGCTGCGCGCTCGCGTTCGTCGCCTGGACGCTGGTCCCGGTCCTCGACGTCTTCCGCCGAGTCGAGATCGGCTACGCGGGTGGGGCGGCGCTGCTCTGCGTGGTGCTCTACGCGCTCTACCGCGCGCCGCGCGCCGACGCCGAGCTCATCCCCGGCTCGCCGGAGGAGCTCGAGGCGCGGCTCGCCGCCGCCGACGAGGCGACCTGACGCGATCAACTCAACATCTCAATTCTCGTTAGGATGATTCCCGATCGCTGAGGATCGCTGCGACCTGCTGTGTCTCGATCTGCCGAAGGCGGAAGCGCTTCGCAGCGACCGAATCGCGATCGCCGAAGCCCGGCATCTCGCCCGTCAGGCGAAGGCGCTCGGCGATCCGACGCGGCTGACGGTCGCCTCGGTCCTGGCCGACGGCGACGAGCTCTGCGTCTGCGACCTCGCCTGGGTCCTCGAGCGAGCCGAGAACCTGGTCTCCCACCACCTTCGCCTGCTCCGGTCGGAGGGGCTGGTCGAGTCCCGGCGCGACGGCAAGATGGTGATGTACTCGCTCACCGACCGCGGCCGAGCGCTCCTTGACGCGACCCTGGCCGCCCGCGCCACGCCGTGAACGCAGGCCAGGCCGCGAGCCTCCAAGCTGCCGCCCCGGCGAGCGAGTGGCTGGCCGCGGCACGAAGGGCGAGGCAGCTCTCGTGGCTGAGCCTCGTCTGGATGGGAGCGGAGGGCGCGATCGCGATCACCGCCGGAGTCCTGGCCGGCTCGATCGCCCTGGTCGCGTTCGGAGCCGACTCGGCGATCGAGGGCGCCGCCAGCCTGGTGATCGTCTGGCGCTTCACCGGCCACCGGCTCGCCTCCCGCGCCGCCGAGGGCCGCGCTCAGAAGCTCGTCGCAGTTCAGTTCTTCATCCTCGCTCCCTGGGTCAGCTTCGAGGCGATCCACCATCTCGCCGACGGCAGCCAACCCGAGGTAACCGTGGTCGGCATGGTCCTGGTCGCGACCAGCCTCGTCGGGATGCCGATCCTCGGGGTCGCCAAGCAGCGCCTCGCGACGACGCTGGGCTCGGAGGCGACCCACGGAGAGGGGGCTCAGAACCTGCTCTGTGCGTATCTGGCGGGCGCGGTGCTCCTCGGGCTATCCGGCAACGCGCTGTTCGGCTGGTGGTGGCTCGACCCGATCGCCGCGCTCGCGGTCGCCGCCGTCGCCGTTCGCGAGGGGGTCGAGACATGGCGCGGCGAGGGCTGCTGCGTCGCGCCCGGCGCGTCCGCGGCCGACGACGACTGCAAGCACTAGCTACGGGATCGCGCCGTGGCCGGACTCAGAGCCAGGCCTGCCCGGACTTCACTCCCACTCGATCGTCGCCGGAGGCTTCGAGGAGACGTCGAGGGCGACGCGGTTGACGTGCGGGACCTCGTTGATGATCCGGGCCGAGACCCGCTCGAGGAGGTCGTAGGGGAGCCGCGCCCAGTCGGCGGTCATCGCGTCCTGTGAGGTGACGGCGCGGATCACGACCGGGTACGCGTAGGTGCGGCCGTCGCCCTGGACGCCGACCGAGCGGACGACCGGCAGGACGCAGAACGATTGCCACAGCTCGCGGTACAGGCCGGCAGCGCGAACCTCCTCCTGGAGGATCGCGTCGGCCTCGCGGAGGATCTCGAGCCGCTCGGCTGTGACCTCGCCGCCGACGATCCTGATCGCCAGGCCCGGGCCCGGAAACGGCTGTCGCCAGACGATCCTGTCCGAGAGCCCGAGCTCCGAGGCGACCGCGCGGACCTCGTCCTTGAACAGCATCCGCAGCGGCTCGACGAGCTCGAGGCCGAGGTCCTCGGGCAGGCCGCCGACGTTGTGATGCGACTTGATCGTGTCGGCCGACCGGCCGTCGCCGCCGGACTCGATCACGTCCGAGTACAGCGTTCCCTGGACCAGGAACCGGACGTCGGGAAGCTTGCGCGCCTCCTCCTCGAAGACGCGGATGAACTCCTCGCCGATGATCTTGCGCTTGCGTTCCGGGTCGTCGACCCCGGCGAGGCGGTCGAGGAAGCGGCGCTCGGCGGAGACGTGGATCAGCCGGATCCCGAGGCCGCGGAACGCGGCGACGACCTGGTCGGCCTCGTTCTTTCGCATCAGCCCGTGGTCGACGAGCACGCAGGTGAGCCGATCGCCGACCGCGCGGTGGACGAGCGCCGCCGCGGTCGCCGAGTCGACTCCGCCCGAGAGGCCGCAGATCACGCCCGCCTCGCCGACCTGGGCCCGGATCCGCTCGACCTGGTCGTCGATCACCGACTCCGGCGACCAACTCGCCTCGCAGCCGGCGATCTCGCGCAGGAAGCGGTCGAGGATCTGGGTGCCGTAGGGGGTGTGCACGACCTCGGGGTGGAACTGGATCCCGTACAGGCCGAGCTCGGTGCTCTCGCAGGCGGCAACCGGCGACCCGGGGCTCGATGCGAGCGCCTCGAAGCCCGGCGGCGGCTCGAAGACCGAGTCCCGATGGCTCATCCAGCACTGCTGCTCGGCCGGAAGGTCGGCGAGCAGGCGCCCGCCGCCGTCGGCGAGCGTGAGGTCGGTGCGGCCGAACTCGCCCGCGTCGGCCGCCTCGACGCGGCCCCCGAGCGAGTGGACCATTGCCTGCATGCCGTAGCAGATGCCGAGCACCGGGATCCCGAGCTCGAGCAGCTCGGGGCGCAACTCCGGCGCGCCCTCGGAGTAGACCGACGCCGGACCGCCGGAGAGGACGAGCCCGGCCGGCCGGCGGGCCTTGATCCGCTCGATCTCGGTGTCGTGCGGCAGCAGCTCGGCGAACACCCCGCAGTCCCTGATCCGGCGAGCGATCAGCTGCGAGTACTGACCACCGAAGTCGAGAACGAGGACCTCTTCGACCGCGGACTCCACCTTCGGCCTCGCCTCGCCGCCGAGCTCGGGGGCCGGGGCGAGGACGGGATCAGTCATCCGATACCGCGACTCCAGCCGACACTGCGGCGCGGCCGTTTGAGCCCATGCCGACGGCCTGCTCGCGCTGGAGCCGCTTGCCCTCGGACTGGAGCGCCGGCGCGACCATCACCTCGGCGCGCTGGAAGTCGCGGATGTCCTCGTAGCCGCAGGTCGCCATCGAGGTCCGCAGGGCGCCGATCAAGTTGAAGGTGCCGTCGTTCTCGTGCGCGGGGCCGAGCAGGATCTCCTCGAGGGTCCCGTCCTGGTCCGTCGCCACCCGGGTTCCGCGCGGAAGCGAGGGATGGAAGGTCGCCATCCCCCAGTGGAACCCGCGGCCGGGCGCCTCCTTCGCGCGGGCGAGCGGGGAGCCGATCATCACCGCGTCGGCGCCGCATGCGATCGCCTTCGAGAGGTCGCCCCCGGTTCGCATCCCGCCGTCGGCGATCACGTTGCAGTACTCGCCGGTCTCGAGCATGTGCTGCGAGCGCGCGGCGGCGACGTCGGCGATCGCGGTCGCCTGCGGGACCCCGAGCCCGAGCACGCCGCGGGTCGTGCAGGCCGCGCCCGGGCCGACGCCCACGAGCACGCCCTCGGCGCCGGTCCGCATCAGGTGCAGGCCGGTCGAGTACGAGGCGCAGCCGCCGACGATCGTCGGCACCGGGATCTCGGCGATGAACTCCTTCAGGTTCAGCGGCTCGACCTTCGAGGAGACGTGCTCGGCCGAGATCACGGTTCCCTGGATGACGAGGATGTCGAGCCCGGCCTCGAGCGCGACCTCGTAGAAGTCGGTCACCCGCTGGGGCGTGAGCGACCCGGCGGCGACGGCCCCCGCCGCCTTGATCTCGTCGACCCGCTTCGCGATCAGCTCGGGATCGACGGGACGGTCGTAGACCTCCTGCATCGTCCGGGTCGCGATCTCCGGCGGCGCCGAGGCGATCCGCTCGAGCTCGGCGTCTGCGTCCTCGTAGCGCGACCACAGGCCCTCGAGGTTGAGCACTCCGAGGCCCCCGAGACGGTGGAGCGCGATCGCGCTCGCCGGGCTCACGACCCCATCCATCGCCGAGGCGACGAGCGGCAGCTCGAACCGGTACGGACCGAGCGTCCACGAGACGTCGACGTCGTCCGGGTCGCGGGTCCGCCGCGAGGGCACGATCGCGATGTCGTCGAACCCGTAGGCCCGCCGACCCTTCTTCCCGCGGCCGATCTCTACTTCCATAGCCCCAATCTAGGTGTCGAAACGGACGAAAAAAGCCCCTCGGTAAGGGGCCGAAAACGCGCTCTGTGCGGCCTGGGCCCGGCTCGCTCCGATGCCCAGGCGATGATAACACCGGTCAACCCCGCCACCCCGATGGCGAGCCGGGGCTCACGCCGCCTTCGCCGGCACCTCGAGCTCGCTGACCTCGACCCGGGAAAGCAGCCGCTCCGCCTCCCGCCGATCGACGGTCCCGGCGCCGAAGTGCTGGGTCGACTCCGCCCCGCACGCAACCCCGTAGGCGAGGCACTCCGCCGGCGAGCCGCCCTCGTAGCGCGCGGCGACATAGCCGGCGGCGAACGAGTCCCCCGAGCCGACCGCCGCGACCGGCTCGAGCGGCTCGATCCGGACCTCGTACCGACGGCGATCGGAGCTCGCGCCGGCGATCGCGACGCAGCCCGACTCGGACGTGATCACGGCCTCCCCGGCCCCCATCTCGATCAGCCCGTCGAGCCCGAGGGCGACGTCGTCGGCGTCGTTGAACTCGTGGCCGACGACCTCCTCGGCCTCGGCGACGTTGGGGGCGACGACCGCGGGCTCAGCCCGCAGCGCCAAGCGCATCGGATCGCCGTAGGTGTCGAGCACCGAGACGACGCCGAGCCCCTTCAGCTCGCGGATCAGGCGCGCGTAGACGTCGCCGTCGGCACCGGGCGGGACGCTCCCCGACAGCACGCAGATCGCCGCCCCCTGGGCGAGGTAGAGCAGCTTCTCGACGAACCGGTCGATCTCATCCGGCGAGACCTCGGGGCCGCGCTCGTTGATCTCGGTCTGCTCGCCGGTGGTCGGGTCGACGACGGCGAGGTTGGTCCGCGAGTCGCCCTCGATCCGGGTGAACGCGTTGAGGATCGACTCCTCGGCGAGTCGCTCGAGGATCCTGCTCCCGGTCGGCCCGCCGGCGAGCCCGGTGGCGATCACCGGCCGCCCGAGCAGCTTCAGCGCCCGCGCGACGTTGACGCCCTTGCCGCCGGCGACGGTTCGTGACTCGACCGCGCGGTGGCGCTGTCCGAGCCGGAAGCTCGGCACCGCGACGGTCCTGTCGATCGCGGCGTTCAGGGTGACGGTCAGGATCAACTGCTCTCCTCCCTTAAGAGGCTATCCCCCCGCGCGGCCTCGACGGCGACTCCGAGCGAGGAGGATACCGGCGACGGCGAGTGCGCACACGATCGCCGCCAGGCCCCAGACGATGACCCGCGAGCCGGGCACCGCCGCGTCGATCCGCTCGAGCGTCGTCGCCGCCGGGACGGCGCGCGCCGCGACGAGCGGAACCCGCCCGGCGACCTCCCCGTCGACGGTCACCACCGCGCGCCCGATCCGCTCGCCGTTGGCGATCGGCCCCTCGACCTCGTCGGGGGCGACCGTCCTCGTTTGGACCCTCTGCCCGCGCCTGACGACGAGGTCGACGCCGCGCGAGGCGACGAGCGGGAGCGCCTCGTCGCGATAGCGGATCGGCGGCGCTGCCAGCCGCTGCGAGCGCTCGACCGGCGACCGGCGCCGGTAGAGGGAGAAGCCGTGGCGCAGCAGCTCGAGCGTCGCCTCGTTCCGGGCCTCCTCGTCGGGCGCCCCGAGCACAACCGAGACGAGGGTGACCCCCTTGCGGGTGCCCGAGCCGACGAGCACGTGCCCCGCGTCGAGGGTGTGCCCGGTCTTGATCCCGTCGACCCAGCCGACCTCGGCGACGAGATCGTTGCGGTTCACGACCTCGCGGCGGCGGGCGCCGCTGCGCAGGCGCATCCGAGGCGTGTCGAACAGCCCGGCGAGGAACGGGTCGCGGCGGAGCTCGATCGCGAGCCGGGCCAGGTCCGAGGGCGTCGAGCGATTCGCCGGGTCGTCGAGCCCGATCGGGTTCGCGTAGCTGGTGTCGCCGAGGCCGAGGCGGCGGGCGGCGGCGTTCATCTCGGCGACGAACTCCGGCACCGACCCCGAGGAGGCGACGGCGAGCGCCACCGCGGCGTCGTTGCCCGAGGCGAGCAGCAGCCCGGCGAGCAGGTCCCGGACGCGGATCTCCTCGCCGGCCTCGAGCCCGAGCAGCGACTCGATCGGAGCGCCGTCGTAGTCGGGGGCGACCACCGGCTCGTCGAGCTTGAGCTCGCGGCGGGCGACGTAGGCGGTCATCAGCTTCGTCGCGCTCGCGATCGCCGCCGGCCGCGACGGTCGCCGCGCCGCGAGGACCTCCCCGTCGCCGGCGTCGACGAGCAGCCAGGCGCGGGCATCCGGCCGCGGCGGCTCGGGCTGAGCGGCGGCTGGGGTTGCGAGAGCCAGTGCCGCAAACGCGGTCAGGGTCGCCCACCACGCCGCGACCACGGCCCGGCGCGCGATCGCTCCGCCCGAGCTCAGCGACCGTCCGCAGACTCCGCGCGTGCCCGCGGCTGACCGGGGCGCGCGTCGGGTTGTCGGATCGTCCCTCAGCCCTCGGCGAGCGCCCGGCATCCGTCGCGCTTCAGGTTGACGCAGGCTGCCTGCGGGATCAGCTGCGGATCGAGCGCCGGGTTGAGCCGCTGAAGCCGGTCGACCGGGACACAGGTCTTGTCCGAGACTGCCGAGAGCCCGGGCTCGCCGGGCTGGACGACGTAATAGCCGAGCCGCAGCGCCTCGCGCTCGGTCGGCGTGCAGCCCTCCACCGTGCGTCCCGAGCGCTCGCGCGGTTGCTCCTCGGCGTCGTCGTTCGAACCCTCGAGCGATGACGCGACGACGAAAATCAGCATCGTCGCCGCGCCGGCGAAGGCGACCAGCGCCATCAGGCGCGCACCCCAGGGCGCCCTGCGCCGCTCCTCCGCACCGCTCCTCATTCCGGGGCAATCGTACGTCCTCGGGCGGGCGAACCGGCGCCGGGCCCAGTCGCCTCCGCGGCGCTCAGCGGCCCGCGCCCAGCTCCCAGACCCGCTTCCGCAGCTCCTCGGCGGCGCTCGCCGGGTCGTCGGCGCCCGCGATCGAGCGCGAGGCGGCGACGAGGACGCTCGCCGGATGCGGCCCGAACGCCGGTGCGAGCTCCTCGGGCCGGCCCCCCTGGGCCCCGACCCCGGGGACGAGGAACACCGATTTCGGCATCAGCTCGCGCAGGCGGCCGAGGTGATGCGGCTCGGTCGCCCCGGCGACCGCCCCCATCCCCGAGAGCCCGCAGTCGCCGGCGAGCCGCCCGGCGCGCGAATCGACGAGCGCCGCCACCCGCTCGAACAGGGGCGCGCCCCCGGCGTCGAGGTCGAGCAGGTCGGCGGCGCCGGGATTCGAGCTGCGGACGACGGCGAACAGACCGGCGCCCGCCTCGGCGGCGGCGTCGACGAGCGGGTCGAGGGCATCGCCGCCGAGGAGGACGTTGACCGTCGCCGCGTCGGCCCGGAGCCCGGGCGCCCGCCCCCACGGCGTCTCGGTGCCCGCGAACATCGCCTGCGCGTAGGCTGCCGCGGTGTGCGGGACGTCGCCGCGCTTGCCGTCGGCGATCACCGCCAGCCCGGCGTCCCGCGCCAGCCGGCAGACCTCGTGCAGGGCCTCCCAGCCGTGCGGCCCGAGGCGCTCGAAGCAGGCGAGCTGGGGCTTGACGGCGGCGCAGGCGGGCCCGGCGGCGGCGATCAGCTCGTCGCAGCTGCGGACTACGGCGTCTGCGGCCGCACGGCCGGGCTCCGCCTCGGCGTCAGTCGCGCCGGCGAGGGTCGCCGGGTCGGGATCGAGTCCGAGGCAGACCTGGCTGCGCCGCTGCTCGACGAGCGCGGCGAGCCGGTCTACGAATGCGCCCTCGGCATTCAGCCCTTGACTGTGGACTTCAGGCCGGCGCCGGCCGAGAACTTCGGCACCCGGCCGCCGGCGATCGTGATCCGCTCGCCCGTCCGCGGGTTGACGCCCTGGCGCGGGCCGCGCTCGGCGACGCTGAACTTGCCGAACCCCGTGAAGTTGACCTCCCCGCCGGAGGCGAGCGTGTCGGTGATTCCGTCGAGGACGGCGTCGACGGCGTCGGCGGCGGCCTTCTTGCTCTCGAAGGAGCCGGCGATCCGGTCGACGAACTCAGCTTTGGTCACGGTGATTCCTCCTGATCGTTGGCGAAGTGCTCGGTGAAGCTAACAGAGCCGGAAGACGCCATTTCGGCGCTTGGCATCCGATTTCCCGCTTCACACCTAGCATCTCGTACCCGCTGCTCGGCCCCGCACTCCCCCTGGCGAGGGACCCGGCCGGCGTTTCGCCGCCGTTCCGCGCCCTCGCTCCCCCGCGGGCGCTCACATCCGATCGGGTGCCGAGACCCCGAGCAGGCCGAGGGTCGTGGCGATCGTCCGCTTCGCGGCGACGCAGAGCCCGAGCCGGGCCGCCTCGACCTCGGGCGGAGCGCCGACCACACGGCAGTCGCGGTAGAAGGCGTGGAAGTCGGCCGCGGTCGCCATCGCGTAGGCGCAGAGGCGGTGCGGCGCGCGCCGCTCGGCCGCCATCCGGACCTCGGCCGGCAGCTCGAGCAGCCGGCGGACGAGCACCCGCTCGGCGGGCTCAGCCGGCGCTGCGAGCGCGTCCTCCGCGGCCGCCCGGTCGGCGACCGCGCCGGCGTCGCCGGGAGCGGCGCCCTCGGCGGCCGCCTTGCGGAGGATGCTCTCGATCCGCGCGTGCGCGTACTGGACGTAGTAGACGGGGTTGTCCTGGGACTGGCTTCGGGCGAGGTCGAGGTCGAGGTCGACGGTGGTGTCGTGGCTTCGCTGGAGCATCAGGAAGCGGGCGGCGTCGACGCCGATGTCGTCGACGAGCTCGTCGAGGGTGACGAACTCGCCACGGCGCTTCGACATCCGCGCCCGCTCGCCGCCCTCGACCAGGTGCACGAACTGGAGGATCGGCGCCTCGTAGGCATCGGGGTCGGCGCCGAGCGCCTCGATCGCCGCCCGCATCCGCGGGACGTAGCCATGGTGGTCGGCGCCGAGCGGGTCGATCAGCCGCTCCCAGCCGCGCTCGAGCTTGTCCTGGTGGTAGGCGACGTCGGCGGCGAAGTACGTCGGCTCGCCCCCGGCGCGGATCAGGACCCGGTCCTTGTCGTCTCCGAAAGTGGTCGTGCGCAGCCAGGTCGCCCCTTCGCTGTCGTAGGCGTGACCGCGCTCGCGAAGCGCCTCGACGACCGCCGCGATCCGGCCGGACTCGTGCACGGTGCGCTCGGAGAACCAGGTGTCGAAGCCGACGCCGAACCGCTCGAGCGTCGCCGCGATCCGCTCCCGCATCGCCTCGGTCCCGGCGCGCGCGAGCCGGTCGAGGTCGCCGGAGTCGAGGCCCCGCTCGGCCAGCTCGCGCGCGAGGTCGGTGACGTACTCGCCGCCGTAGCCGTCCTCGGGAGGCTCGCGACCGTCGATCCGCGCCGCGATCGACGCCGCGAATCGCTGCACCTGGCCGCCGACGTCGTTGAGCAGGTACTCGCGCTCGATCTCGTGACCCGACATCTCGAGGGCACGCGCGAGCGCATCGCCGTAGGCGGCGCCGCGGCCGCTGGCGACGGTCAGCGGGCCGGTCGGGTTGGCGGATACGAACTCGACCAGCACCCGCTCCGGGGGCGCGGCGACGCTCGACCCGAACCGCTCTCCGGCAGCGAGCACGTCGGCGGTCACCCGCCGGTACCAGCTCGAGGCGAGGAACAGGTTGAGGAAGCCGGGACCGGCGACCTCGGCCCGCTCGGCATCGGGTCCGAGCTCGGCCTCGAGCGCCTCCCGGAGGCGCTCGGCGACCTCGCGCGGCGGCGCCCCCAGCGCCGGGGCGAGCAGCATCGCGGCGTTCGTCGAGTAGTCGCCGAGCTCGGCCTTCGGCGGCCGCTCGAGGGTCGGGTCCGACCGCGGAGCCCGGCCGTCGTTGAGCGCCGCGACGGCGGCGTCGACGGCGGCGCGCAGCCGGGCGATCGGATCGGTCGGAGCCGGGTCGGTCAAGGGAGGGCGATGGTAGTCGGCCGATCGCCCCAACGGCCCGCCCCGGCGCCTCCCAGGCAGGTGAGGCGGATCTTGTGTCATAGCGATGCAAAATCCGCCTCACCCTGCGGCTTGGGGCTCGATCCGCGGCGACGGGCTCAGTCGACCGTCGCCGGGGCTTCGCGCTGCTCGTAGGCGCGGGCGATCCCGATCCGCTCGACGGTCGTCGGGTGGGTGCGGAGGAGGAAGCGGACCGCGGACGGCGGATCGGGGTCGGAGACGTTCGCCTCGGAGAGACGCCGCTGGAGCCCGACCATCGCCTCCGGGTCGCCGGTGAGCTCGAGCGCGAACGTGTCCGCGGCGGCCTCCATCTGGCGCGAGAGCTGGTTCGAGACGATGCCGATCGTCGTCGAGGCGACGACGATCGCGAGCACGTACGCCGGCAGCGCCGGGACCGTGCCCGGCTCGGCGCCGCCGCGGAGCGCGAGCGCGCGGCCGAGCTCGCGCACGAACAGGAGCCCGAACGGGGCGACGACGGCGACGAACGTGATCCCGCGGCGGATGTCGTCGTTGGCGACGTGGGCGAGCTCGTGGGCGACGACCGCGCGGACCTCGCCGGGCGGCGCGTTGGCGAGCAGGTTGTCGTAGAGCACCACCCGCTTCGTCGGCCCGAGGCCGCCGACGTATGCGCTCTCGCGGGTCGAGCGGCGGCTGGCATCGACGGTGTAGACCTCGCCGACGTCGACCCCGGCGCGGCCGGCGAGCTCGACCACCTCGGCCCGGAGCGCGCTCCCCTCCGGCAGCGGGTCGAAGCGGTTGAAGATCGGCGCCAGCACCACCGGGGCGATCCAGGTGATGACGATCGCGACCGCGGTCACGGCCGCCGCGCCGGGGAGCCACCAGCGGCGCGGCCAGCGCCGGATCAGCGCCAGGAGCAGCGCCGCGCCGCCCGCGGCGAGCAGCGCCGTGATCGCGGCGGAGCGGGCGACGTCCCAGAGCCACGGGGCGAGGGTCTGGGTCGACAGGCCGACGTCGACGGAGCGCTCGTGGGCCGCGATCCGGGTCGGCAGCGCGACGATCGCGAGGGCGAGCGCGATCCCCGCACCGGCGGCTGCGGCACCGGCGAGCGGGCGCGAGCCGAGCCGGGCGAGCGCGCGGCGGGCGAGCCGCGGGCGGCCGAGCGCGAGGCCGGCGAGCAGCGCGAGCTGGAGGCCCGTCCCGGCGAGGGCGAGGCGGAGCTGGCCCGACCGGTACGAGCGACCGCGCTCGACCTCCTCGGCGCTGAAGTAGTCGCTGGCGTCGACAGCCGCGGGGGAAAGCGGATCGCTCGCCGATCCGATCAGGTGCGCAGCCGCCTCGGCGGCGGCGACCATCGCCGCGGCGGCGAGCGCCGCCCGCAGCGACGGCGAGCCCCGGGATCGCCACGGCGGATCGGAGCGGCTCATCGACGGCCCGGGTCCGTCAAGTCTCGAACACACCAGTCATTCCGTGACGGCCCCTACGATAGTTCGCTGCCTCCGCCGCCTCCCGCCATGCGCCTCGCGATCATCAGCGACATCCACGCCAACCTGCCTGCGCTCGAGGCGGTCCTCGAAGACGTCACCGGCGCCGGGATCGAGCGGATCTGGTGCCTCGGCGACGTCGTCGGCTACGGCGCCGAGCCGGACGCCTGCGCGACGCTCGTCGCCGAGCGCTGCGAGCTCTGCCTGGTCGGCAACCACGACCTCGCCGTCCTCGACGCGCTCGATATCTCCTCGTTCTCCCCCGCCGCCGCCGAGGCGGTGCTCTGGACGCGCGAGCGCGCGCGGCCGGAGACGATCTCGTTCCTCGAGGGGCTCGAGCCGGCCGACACCGAGCGCGACCCCGCCGCCTACCACGCCTCGCCACGCGACCCGGTCTGGGAGTACGTGCTCTGGCCCGAGCAGGCCGCGGAGTGCATCGCGGTCCAGGCGCGGCGGGTGAGCCTGATCGGCCACTCGCACGTGGCGCTGTTCTTCACCCTCGCCGACGAGGCGAACAAGCCGGCCGGCGAGGCCCGCGGCGCCCAGGCCACGGCCGGGACCCGGCTCGAGCTCGGGCGCGGACGCTGGCTGATCAACCCGGGAAGCGTCGGCCAGCCGCGCGACGGCGACCCTCGGGCATCGTGGCTCGAGCTCGACACGCGCGAGTGGACGGGGAGCTACCACCGGGTCGCCTACGACATCGACCGGGCGGCGGATGCGATCGTCGCGGCCGGGCTCCCCGAGCACCTGGCCGGCCGCCTCTACATCGGCCAGTGACGCGCGTTCACCCGGCTGGCCCGAGACAGGCGGTCACTAGACTCGCCGCGATGGTTACCCGGGGGCGGATTTCCCTGCTCGCGCTCGCGCTCGCGGCGCTTCTCGCCGGCTGCGGCGGGGACGACGGCGAGATCCCCGAGGAGGACGCGAACGTGCTGCTCGAGCGCCTGAACGAGGTCGAGGGCGCGGTCGCCGAAGGCCGTTGCGAGGGCGCCCAGGAAAGCGCCGACCTGCTGGTCGCCCAGGTCAGCGACAGCGAAGAGAGCCTCGTCCCGCGGCGGGTCGACGAGGACGTCCGCGAGGCGCTGCAGGCGGCGGCGCTGAGGCTCTCCGAGCTCGTCGCCGAGCAGTGCACCGAGCCGCTCGATACCGAGGAGCCGCCGGAGGAGCCGGCGGAGCCCCCCGAGCCACCCGCGACCGAGCCCGAGGAGACGACCGAGGAGCCGCCGCCCGAGGACGAGGGCGACGACGACGACGGCTCGGGCCAGGGCGGAACCCCCCCGGGCCAGGGCGGAACCCCCCCGGGCCAGGGCGGCGGCGACAACCCGGGCCAGGGCGGCGGCTCGGGCGGCACCGCCCCGCCGTCGAGCGGCGGCACGGAGAGCGGGTAGGGGCAGGACGTGAACGCGACCCTGATCTCGAACCGCTACGCGCTCGGCGACCGCCTCGGCTCGGGGGGGATGTCGACCGTCTACCGGGCGACCGACCGGGTGCTCGAGCGAACGGTCGCAGTCAAGGTCCTCGCCGAGCACCTCTCCGACGACGACAAGTTCGTCGCCCGCTTTCGCCGCGAGGCGCTCGCGGTCGCGAAGTTGATCCACCCGAACATCGTCCAGGTCTACGACACCGGGGTCGACCAGGGGCGGCACTACATCGTCATGGAGTACGTCGAGGGGCGCTCGGTCGCCCAGCTCCTGCAGTCGCGGGGACGCCTCGGCCCCGAGGTCGCGGTCGAGGTCGGCACCCAGGCCTGCGCCGGGCTCGAGTACGCGCACCGGCAGGGGATCATCCACCGCGACGTCAAGCCCGGCAACCTGATGGTGATCGGCGGCCCGGCCGCCCGCCCGAGCCGGGACGACTCCTCGCTCGACCCGCCGACCGGGGAGATGACCGTCAAGCTGACCGACTTCGGGATCGCGCGCGCCGCCGAGCAGACCCGGTTGACCCAGGTCGGCTCGGTCGTCGGCACCGCCGCGTACCTCGCGCCCGAGCAGGCGCGCGGCGAGGAGGCGACGCCTGCGGCCGACGTCTACGCGCTCGGCGTCGTCCTCTACCAGGTCCTCGCCGGCCGGCTGCCGTGGGAGGGGTCGACCCTCGCCGAGCTCGCGATCCGGCGCGAGAACGAGCGGCCGCTGGCGCCGACGTCCTACGACCCCGAGGTTCCGGAGACGCTCTCCCGCGCCGTCCTGCGCTCACTCGAGTCCGAGCCCGAGCGCCGCTACACGACCGCCCGCGACCTCGCGCTCGCGCTCCGCAGCGGGATCGCCGGGCGCGAGCCCGCGGTCCCGAACGAGGCTGCGACCCGCGCGCTTGCGACCGACGCCACCCGCCGGCTGCCGCCCGAGGCACCGGCTCCCGCCCCCGGGCCCCGCCCCACGCGCCCGCGCCCGCGCCCGACCGCCCCTCCGGCCGCCCGGCGGTCGTCGGTGGCGGGAAGGATCACCCGGGCGATCGGCGTCCTGATCCTGATCGCCGCGCTCGCGGGGCTGATCGCCGCCGGGGTGCTGCTGCTCACCGAGGCCGGGCAGGGCACCGACGTCGGCGAGTTCCTCCGCGACGACGTCCCGAATCAGATCAACGAGCTGCGAAGCCTGATCGAGCAGAACTCGGAGTGAGGCTCCACGGGGCCTCGCCGGCGAGGATGCCCTCGCGGTAGCGGGCGAAGTGGCCGGCCGCGATCGCCCGCCGCGCGCCCGCGACCAGCTCGCCGAGGAAGGCGAGGTTGTGGATCGTCAGCAGCCGGACCGCGGTCAGCTCCCGGGCGCGGACGAGGTAGTGGACATAGGCGCGGGTGTGGCGCGAGCAGGTCGGGCACGGGCAGCCGTCGGCGAGCGGTAGCCGGGACTCGGCGTGGGCGGCCCGGGAGACGTCGTAGCGGAACCGGTCCTCGGGCAGCGGCGCAAGGACCATCCCGTGGCGGGCGAGCCGGGTCGGGACGGCGCAGTCGAAGAGGTCGATCCCGTGGCCGATACCCTCGAGCAGGTCATCGGGCTCGCCGATCCCGAGCAGGTGCTTCGGGGCCTCGGCGGGAAGCAGCGAAGCGGTCAACCCGACGACCTCGTACATCTGCGGCTTGTCGCGGCCAAGGGTGCCGCCGATCGCGAGCCCGTCGACGTCGGCGGCGGCGACCGTCGCCGCCGCGTCGCGGCGCAGATCCTCGTGGACGCCGCCCTGGACGATCCCGAACAGCGCCTGGCGACGCGGGCCGTGGGCGCGGTGCCAGTCGATGCAGCGCCCGAGCCAGCGATGGGTGCGCTCGGTCGACCGCGCGGTGTAGTCGCGGTCGGCGTGGTAGGGGGTGCACTCGTCGAACGCGAGCGCGATGTCGGAGCCGAGCGCGGCCTGGGTCGCCATCGACTCCTCCGGGCCCATGAACCGCTCGTCGCCGTCGACGTAGGAGCGAAACCGGACCCCGCGCTCGGAGATCTCGAGCACCGCGCCCCCGGTCGCCTGGCGACCCCGCCGCCCCTTGATCTCGTCGGCGACGTGTCCGTGGGCGAGCGAGAAGATCTGGAAGCCGCCGGAGTCGGTGATGATCGCCCGCTCCCAGGCCATCATCTCGTGGAGGCCGCCGAGCCGCTCGACCCGCTCGGCCCCGGGGGCGAGGAAGAGGTGGAAGGTGTTGCCGAGGATCAGCTCGTAGCCGAGCGCCGCGACGTCGACGGGGTCGAGCGAGCGGACGCTGCCGCGGGTCGCGAGCGGCACGAACGCGGGTGTGGAAACCGGCCCGTGAGCGGTCTGGAGCCGCCCGGTCCGGGCGGCTCCATCGCGGGCGGCTATCTCGAACCGCAGTCGCTCCGGGTCGTCGCGCACGACCCGGAGCCTAGATCAGCGTCAGTCGGGGTCGGCTCAGCTCTTGTCGGTCGCCTTGCCGTTGACGTCACCGGCGCCGATCGCGACCCGCACCGGCTTCGTCTCCTCCGGCTTCGGGATCCGGACCTCGAGCACGCCGTCCTCGAACTCGGCGGCGACCCGCTGCGGGTCGATCCCCTTCGGGAGGGTCAGCGAGCGCGAGAACGTGCCGAAGCTCCGCTCGACGCGGTAGAAGCCCTCCGAGCGCTCCTCCTGCTCGGCCTTGCGCTCGCCGGAGACCGTGAGGACGCCGTCCTTGACCTCGATCTCGACGTCGTCGCGCTTCATCCCCGGCAGGTCGGCGCGAAGCACCAGATGCTCGTCGGTCTCGACCAGGTCCATCGCCGGAACCCAGCGCCGGGAGCGAACCTCGTTGTTGCCGAAGAACGTGTCGAAGATCCGGTTGACCTCCGACTGGAGCGTGTCGACCTCGCGACTCGGGTCCCATCGTACGAGTGCCATCTCATCAACCTCCTTCAGGCCACGCCCCGAGCTTTCACGGGGCTCGCCTGTCTGATTTGCTATAGGAAATCTAAGTGACTTTATAGCAGCTTAGGTGCGCGGGCTCAAGGGTAAGCGAACCGGGCCAACGGGCTCGAAGGGAACGTTGAGCACAACCGAGGTACCAAACGTACCTTCGCCTCGGTAGTCGAGGAAAACGTAACTTTCGAGCGACCCAGCGCCCCGGAGCGACCCAAGCCCTTCGGGCCACCCCGTGATCGCAATTCAAACGGCCCGCGCCCCGCCGCGCCGGGGCGCTCACCGAACCCGCCCGGGCGGCGCGGCCCGGGCTGGCTGCTCCGGACGCCTCGGCTCCGCCGACCCTCGGCCGCGCTGAGGGGCTCAGCCCAGCAGCGAACGCCCGCTCATCGCCTCCGGCTGCGGGATCCCGAGCAGGGCGAGCGCGGTCGGCGCGACGTCGGCGAGGATCCCCGGCTGCGGGAGCGAGGCGCCGGCGACCGTGACGACGAGCGGCACCGGGTTGGTCGAGTGCGCGGTGTTCGGCGAGCCGTCGGGCTCGAGCATGTGGTCGGCGTTGCCGTGGTCGGCGGTGACGATGCAGGCGCCGCCGCTCGCGTGGACGGCGCCGATCACCTCGCCGAGACAGGAGTCGACCGTCTCGACCGCCTCGACCGCCGCCGGGATGCTGCCGGTGTGGCCGACCATGTCGGGGTTGGCGAAGTTGATGATCCCGAACCGGTAGCCGCCGTCGGCCCAGTGGCTGCTGAACGCGTCGGCGGCTGCGCGGGCGCTCATCTCCGGCTTGTGGTCGTAGGTCGGGACGTCGCGGGGCGAGTCGACCAGGTGGCGCTCCTCGCCCTCCCATTCGTCCTCGCGTCCGCCGTTGAAGAAGTAGGTCACGTGGGCGTACTTCTCGGTCTCGGCGACGTGGAGCTGGCGCTCGCCCCGGGCGGCGAGGACCTCGGCGAGCGTCGTCCCCGGGGCGTTCGGTCGGAACGCGACCGGGTACTCCCAGTCGGCCCGGTACTCGGTCAGGGTCGTCAGCTCGACCCGGGGCGCGACTCGCCGCGGGAACTCGTCGAAGTCGCGCTCGCCGAGCGCGCGGATGAGCTGGCGGGCGCGGTCGGGGCGAAAGTTGAAGTGCAGCACCGCGTCGCCGTCGGCGACCGCGTCGTAGTCGCCGATCACCGTCGGGACGATGAACTCGTCGGTCTCGCCGCGCTCGTACGCCGCCGCGACCGCCTCGCCGGCGCTCGCCGCATGCTCGCCCTGGGCGTGGACGATCGCGTCGTAGGCGCGCTGCGTGCGCTCCCAGCGGCGGTCGCGGTCCATCCCGTAGTAACGGCCGCCGACGGTGCCGACCCGGCCCGCCTGGCGCAGCCAGCGCTCGAGCTCGGCGATGTAGCCGGCGCCCGAGGTCGGGAGCGTGTCGCGCCCGTCGGTGAGCGCGTGGACGACGACGTCCGGGACCCCCTGGCGAGCGGCGAGCTCGATGCACGCCCGGATGTGCTCCCAGCCGGAGTGCACGCCGCCGTCGGAGACGAGCCCGACAAGGTGGAGGCGGCCACGGGGACTCGTCCTCGCCGCCTCGCACGCCGCCTCGAGCACCGGGTTCTCGAAGAAGCTCCCGTCGGCGATCGCGTCGTCGATCCGCGCCAGGTCCTGCTTCACGACCGCGCCGGCGCCGAGGTTGAGGTGGCCGACCTCGGAGTTCCCCATCTGCCCCTCGGGCAGCCCGACGTCACGCCCGCTCGCCGACAGCGTCGTGTGCGGGTGGCGCTCCCAGAGCGAGTCGAACACCGGCGTGCTCGCCTGGCTGATCGCGTTCCCGGGCCCGGGCGGGGCGAGCCCCCAGCCGTCGAGGATCACCAGCGCGACGGAGGGGACCGGGATCGCCTCCGGTCCCTCGGGGATCGTCATCCGCCGACCGCTTCCGAACGCGACGCCGCGGCCGCGGCGCAGATCGCGACGAAATCCTCGGGATCGAGCGACGCGCCGCCGACCAGCGCTCCGTCGATGTCCGGCTGCGACATCAGCTCGGCCGCGTTCGCGGGCTTGACCGAGCCCCCGTACTGGATCCGCACTTGGGCCGCGGCGCCGGAATCGCGGTCAGCGAGCAGCGAGCGGATGAACGCGATCGCCTCCTGGGCCTGGTCGGGGGTGGCGGTGCGCCCGGTTCCGATCGCCCAGACCGGCTCGTAGGCGATCACGATGCCGCCGAGCCGCTCGTCGGCGACCTCGGCGAGGTCGGCCCCGACCTGGCGCCGGAGCACCGCCTCGGTCTCGCCGGCGTCGCGCTCGGCCTCGGTCTCGCCGACGCAGAGGATCGGCACCAGGCCCGCGTCGAGCAGCGCCGGAACCTTGCGCGCGAGCGCCTCGTCGGTCTCGCCGAACATCGCCCGGCGCTCGGAGTGGCCGACGACCGCCCCCCAGGCGCCGAGATCGGCCAGCATCGGCGGCGAGATCTCGCCGGTGAACGCGCCCTGCGACTCGAAGTGCGCGTTCTGGGCCGCGATCCGGACCGGGGAGCGGCGCGAGCGCTCGACCGCGGTCGCGAGCGCCGGCGCCGGCGGGCAGACGACGATCTCGACCCCCGCGAGCGAGTCGATCTCGCCGAGGAACCGGTCGAGGAACGCCTCGGCCTCGCCGATCGTCTTGTGCATCTTCCAGTTGGCCGCCACGACGGGCGTTCGTTCGCTCACAGAAGCACCTCCCGGCACATGCTGCTCTCGCGACATGAATGTCGCTCGCTCACTTACCCTGCTTCGCCTGCTCGGACGCGGCCCGGTCGCGGTCGAGCAGGACCTCGACCCCGGGGAGCTCGCGCCCCTCCATCAACTCCAGCGACGCGCCGCCCCCGGTCGACAGCCAGTCGACCCGGTCGGCGAGCCCGAACTGCGCCATCGCCGCGGCGGAGTCCCCGCCGCCGACGACGGTGAACCCCCCGGCCGCGGCGACCGCCTCGGCGACGCCGCGGGTGCCGGCGGCGAACGGGTCGAGCTCGAACGCGCCCATCGGCCCGTTCCAGAACACCGTCCCCGCGGCGGCGATCGCGTCCGCGTAGCGCGCGACCGTTCGCGGGCCGACGTCGAGGCCCATCCACCCCTCCGGAACCTCGACCCCGTCGAGGGCGCGGACCTCGGTCGCGGCGTCGAACCCGCGGCCGAGGACGAGGTCGAGCGGCAGCTCGAGCTCGCAGTCCGACGCCGACGCGCGCTCGAGCACGCCGCGGGCGAGGTCGACCCCCTCGGCCTCGACCAGCGACGAGCCGGTCTCGATGCCCTGGGCGCGGAAGAACGCGAAGCACATCGCGCCGCCGATCAGGATCCGGTCGGCGGTCTCGAGGAAGCGCTCGATCACCCCGATCTTGTCGGTCACCTTGGCGCCGCCGAGGACGACGCAGAGCGGCGGCGCGGGCGCGTCGCGGACCGCGGTCAGCTCGCGCACCTCGCGCTCGAGCAGCAGCCCGGCGTAGCCCGGGAGGTGGTGCGCTACCCCCTCGGTCGTAGCGTGTGCGCGGTGAGCGGCCCCGAAGGCGTCGTCGACGTAGACGTCGGCGAGCCCCGCGAGCGCCGCGGCGAGGCCGGGGTCGTTCCTGGTCTCGCCCGGCTCGAAGCGGCTGTTCTCGAGCAACAGCACCTCGCCCGGGGCGAGCTCGCCGACCTCGCGCTCGACGCCGTCGCCGGCGACGCCCTGGGCGACCCGGACGCCGGCGCCGAGCAACTCCGAGAGCCGCGTCGCCACCGGCGCCATCGAAAGCTGCGGGTCGACCTCGCCCTTCGGCCGGCCGAGGTGCGAGACGAGGACGATCTTCGCCCCGCGCTCGCGCAGCAGCTCGATCGTCGGCAGCGCCGCGCGGATCCGCGTGTCGTCGGTCACCCGCCCGCCGTAGGCGCCGCCTTCGGCGAGCGGGACGTTGAAGTCGACCCGGACCAGTACCCGCCGGCCCGTCACCTCGGCGTCGCGAACGCTCGCCTTCGTGAACGTGCCGCGGGCCTCGGGATCCCCGTCGCCCTCGCTCAACCGACCGCAGCCGGCTCGCGCTCGAGCACGCGCGAGGCGAGCTCGATGCAGCGGTTGGAATAGCCCCACTCGTTGTCGTACCAGGCGACGACCTTGACGAAGGTGCCATCGGTGACCATCGTCTGCTCGGCGTCGAAGATCGCCGAGTGCGGGTCCTGGACGATGTCCGTGGAGACGATCGGGTCCTCGGTGTAGGAGAGGATCCCCGCGAGCGACCCGCCGGCGGCGTCGCGCATCGCCGCGTTGATCTCGTCGGCGCTGGTCTCGCGCGAGACCTGGCAGGTGAGGTCGACCACCGATCCGGTCGCGACCGGGGCCCGGACCGCGATCCCGTTCAGCTTCCCGTCGAGGTCGGGGAGGACGAGGCCGATCGCCTTCGCCGCCCCGGTCGAGGTCGGGATCAGGTTGAGCGCCGCGGCCCGCGCCCGGCGCAGGTCGCGGTGGGGCATGTCCTGGAGCCGCTGGTCGGCGGTGTAGGCGTGGATCGTCGTCATCAGCCCGCGCTCGATCCCGGCCGTCTCCTGCAGCACCTTCGCCACCGGGGCGAGGCAGTTGGTCGTGCAGGAGGCGTTCGAGATGATGTGGTGGCTCGAGGCGTCGTAGGCGACGTCGAAGTTGACCCCGAGGGCGACGGTGACATCGGGCTCCTTCGCGGGGGCGGAGATGATCACCTTCCTCGCCCCGGCGTCGAGGTGCTTGCTCGCGTCCTCGCGCTTCGTGAACAGCCCCGTCGACTCGATCACAACCTCGACGCCGAGCTCACCCCAGGGGAGTGCCGCCGGGTCGCGCTCCGCGAGCACCTTGATCTCGTCGCCGTCGACGGAGATCCCGTCGGCGGTCGCCTTTACCTCGCCCGGGAACCGGCCGAGGATCGAGTCGTACTTGAGCAGGTGCGCGAGGGTCTCGGGATCGGTGATGTCGTTGACGGCGACGAACTCGAGCTCGCTGCCGGCCTCGTAGGCGGCCCGGAACAGGTTCCGCCCGATCCGGCCGAAGCCGTTGATTCCCACCTTCACCTTCGCCATTGGTCCTCCTTGAAGTCTCTTGCGTTTAAGTCTCGTCAGTCGTCGCTGCGCAGGCACGGACGTCAGCCCGTCCCCACTGCGACCTCCACCCGGTGACCGTCGGGGTCACGCAGGTAGGCGGAGTAATAGCTGGGACCGTACTCCGGGCGCGGCCCGGGTGCCCCGTCGTCGGTCCCGCCGGCCTTCTGGGCGTCCTCCCACGACGCCCTCACCGCCGGAATCCCGGTCGCGGTGAAGCACACGTGCCCGCCCCCGGCGACGGCTGAATCGTCGAGCGCGGCGAAGAAGATCGGCTTCACGATCCCCCAGGCGATCACCCGGTCGGTCTCGACCTGGCGCCGCCACCCGAGCGGCCCGAGGAGCGCGTCGTAGAAGCGCCCGCTGCGCTCGAGGTCGCTGACGTCGACGCTGACATGGTGGATCACGCCGACGAGGCTACTCGGGCCGAGCCCGGACGCGCAGCCAGGGGACGCCCGCCGGCCTCAACCGCCGCGCGGCGACCAGCGGAACGCGCGCGCCGCGACCGCCAGCCCGGCGATCCCCCAGGCGGCGACGACCGCGAGGTGGCCGAGCTCGATCCCGGTGCCGACGGTCGCCGGGTCGAACCCCGCGAGCAGGCATTCGAAGAAGTGGCGGATCGGGAACAGGTCCGCGAACCGCAGCACCCCGTCGGGGATCTCGGTCTCGGGGATGAAGACGCCGGAGAGGAAGTAGAGCGGCAGGGCGGTGAAGTTCGTGATCGCCGGCGCCGACTCCTCGGACGGGATCGCGGCGGTGAGCGCGAACCCGAGGGCGCTGAACGCGAACGCCCCGACGAGCAGCGAGAGCACGAGCCCGGGGATCGTCGAGCCGGGGATCGCGACGTCGTAGAGCGCGGCGCCGATCGCCGTCACCAGCACCGCCATCAGCAGCGAGACGACGATCGCGTTGCCGACCCGGCCGGCGACGAACGCCCACGGCGGAAGCGGCGTCGCGCGGACCCGCTTCAGCCGGCCGCTCTCGCGGGCCTCGGTGAGGCCGATCGCGAGGCTGACCATCGTCGCCGAGACGACGGCGAGGGTCATGATCCCGGGGACGTAGTAGGTCGAGACGGCGAGCCCGCCCCGCGCGTCGATCGTCTCGTCGCCGAAGATCGAGGCGAAGATGACGAGGAACAGGATCGGCAGCATGACGGTGAAGAACACCGACGCCGGGTTGCGCCAGAACACCCGCTGGTCGAAGCGGAACTGGTGCCAGGCGAGGGCGAAGCCGCTCACGACGCCCGGCGCTCCGTGACCTCGAGGTAGACGTCCTCGAGGCTCGGCCTCGTCACCTCGAGCCCGGGCAGCTCTACCTCGCGCGCGAGCGCCCAGGCGGTGAGCTCGTTCAGCACCCTCAGCGGGTCGCCGGTACGGACGACGACGAGCCCGGCCGGCGCCCCGTTGCCCGCGCCCGAGCCGGCGTCGATCGCCGCCGCCACCGCCTCGGGGAGGTCGGCGAGGGTCGCCGACTCCGGGAGCCGGAACCGGACCTCGGTCGGCGCCAGGTCGCGGCCGGCGAGGGTCTCCGGGGTCCCCTCGGCGACGATCTCGCCGCCGGCGATGATCGCGACCCGGTCGGCGAGTGCCTGGGCCTCGTCCATGTAGTGGGTGGTGAGGAAAACGGTCTTGCCGAGCGACCGCAGGCTCGCGATCACGTCCCAGGCCTGGCGCCGGGCCGAGGGGTCGAACCCGGTCGTCGGCTCGTCGAGGAACAGCAGCTCGGCGTCGCCGATCAGCGCCAGGGCGACGTCGAGGCGTCGCTGCTGGCCGCCGGACAGGCGCGCGGCCCGCTCGTCGGCCTTTCCCGCGAGCCCGACGAGGTCGATCGTCTCGGCGACCGAGCGCGGGCGCTCGTAGTAGCCGGCGTAGAGCTCAACCGTCTCGCGGACGGTGAGGCGGGGCTGCATCCGGCACTCCTGAAGGACGATCCCGATCCGCTGCCGCCAGTCGCGGCCCGCCTGCAGCGGATCGGTGCCGAGGACGCTGACCGTGCCCGCGTCACGCCGGCGGTAGCCTTCGAGGATCTCGACGGTGGTCGTCTTCCCGGCCCCGTTCGGCCCGAGGAACGCGAACACCTCGCCCCGGTCGACGCCGAGGTCGATGCCGCGCACCGCCTCGACGCCGTCGTAGGACCTGCGCAGGCCACGAGCGCTGATCACCGGCTCCGCCACCGGCGGCGATTGTATGGACCGGCTCGCGCCGCTCCGGGCCGGCGCATCCTCGGGAGCCACCTCCGCCGGCGCCCTAGCCGGTCTCGACGTCGCGGTGGACGACGCGCAGCGCGACGTCGTCGTGCTCGTCGAGGTGGGCGGCGATCCGGCTCGCGACCGTGAGCGAGCGGTGGCGGCCCCCGGTGCATCCGATCGCGATCGTGAGGTGGGTCTTGCCCTCGGTGATGTAGGCCGGGATCAGGAAGTCGAGCAGCGGGATCGCGCGGTCGTAGAAGTCGCGCGCGAGGTCGCCCGCCTCGACGTGCTCGACGACCGCCGGGTCGAGGCCGGTCAGCGGGCGCAGGTCCTCGCGATAGTGGGGATTGGGGAGGAAGCGGACGTCGAGGACGAGGTCGGCGTCTCGCGGCGGGCCGTGCTTGAAGCCGAAGGTGAGGATCGTCAGCGCGAGCTTCGCCTCGGTGCGCGGGGCGAGCACGTCGGCGACGATCCGCCGCCGCAGCATCGCCCCGCTGAGGTCGGTGGTGTCGATGACGAGGTCGGCGCGCTCGCGCAGCGG
>DATHVI010000200.1:0-41009 GCA_035461385.1 Solirubrobacterales bacterium
GAGGTGCTGGTCAACGAGGTCAACACGATCCCCGGCTTCACGGCGACGAGCGTGTTCGGGAAGCTATTCGAGGCCAGCGGCCTCCCCTACCCGGAGCTCTGCAACCGCCTCGTCCGCCTCGCCCTCGACCGCTACGAACGAGAGCGTTCTTTCCGCTTCTGAGCGCTCTGACGGGCGACGAACGCCTGCGACCCGACAAGCTCAGTTGACGCGCGTCGATTTACGCACACATGAGGTGCGTAATCGACGTTCGTCCCTCGCCGCGCCGCGGGCGTCACCCGACGAGCTCGATCTCGGTGACCTCGGCGCGATAGCCGCCCTCGGTCGACTCGGGGAGCGTCTTGAACCAGAGCAGGTAGTAGCGCGCCGGTTCTTCGGGCTCGAGCGTGATCGTCTCCTCTTCGCCGCCGCCACTCACCTCGGCGATCGGCCCCTGCCAGCCGTCGAGGCTCTCCGGCGGGCCGTCGGCGGCGGCATAGACGTCGGCGTCCCAGCCGCCCGCCTGCGTCCGCACGATCATCTCCGTAGCCTCGACCGGCTGCGAGGTTTGGACGTAGATCCCGACGCCGTCCTTGAGCGCGGTGACGTCTGCGGCCTCGTACTGCTCGGTGGTCCATGCCGTCTCCCGGTCGCCGTCGATCGCGAGATCGACCTCCTCGGGATGCTCCTCGCCGTCGTCGCTGAACGGGTCGAAGTCGCTCGCGGCGGTGACTTCGACCTCGCCGGTCGTCGGAGCCGCCGGGGTCGGTGGCGGCTCCTCGCTCTCACTGCCGGTGAGGAGGACGATCGCGAGCGCCGCCGCCGTCGCAGCGAGGACGACGAGGATTCCCGCGAGCGACCAGCGGCGACCGCGGAGGTTCCGCTTCGGGCCGGGGACCGATTCGATTACCGTCGTCGCCTCGCCGTGGGCGCCGCCGGCGCGCGCGATCTCGACCTCGAGTGCGCCCTCGAGCTCGGCGAGCATCGACGGCATGTCCGGGTAGCGCTTCTTCGGCTCCTTCTCGGTCGAGCGCTCGATCACCGCCGCGAGGGCCGCCGAGGTCTCGGGGCGCTTGCGCTGGATGTCGGGCATCCCCTCGTTGACATGCTTCATCGCCACCCCGACGAGGGTGTCGGCCTGGAACGGCAGCTCGCCGCTGACCATCTCGTAGAGGACGATCCCGAGCGAGTAGATGTCGGAGCGGGCGTCGACGTCGTGCCCCATCGCCTGCTCGGGTGAGACGTAGTCGGTCGTCCCCAGCACCCGACCGGTGCGGGTCAGCCCGTCGGACTCGAGCGAGCGGGCGATCCCGAAGTCGGTCACCTTCGCCCGCCCCTCCGGGTCGATGAGGACGTTCTGGGGCTTGACGTCGCGGTGAACGAGCATCCGCGCATGCGCGGCGGCGAGCCCGCGCCCGACCTCGATCGCGTAGGCCGCCGCCTCGTCGAGCGGCAGCATCCCGAGGCGCTCGATCCGGGCCTTCAGCGTCTCTCCCTCGACGTACTCGAAGACGATGTACGGCCGGCCGCCGTCCTGCCCCGCGTCGATCACCGCAACGACGTTCGGGTGCGAGAGCTGGGCGACCGCCCGCGCCTCGCGCGAGAACCGCTCGAGCTGGTCGGGCTCATCGGAGATCTCGCGGTGGAGCACCTTGACGGCAACCCATCGCTCGAGGGTCTCGTCGCGCCCGAGATAGACGGTCGACATCCCGCCGCTGCCGAGCTTCGCGTCGAGCCGGTACCGCTCCGACAGCAAGGTGCCGGTGAGCGGTCCGCGGGGCCGTGACGCAGCTTCGGTCATCAGGCTCCTATTTTCAACGCTCACTCCACGATCCCGTCTTCAAGCGCCGCGATTGCACGGATGCGGCCGGGCGGCCGCCCCATACGCGGTGGTGAAGAGGGCTTACCCGATTGCGCGGCGGATTCGCGCCCTATCCGTCGCGGCGCCGCCCCCGACGGCGGGCGCGCCTACCTGCGGACGACCTCCCCCGTCCGTCCCGTCGCCCGGCCGATCCGCTTCGCCTCCGGATAGTGGGTGCGCAGCAGCTCGAGCGCCGCCTCCTCGTCGGCCGCCGCGACGACGCAGCAGAAGCCACAGCCCATGTTGAAGACCTCGTACATCTCGTCCTCGGGCACGTCGCCGAGCTTGCGGATCAGGTCGAAGAGCGGCGGGACGGGCAGCGGGTCGTCGATCTCGTAGCCGACATCGGCCTCGAGGCGGAGCAGGTTCCGCAGGCCGTCGCCGGTGATGTGGGCGAGGCCGCGGACGTCGGCCGGGGAGTCGAGCAGCTCGAGCACGGCGCGGACGTAGATCTCGGTCGGCTCGAGCAGGAGGTCGCCGAGCGGGCGGCCGAGCCGATCGTCGTCGGGCGCGACGTCCGTGAGCGCGCGCCGGGCGAGCGTGTAGCCGTTCGAGTGCGGGCCCGAGGAGGGAAGGCCGATCACCGGATCGCCGGCCTCGACCGACGCGCCGGTGACGATCGCGTCGAGATCGACGAGTCCGACCGCCGCGCCGACGAGGTCGAGGCCGGTGACGATCGCGCCAAGCTGCGCCAGCTCGCCCCCAGGGATCTCGATCCCGGCGAGCTCGGCGCCGCGACGAAGCCCCCTCCCGACCTCGCCGAGGACGTCGGGGTCGGCGCGTGGGACCGCGATGTAGTCGACCATCGCGAGCGGCCGCGCGCCGACGCAGATCAGGTCGTTGACGTTCATCGCCACGCAGTCGATCCCGACCGTGTCCCAGCGGCCGAGCTGCTCGGCGATGACGAGCTTCGTGCCGACGCCGTCGGTGCAGATCGCGAGCCCCCGGCGTTGGTCGAGCCGGAGCACGCTCGCGTAGTGGCCCGGAAGCGCGATCGTCCGCGGGCGCTCGCCGGTGTCGATCCGCGCCAGCTCGCCGACCAGCGAGGCAACCCCAGCGTCGGCGGCCGACTGGCTCACCCCGGCCTGCTCGTAGGCACCCTCGGGCATGGGCCGATTCAACCGGACCCGGCGGCGCGACTGCGGCGTGCTCCTAGCGCCAGCCGCACCGCGACCGCGCCGGCGAGCCCGATCCGGTAGGCCGCGTACGGCCACAGTGCCCGGTCGCCCTCGACCCGCTCGATCAGCTTCCGGGAGGCGAGGGTCGAGGCGAACGAGGCAACGGCTCCGGTCGCCATCGCGCTCCGCAGCGACGGGTCGACCCCGCGGCGCCGCAGGCGACCCCCCTTCAGCGCCGTCGCTCCGACGATCACCGGCAGGGCGACGGTGCGCGAGAGCAGGGTCGCCTGCTCGCGAGTGAACCTCCGCGCTCGGGCGGCGGCAAGCGTGGCGCCGTTTCGCGACACCCCGGGGATGAGCGCCGCCGCCTGGCCGAGCCCGAGCCCGAGCCCGTCGAGCGCCCGGGCATCGCCCGGGCCGCGCTCCTGCGGGCGCCGATCCGCGAGCGTCATCGCCAGCGCCCCGGCGACCAGACCGCCGGCGGTCGCTCGCGGGCCTCCGAGCCTGTCCTCGATCTCCCGCTCGAGGCCGCAGCCGACAATCGTGGGCGGGACGACGGAGAGCCCGACGACCGCGGCCCGGCGGCGGTCGAACGCGGCCAACTCGGACGCGATCAGGCGCCGCTGAGCAATCACCAGCGCCAGGGCGGTACCGGCGTGGAGGACGACCTCGAAGCTCTTCCGGGCCTCGGGGTCGAACTCGCCCCACCGCCAGCCGGCGAACCAGGGGAGGAGCGAGACGTGAGCCGAGCTCGAGACCGGGAGCAGCTCGGCGGGACCGTGAATGAGGCCGAGCAATGCCGCCCGGATCGGGGTCAGGTCCGCGGCGCCGGCGACGCCCGCCCGCCCACCGCCCACCCCGGCGCGACCGCCCGCGGGCGGCTCGTCCCGGGACCGCGATCTCCCCCGCGACCTCGGCAGAGGTGCGATTAGACTCGGCACGACGATGCGAGCCTATCTATGGCGTCGCCTGACGGATCCCGTCTACCGGCGACGGGCGCTTCAGTTCGGAGCCGACGCGGCGCTCGCTGCCGGGGCCTTCGCGCTCGCGTTCGAGCTCCGCTTCCTCGATGTCGAGGGCGGGATGCCCGACCGCTACCGGACGATGCTCGCCGGCTCGATCGTCTTCGTCGCCCTCGGTCAGTCGCTCGTGCTCGAGCTCCTCGGCCAGCACCAGAAGTGGTGGCGGTACTTCCGCCTGCCCGACCTCTGGCCGCTAGTCCGCGCGATCGCGATCGCGGTCGCGCTTACTGTCCTCGTCTTCGCGATCGCGAAGCCCTACGCCTACGACCTGCCGCGCTCGGTGGCGATCTTCGACCTCCTGCTGCTGACCGTTCTCTGCGGCGGCGCCCGCCTGCTGCGACGGACGATCGCCGAGCGGCCCGACCGCGCGGTGATCCGCCGCAGCACGAGGACGGCGCTGATCGTCGGCGCAGGCTCCGGGGGCCAGATGGTGGTCCGCGAGCTCCAGCTCAACCCCAACCTCGGCACCCGGGCGATCGGGTTCGTCGACGACGACCCGGCGAAGCGCGGGATGCGCAACCTCGGGCTCAAGGTGCTGGGGACCACCGACGAGATCGGCCCGATCCTCGATCGGGCCAAGCCCGACGAGGTGATCATCGCGATCCCGTCGGCGCCGGGCGTCCTGCGCGCGAAGGTCGTGACCGCCTGTCGCGAGCGCGACGTCGGCGTTCGGACCCTGCCGACGGTCTTCGAGCTCCTCCGCGGCGGAGTCCAGCTCACCCGCCAGCTCCGCGACGTCCAGGTCGAGGACGTCCTTGGCCGCGAGCCGGTGGTGATGGAGCTCGACCGGGTCGGCGCGTACCTCGACGACAAGGTCGTCCTCGTCACCGGCGCCGGCGGGTCGATCGGAACCGAGCTCTGCCGCCAGATCTCCCGTGTCGGCCCGCGGCTGCTGGTGCTGCTCGACCACGCCGAAGGGCCGCTGTTCGAGATCGACCGCGAGCTGACCGACGAGTGGCACTTCACCCGCGTCGAGGCGGTGCTCGCCGACTGCAAGGAGGGCGAGCGGATGCTCGAGGTGATGGAGCGCTTCCGCCCCGACGTCGTCTTCCACGCCGCCGCTTACAAGCACGTGCCGCTGATGGAGTCAAACCCGCTTGAGGCGGTCCGCAACAACGCGATCGCCACCCAGGTGACCGCGAAGACGGCCGCCGCGGCGGGCGCCGAGCGGTTCGTCCTCGTCTCGACCGACAAGGCGGTCAACCCGCAGACGGTGATGGGGGCCTCGAAGGCGATGGCGGAGTGGATCGTCGAGGCCGCCGGGCAGCGCAACCCCGGCACCAGGTTCGTGATCGTCCGTTTCGGGAACGTCCTCGGCTCCTCGGGCAGCGTGATCCCGATCTTCCGCTCTCAGATCGAGCGCGGCGGGCCGGTGACCGTCACCGACCCGGAGATGACGCGCTACTTCATGACGATCCCCGAGGCGACCCAGCTCGTGATCCAGGCCGCCGACCTCGGCGGAGTCTCCGGCGAGGTGTTCGTGCTCGAGATGGGTGAGCCGGTGCGGATCGTCGACCTCGCCCGGAAGATGATCCAGCTCGCCGGCTACGAGCCCGACGTCGACGTCGCGATCGAGTTCACGGGCCCGCGCCCGGGAGAGAAGATCCACGAGGAGCTGCTCAACGCCAACGAGCGCGCCCAGCCGACGGCGGCCGAGCGGATCGTGCGGGCGATCAGGTCCCGGCCCCACGACCCCGATTGGGTCGAGAGCACGGTGAGGCGGCTCGAGTCGTTGGTCGCGTCGGGCGACGAGGCCGGCCTTGCCGACCGGGTGGTCGAGGTCGTCACCGAACACCGCCGGGAAGAGCCGGTCGAGCGATAGCCCTAGGATTGCGCCGCAGCGATGATCGACCTGATCGAGAGGATCGGGCCCATCCTCGGCATCGTCACCTTCCTCGGGTTTGCCGTTCTCGCCTTCTTGATCTTCCAGCAGGCCCGCGAGGTACGTCGACTGCGAGAGTGGGCCGGGCGCGCGCCGGAGCGAGCCGAGGAGGCCGCGGCCGCGGCGGCGGCTGCCGCGGAGGCGCGCGGGGAGGAGGCCTCGGAGTCCCAACCCACCCCCGAGCGCGAGGGAAGGCTGCGTGAGCTCTGGCGCCGGCTCAACCAGACCTCGCCGCTCGATCCACGCTACGTCGTCGTGTTGCTCGCGGCGGCGCTGATCGCCGCAGCAGCGCTGACTGGAGCGTTCGGGCTCCTCGGCGGCGACGACGGGCCCGGCGATCGCGAGCGCCGCGGTGGCGGGGGGCAGGAGTCCCGCCAGCAGGGCGATCGGCCGGAAAAGGTCGCGGTGCTGAACGCGACCCAGGTGATCGGAGCGGACGGCGTCGTGATCCAGGGCGTGCCGGGGCTCGCCGACCAGGTCGCCGAGGACGTGATCCGACCGGCGGACGGCTTCAGGCCCGGGAACCGTGACAACGCCACCTCGGGATTCGACCAGACGACGATCATGTTCGAACCGGGGGCGCGCCAGGCCGCGACCAGCCTCGCTGCCGAGGTCGCGGCCTCGCTCGGCGAGGCTCCGGTCGAGCCGATGATCGAGGAAGTGCGCGACCTCGCGGGGGGCGCCCGCCTCGCGCTCGTCGTCGGGAGCGATGACGCCGAGTTCTAGCCAGCGGGGGGGTCGCCCGTGGGGCTGAGCGACCTCGTCGACGCCGTCGCGCCGTTCGCCGCGATCCCGTCGGCGATCGCCTTCCTGCTGCTGCTCCCCCTCTACCTCTCCCAGCGGCGGGACATCATCCGGATGCGAACCTGGATCGAGCGCGAGCCCTACCACCCGGCCTCCGACCTGCGAGCGAGCGAGGCCCAGCTCGACCGAGCCGAGTCCGAGCTCGAGCGGCTGCTCGGAACGGGCGGCGATGCGGTCGCCGACACGGTGGTCCAGAGCCCAGCCGCCGCGCGAGTCGCCGCGACCACGGCGGCGGCGAGGGTGACGAGCGAGCGCCCCGCGCTGGCTCGGATCACGATCGAGCGGGCCGCGCTCGAGCCCCACCCTCGCTGGCGGCGATTCGCCCGCCGGGCGACCCAGCCGCGGGTGCTGGCGGCGATCGCCATCCTCGCCGTGATCGGCGGCGCGGTCGCAATCGTCGGGTCCGAGCGACTGCTCAGCGGCGACACCGAGCGCGAGGCGCCCGTCGACTCGTTCGACCCGTCGGCGGTCTCGGTGACGGTGATGAACGGAACCGAGCTCAAGGGTCTAGGAAGCAGGGTCGAGTCCGACGTCTCCGCGAACGAGTACGAGGTGATCGCGGTCACCTCCGCGCCGATCCCGGCGGCGTGGACCGAGGTCATGTTCGTCCGCGGCCAGCGCGAGGAGGCGTTGAGGGTCGCGCAGGATCTCGGGGTCCGCGAGAGCCGTGTCGGCCCGATGGACCCCGACATCCGCCAGCTCTCGGGCGGCGCCGACGTGGTCGTGATCGCCGGCGAGGATCGCGGTTGAGGCGCCGGGTGCCGGCGCTCGCGCCGGGCACGGTGCTGTTCTTCGCGCTGCTCGCCGCTGCCCTCACGGTCGCGGTGCTCGTCGTCCGCTCGCGGAGCCCCGACCTGGTCCTCGAGGTCCGCGAGATCACCCCGCGCGAGCTGACCCTCGACGACGGAGAGACGACCTCGATCAGCTTGTTCGTCCGCGAGGGCGACTCCCGGGCCGAGGTCGCGATCATCGATCGCAACGGCGACCCGGTGCGCGTCCTCGCCGGCCCGGTCGCGCTCGACCCCGACCGCCTCGTCACCTTCCTCTGGGACGGCCGCACCGATGCGGGCAGGCGGGCGCGCAGCGGTCGCTACCGGGTTCGCGTCGAGCTGCCCGAGCGCGGGCGGGAGATGGTCTGGCCCCAGCGGATCATCGTCACGCGCCCGCCGCGGGAGCTCGACGGGGGAGGGTCGTGACCGCGACCGCGCTCGAGCTCACGGGGATGCTCGCCGCCTGCGGGTCGGCGGCGCTCGCGGTCGCCGCCGCCGACCGGCGGCTGCGGCTCGCCGCGGTCGCCGCCGCGGTCGTCGTTGCGCCGATCCTCGTCGCCGGCGACGTCTGGGATGAGCCCCGCGTGGTCGTGTTCCGCGAGGACACGGCCCAGGTCGTCGGGGCGATCGCAGCGACGCTCGTCGTCGTCGGCGTGGTCGCGTTCTTGGTCGTCCGCGTGCCCGATGCCTTCCCGGTGCTGGCGATCGGCCTCCTGCCGCTGCGGGTACCGGTCGAGATCGGCGGCGAGACGGCGAACCTGCTGATCCCGCTCTACGCGGTGATCGCCGCCACCGCGGCCGTGCGGATCCGCGCCGCCATCGTCGATCGTCGCTCGGCGCCCCCGCGGACCGAGGGGATCGGTATACGTCTCGTCTCTCCGCGCGCGGGCCTCTCGAGCGCGCTCCGCTGGCTGCTCGCGGCGACCCTACTCCTCTACGCCGCACAGTCCGCGTACTCGCGAGACGTCTCGACCGCGATCGAGTACGCGGGCTTCTTCCTCGTCCCGTTCGCGGTCATGTTCGCGCTGCTGCTCGAGGTCGAGTGGACGCGGCGCCTGCTGGGGCGGGTGCTGATCGCGGTCGCCGCGATGGCGAGCGTCTTCGCCGCGATCGCGGTCTACCAGTACCTGGCGCGCGACCTGTTCTTAAACGACGAGCTGCTCGAGGCGAACCAGCTCCACCAGTACTTCCGCGTCAACTCGCTGTTCTTCGACCCCAACATCCTCGGCCGCTACCTCGCGCTGGCGGTCACCGCCGTCGGGGCCTACATCGCCTCGGCCCCCGACCGCCGGACGCTCGGGCTCGCGACCGCGGCGGCCGGGCTTGCCCTCTGCGGAATCGCGTTCAGCTTCTCGATCTCGAGCATCGCGGCGCTCGCCGGCGGCCTCGGCGTGGTCGCGACGATCCGCTGGCGTCTGCGCGGCGCGATCGCCGCCGCCGCGATCGGGGCCGCCGCGGTAGTCCTCCTGGCTGCGCTCGGCGGCGCACCGTCGAGTGACGTCGTCGAGGAGCGCGACATCTACGGCGGCCGTACCGACCTCGTCGAGGGTGGCCTCGAGCTGGCCGAGAAGCGCCCGCTCGCCGGCTGGGGCTCGGGGTCGTTCGGGGTCGCCTATTGGGAGCAGATCGAGCAGGCGCAGATGACGATCTCGCACGCCGAGCCCGTCACCGTCGCCGCCGAGCAGGGGGCGCTCGGCGTCGCCGTCTACCTGCCGCTCGTCGTCGTCTCGCTGCTCGTCCTCCTCTCCCGCCGGCCGGGCGCCTCCGCGGCGCGGACGGCCGTCGCCGGCTGCTACGTCGCGATGCTGATCCACAGCCTCGGCTACGCGGGCTTCGCGATCGACCCGGCGACCTGGGCGCTGCTCGCGCTCGGCGTCGCGCTTCGCGAGTAGCCGCAAGGGGCCGGACGGTGTTCGAGTACCTGCGGCGGCTCGCGACCACCGGCGCGGCGTACACCGCTTCGAGCGTCCTCTCGAAGCTGATCGCGGTCTTCCTGCTTCCCGTCTACACGGCCTACCTGTCGCCGAGCGACTACGGCGCCGCGGAGGTGATGCTGGCATCGGTGATCGCCGCGAGCATCGTCATCCGGCTCGGGGTGATCGAGGCGATCCTCCGCTTCTACTACCTCGCCGACGCAGACCGCCGGGCGGTCGTCGGGACCGGCTTCGCCGCCCTGCTTTGGGCGAGCACGCTGGCGGCGCTCGCCGCGCTGCCGTTCGCCGGGCCGATCTCCGAGGCGCTGCTCGACCGCGACGAGGCCGGCCTCGCCCGGCTCGCGATCCTCGGGCTGTGGACGCTGACGCTGTGGGAGTACGTGCTCGCGCTGCTCCGCCTCGACGAGCGCCCCCGCCTCTACTTCGGGCTCACGGTGACGAACGTGATCGTGACGATCCCGGTCACCGTCTACCTGGTCGCCTTCGCCGAGCTCGGCGCCTCGGCGATCCTGATCGGCAACTTCGGCGTCGGCGCGGCGTTCCTGCTCTGGCGGCTGTGGATGGAGCGCCGGCGGCTGCGGCTCGGCGTCGACCGGGGGCTGCTGCGGCGGATGCTGCGCTTCGGCCTGCCGACGATGCCGGCCGAGCTGACGCTCTACTCACTCAACTTCATCGACCGGATCCTGCTCGTCCGCCTCGCCGGGCTCGCCGAGGCCGGGCTCTACGCGCTCGCGATCAAGTTCGCGAACGGGATGCAGGTGCTCTCGCGCGGCTTCCAGCTCGCGTTCCCGCCGCTCGCCTACTCGATCGCCGACGACGACGACGCCCGTCGCGCCTACAGCCTCGTCTTCACCTGGTTCGCGGCCGTCTGCGCGTTCGGCGTCGTCGGCCTGTGGCTGCTCTCGCGCACCCTCGTCGACGTCCTCGCCGCCCCCGAGTACGCGGACGCGCACGCCGCGGTCGGCCCGCTCGCGACCGGGGTCGCTCTCTATGCCCTCTACCTGGCTCTGGTCGTGATCCTCGGGCGGACCGGGCGGACCGAGTTCAACTTCCCGGCCACCGCCGCCGGCACGGTGACGAACGTCGTCCTCAACCTCGTCCTGATCCCGCCGCTGGGGATCCTCGGCGCCGCGCTCGCGCTGATCGCCTCCTACGTCGTCGTCCTCGCGCTGATGTACGTGTTCACCCAGCGCCTGTTCCCGGTGCCCTACGAGTGGAGCCGGCTGGCGCTGCTGGTCGCGATCGCGGCGGCGACGATCGGCGCCGGCGAGGCGTTGCTGCCGACCGACGGCGTCGCCGCGGCGGCGAGTCGGCTCACCCTCTGGCTCGCGATGCCGGTCGCCCTCTGGGCGACCGGCTTCCTCACCGCCGAGGAGCGCGCGGCGCTGCGGACGATGCTCCGGCCGGCCGCGGTCCTCGGGCGCCTCCGCGCCCTCCGCGCCGCTGGGGCCGGGCCACCCGAGGACGAGGCCGGTCGCCGCGCCGGCCCCGAGATCTACGAGGCGGCGGCGCGAGACGAGGACCGGCCCGGGCTCTGACTGCCCAGCGGATCACGGCCGCAGGCGGCGGTTGTACGCCTCGGCCGCCTCACGCAGCCCCTCGGCGCTCCACGGGCGCCGCGCTCGGCGGGCGTGGAGCCAGTACCAGCCGGGGCTGCGACCGGGGAGGAAGATCGCGGCAAGCGCTCGCGGGAGGTAGGCCCAGGCGCTGAGCGCCCGGAACAGCGCCGCGCGGACGGGGCCGAAGTGCTTTCGCATGTAGAGGTCGCGGCCGCGGTGGAACTCGGTCACCCGACGGGCGCCGGCGCGGCGGTCGGTCGCGAGCTGCTCGTGGTGGACCGCCTTCGCGGCGGGGACGTGGAGGATCCGCCAGCCGGCGTCGTCGAGACGGCGGCAAAAGTCGGTCTCGTCGGAGTAGACGAAGAATTGTGGGTCGAGGTATGAAACCTCGGCGGCGGCGGCGCGGCGGACGAGCATCGCCGCCGACTGGACCCACCCGACCTCGCGGGTCTCCTCGCCACCGCTCTGGGTGACGAAGGCGCGGTGCATGAACAGCGCCGATGCGAGCGCGGTGCGGATGCTGGGGAGCCGCCACGCGCACGGCACCGGGTCACCCTCGGAGTCGAGCAGCAGCGCCCCGGCGGCGCCCGCCTGCGGGTCGCTGCGGAGCGCGTCGACCAGCGCCTGCGCAGCACCGGGGCGAAGCTCGGAGTCCTCGTTCAGCAGCAGGCAGAGCTCGCCGCGCGCCTCGCGGAGCAGGATCGAGTCGTTCTCGGCCTTGCCGGCGCGGCGGTCGCGCTCGATCAGCCGCACGGTCTCCTCGAGACCCTCGCGCGCGCTCCAGTGGCGGACCGCCTCGGCCGACTCGTCGCCGGAGGCGTTGTCGAGCACCAGCAGCTCGTGCTCGAGGCCCCCCGGATGGGTGTCGCGAATCGCCTCGAGACAGGCGATCAGGTGCTCCCGACCGTCGGTGTTGACGACGCAGTAGGAGAGGTCCACGCGACTTGACATACCATGCGGCGGCTCCGCCCGCCTAATAGCCTGCGGCCGCTGCGCGGCCGTACCTGCCACTGGCAAGACACTCTGTGCCTTGCCCCGACACACTCTGCTGCTGCCGAGACAGTTTGTGTCTCGGCCTTTTACATACTCTGCGGCGGCTCCGCCGCCTTACCTGTTGCTGCCGAGACACTCTGTGTCTCGGCCTTTACAAATACTTCCCCATGCGCGTTGAGATCGTCGATCCGCCCGCCTACACCCCGCCGTACGACCGTTCGCTCTGCGCGGCAATCGCCCGCGCTGGCGCCGATGTCGAGCTGGTGACGAGCCCGTTCGCCCACGGCGAGGTTCCCGCCGCGAGCGGCTACCGGGTCAGCGAGCGCTTCTACCGGCGCTCGGCGCGGCTTCGCGCGCCCGCCCCGGTTCGCCGCGTCGCGAAGGGCGCCGGCCACGTCGCGGGGATGATCGGCTTCAGGCGCGCCGCGCGGAGTGCCGACGTCGTCCACTACCAGTGGCTCACCGCTCCCGCGCTCGACGCGTTCCTGCTCCCCCCGCAGCGGCCGCGGCTGCTGACGCCCCACGGCTGGCTTCGCCGCGAGGGAATCGGGGAGCGGGCGCCGGCGGGACTCCGGCGCCTGCTCGACCGGATGGACGCGGTCGTCGCCCTCTCCGAGTACGGCGCCGCGCGGATCCGGGACGCGGCCGGGGTGCCGGCGAACCGCGTCCACGTGATCCCCCACGGCGCGTTCGACTACCTGACCCGGATCGCCGATCCGGATCCGCTCCCTCGCGAGCTCGGGGCGGGCGACCGCCCGGTGGTGCTCGCGTTCGGCCTCCTGCGCCCCTACAAGGGCACCGAGCTGCTGATCGACGCGCTCGCCGAGATCGCCGATGCGGAGCTGTGGGTCGTCGGGCGCCCGCTCGGGGTCGATCTCGCCGACCTTCGCCGCCGCGCCGCGCCGCTCGGCGACCGGGTCCGATTCGTCCCCCGGTTCGTCGCCGACCGCGAGATCCCGGCGATCTTCGGCCGCGCCGACGTCGTCGCGCTGCCGTACCGCGACGCCGAGCAGTCGGGCGTCCTCTACACCGCGCTCGCGTTCGGCAAGCCGATCGTCGCCAGCGATGCGGGCGGGTTCCCCGAGGTCGCAGAGCACGGTGCGGCGAGGATCGTCCCCGCCGGCGACGCCGCAGCCCTCGGGCAGGTGCTCGCCGAGCTCGTCGCCGACCCGGCGGAACGCGGGCGGCTTGCCGCGGGGGCGCGCGAGGCCGCCGCGGGGCCCTACTCCTGGGATCGGGTCGCGGGCCGCCATCTCGAGCTCTATCGTCGCCTGCTCGTCGCCAGTCCGGCCGGCGGCGGGACCGGCGGTGGATAATCCGCCGCTCCGATGACCGCGCTCGAGATCGTCTTCTGGGTCGCCGCCGGGCTGCTCGTCTACGCCCAGCTCGGCTACCCGCTCGTCCTCGCGGCGCTCGCCGCCGTGCTCGGGCGCCGCTCGCAGCCCGCGCCCGAGCTCGCCGACGACGAGCTGCCGCGCGTGACGCTGATCGTCGCCGCCCACGACGAGGAGGCGGTGATCGGGCGCCGGGTCCGCGACGCGCTCGCGCTCGGCTACCCGCGTGACCGGCTCGAGCTGATCGTCGCCTCCGACGGCTCGGTCGATCGCACGGCCGAGGTCGCCGGCGCGGCGGGCGCCGACCTCGTCCTCGACCTTCCGCGCGGCGGCAAGGTCGCGGCGCTGAACGCCGCCGTCGAGCGCTCGAGCGGCGAGGTGCTCGCGTTCACCGACGCGAACAGCTCCTGGCGCCCGGACGCGCTCCGCCGCCTCGTCGAGCGGCTCGCCGAGCCCGGGGCCGGCTACGTCTGCGGCCGGCTCCGCCTGCTCGGCGCCACCGGCGACAACCAGGAGGGCCTCTACTGGCGCTACGAGACGGCGGTCCGCGAGCTCGAGTCGCGGCTCGGGGGAATCACCGCCGGCAACGGGGCGATCAACGCCGTCCGCCGCGACGCCTACGTCTTCCTCGAGCCGGTGCGCGGCCAGGACATCACCCTGCCGTTCACGCTCACCAAGCGCGGTTGGCGGGCCGTCTACGAGCCGCGCGCGATCGCCACCGAGCCGATGGCGGCGACGATCGGCGACGAGCTGGGGCGAAAGCGGCGGATGATGACCGGCGCCTGGGCGACGATGCTCGGCGGCGGGATGCTCTCGCCGCGCGGCTACGGGCCGCTGTACGCGTTCGAGATTGCCTCCCACCGGTTGCTCCGCTACGCGACCCCGTTCCTGCACCTGATCGCCCTCGGCGCGAACCTCGCGATCCTCGGCCAGGGGCCGGTCTACGTCGCGACGCTCGCCGCGCAGGCGGCGCTGCTCGCCGCGGCGGCGCTGGCGCCGCTCGTTCCGGCGGCGCCGTTGCGGATCGCCCGTTACTACGTCGCCGTCACCGCCGCAAGCGCGGTCGGGCTCTGGGACTACCTGCGCCGCGGCGTCCCGGTGACCTGGGAGAAGGCGGCCGGGACGAGGGAGGCGTGAGCGGGATGGCCGCCGACGCGCAGCCGCCGCCTGCCCAGCCGCCGGCCACGCGGCCCGGGCTCCCGCGCTGGGCCGACGTGCTGATCGCGGCGGTCGGGCTCGCGGTCAGCGCCCCGTTTCTCGTCGCGGCGGCGGTCGCGATCATGCTCGACTCGCGCGGCCCGGTGATCTACCGCCAGCGCCGCGCCGGACGCGGCGGCGAGCCGTTCGAGGTCATGAAGCTGCGGACGATGCACCTCGGCGCCGACCCGGTAGGGGTTGGAACGCCGGTGCTCGAGAACGACCCCCGCGTCACCCGGGTCGGCGCCTTCCTGCGCAGGCTGTCGCTCGACGAGCTGCCGAACCTGGTCAACGTCCTGCGCGGCGAGATGGCGATCGTCGGCCCCCGGCCGACGCTCGAGGCCCAGGTCGAGGGCTACACCCCCCACCAGCGCCGCCGGCTCGAGGTCCCCCCCGGGATGACCGGCTGGGCCCAGGTCAACGGCCGCGCCGGGATCCCGTGGGAGGAGCGGATCGAGCTCGACGTCTGGTACGTCGACCACCGCTCGCCGGCGCTCGACGTGCGGATCCTGCTCCGCACCGCGCGCCTGCTCCTCACCGGGCACGGGCTCTACGGGTAGCCTCCCGGCCGACGATGGCTGAGGTGAGGCTGAGAGACTTCCGGCCCGAGGACGCGGCTGCGGTCCATCGCTGGTTCAACGACGAGCGGGTGACCGCCGACCTCGTCGGAGGCCGCGACGAGTTCAGCGAAGACGACGCCCGCGGCTGGGTCGAGCGGGCGATCGATGCGAGCCGCGACCGCAAGTGGGCGATCACGATCGACGGCTCCGACGAGGCGGTCGGGTTCGTCGCTCTGTTCGGCCTCGCCCGCGACGTCGGCCCCGAGCTCGCGGTGCTGATCGGCGATCCGAGCGCGTGGGGCAAGGGCGTCGCCCGGGAGGCCGAGCGCCAAGCGTGCATCCGCGCGTTCGAGGACTACGGCGCCCACCGGATCCACGCCGAGATCCCGTCGACCAACAAGGCGGCGCAGAAGGTCGTCACCTTCCTCGGCTTCGAGCGCGAGGGGGTGATGCGGCGTGCGATCCGCCGCGGGGACGAGGCGATCGACAACGAGGTCTGGGGGCTCCTCCCCGAGGACTTCACCGGGTGGCCGCGCGAGCAGAGCTGATTGCCGACCGCGGCGAGTCGGCGCGCAGCGAGGAGTTCTTCCGCTCGGCGCAGTTCTACGCCGCCGAGGGCGTCACCCATACCCTCGCGATCGCCGGCCCGGGCTCCTCGGCCCGGGTGCCGATGATCATCCGCGGTATCGACGGCTCGAGCCGCACCGACGCGACCTCGCCCTACGGCTACCCCGGCGGCGAGGTCGAGGGCCCCCCGCTCGATCCCGAGGCGGTCGACTGGAGCGCCACCGGGCTGGTCAGCGTCTTCGCTCGCGAGCGCCTCGCCGGGAGCGCCTGGCTGGGCGGAGCGCGCGAGCGCTCGACGGTCCTCGTCCACGACCCGGGCCGTCGGCGGCACCTCCGCCGCCGCCTCGGCGAGCAGATCCGCGCCAACCGGCGCGCCGGCTGGGTGGTCGAGGCCGCGCCGGGCCGCGACGTGACCGACGCCGACCGCGCCGCGTTCGAGCGCGCCTACGAGGAGACGATGCGCCGCGCCGGGGCGGCGCCCCGCTACTTCTTCCAGAGTCGCTACTTCCGCACCGTGCTGGGGTTCGAGCGCGCCTGGCTCGTCGTCGCCCGCTCACCCGCCGGAGACGCCGGCGCCGGCGCGATCGCCGCGCTCTCGGACGGCTTCCTGCACTACTTCCTCGGCGGGACCGCGGACGCCCACCTCGACGCGTCGCCGTTCAAGAACGTCGTCGACGGGATGGTTGCGCTCGCCGGCGAGCTCGACGCGCCGCTCAACCTCGGCGGCGGGGTCACGCCCGGCGACGGCCTCGAGGGATTCAAGCGCGGCTTCGCCAACGCCGAACGCCGGTTCTCGACCCACGAGGTCGTCTGCGACCCGGGCGAGTACGAGCGCCTCAGCGCCGGCCGGCCGGCCGGGGAGTTCTTCCCCCGCTACCGCGCCGGCTGACTACTGGG
Organism: Solirubrobacterales bacterium; assembly: GCA_035461385.1. Lineage (GTDB taxonomy): Bacteria > Actinomycetota > Thermoleophilia > Solirubrobacterales > 70-9 > DATHVI01. Next base: position 16,478 of record DATHVI010000200.1, read on the forward strand.
TCTTGGCCGGCGTCTCGTTCTCGGTTCGGATCCGGTTTGCGATCCGCCGGATCCGCTTCACCTGCCGGCGGCCCTCGTTGCCGGGACAGGCGGTCGTGTTCAGCCGTCGGTGCCCGATCACCCGCTTGACCTGGATCTTCTTCCCCTTCGGCACCCGTGCCAGCGGGCCGCCGGCCGACTCGAGCCAGACCTTGCTGCCGATCGGCTTGCCGTGGCGCAGCTTCCAGGCGAAGAAGCGCCCGAACGCCCTTCGGGCCAGCTTGCGGATCGGCTCGCTGGTGTGCGTGCCGAGCACCGCCATGCCGGTCGTCTGCCAGTTGAACCCTTGCGCCTGGGCGCCGATCACGGGCTTGCCGATCCCGCCGGCGCGGCCGACGTAGATCGTCCCGAAGCGATCGGTGAGCGCGTTGTAGCCGATGTCGTCCCAGCCGTTGCCGTTGCGGTGAAAGCGGCAGATCCCGAGCACGATCCCCGGCGCCTCGGCCTTGCTGTAGGCGTTCGCGGTCACGGTGTGGTGGACGACCGCGGCGCGGACCTTGCCGTAGCTCGCCTTGCGGCGCGGCTTGCAGCCGCCGCTCGAGCGGTTCGCCCCCCACTCGCCGCGCTTGACCATGTCCGGCTTCGGGACCTCGGCCTCGGCGCTCGGCAGGAGGGTGCCGGCGACCGAGATGAAGGCGCCGTTGATCGTCTTCCGGGCGCCGTTGAGGATCCGGTCCCCGAGGCTTGTCGTGCCGGAGACGTTGACGTAGTGCAGGCGCCCGCTCGGCCTCCAGCCGCGGGTCCTGAGCTGGAGCTCGTCGGCCTCGCCGAAGTAGACCGGGTTCCCGTCGCCGGTCTCGACCCAGTCGCTCCACTCGCCCCCGGCGGTGCGCGCGCGAAGCTCGTAGGCGCGGAGCTCGCCGGCGATCCCGGCGAGGTCGAAGCGCTTCGGCGCCGCGATCACCCCGGAGCGGTGGCTGACCGGGCCCTCGTCGGCGTGAGCGTCAGCGGCCGACCCGGCGGCGCGAAGATTCGCCGTCACCCCGGCGACCCGCTCGACCGCCGGGACCCGCTGCTCGAAATCCTCGGCCTCGGGCAGGTAGGGGTCGACCGAGAGCGCGGGCGCCGCCGTCCAGCCGGCGACGGCGAGCGTCGCGCCCAGCAGCAGGTATCCGAGCCTTCGGCGCATCTGTAACCCCAACACACGTCCTAGCTGAGCGATTCGCTTTCCCGCGCCGGACCGCTCTGGCGTGCACGCGAGCGTGCACGCCGCAAGGCGCGGCTCAGCTCACTGCGGAACGTGGACCGGGACGTTCTCGGGGCCGCGCCCCCGGAGGACGTCGCGGAAGTTCCGCAGCGCGTCGAGTGTCGCCGCGCCCTCGAACTCGGGGCAGCCGATCAGCTGCTGCCAGGCTGCCGCGGCGACCGCGAACGGGATCTCCGGGTTCGGGAACATGATCATCCCCGCCGGGTCCTGGTCGAACAGGCCCTTGATCGCGAGCTGATCCTCCTCGGGGAGGTCGGGCGAGTAGTGGATAACGACCCGCCCGTGCTCCATCGAGTGGATCGCACGCGCAAGCGGCGGTGTCTCGGCATAGGCGCCGTCGGCGAGCGCGCCGCTGCCGGGCTCGGTCGGGACGCCGTAGTGGTCGCCGGAGGTCGGCGGGTTCGTCTCCCAGCCGGGGTCGTTGCTCTCGTCGGTGAAGTGCTGCGCCCCCTCCTCGGGGAGGTCGAGGCGCAGCCTGCATCCGGCGGCCTCCGCCGATTCTTCTAGGTCGCCGATGGCGGGCTCGGGGGGCTCGGTCCCCTCGCGGCAGTCGGGATCGAGCCCGCCCGCCGCTCCGACGCTGGTGTTGACGAACGCCTCCTCGCAGTCGGCGGCCGCGGCGGTACCGCTGCCGTTGCCGTCGTCGTCGCCGCTCGTGAGCGCGATCGCGAGCCCGGCGACCACCGCGAGGCCGATCAGCCCTGCGATCGCGTAGCCGAGGATCAGCCGCAGCCGCTGCCCGGCCGACTCGGAGCGCTCGGCCGCCAGTCGTTCCGCCCGGCGGCGCTCCCTTTCCTCCTTGCGCGAAGCCATACGAGCGTAGGAATGTAGCGGAGAGCGTGGTTCGGCCCGGGCGAACGAGACTCTACGCGCTCGCCGCGGGGGCCTCGCGCCCGGGCGCCGCCGGCTCAGGCGCGGCGTAGACCTGGTCGACGAACGCCGCAAGCTCGTCGTCGAGCCTGCCGGGGCTGACTCGCCACTCGAAGATCGACTCGGCGTTGACGATCCGCGCGTTCGGCATCTCCTCGACGAGCATGTCGGAGTCGGAGAACGGATGCAGGGGATCGGCGGGATGCCCGATCACGAGCGCCGGGAGCTCGATCCGCTGGCGCTCCTCGCGCGGCGGCGCGGTGCGGCCGAACAGGATCCCCTCGAGCACCGCCTGCGAGGCCTCCGGGTCGCGGCGGGTCCAGTCGAGGAGGATGTCGACGAGGTAGTGGCTGCGGGGGACCAGGTTCGTGACCGCGGCGACGGCGGCGAGCAGCGGGCGGCCGAAGCGCAGCGCGACGAGGATCGGGGTGAAGATCAGCGCCGCCCCGAGCAGCGCGTTGTCAAGCACCGGCATCTCGATGAACAGGCCGCGCGCCCGGTCGGGATGGCGGCTCGCGAGCTCGAGCCCGACGTTCGCCCCGAGCGAGGTGCCGCCGACCACCGGCCGGTCGAGCTCGAGCTGATCGCAGAGCGCGGCGAGCTGGTCTGCAAACGAGGGGATGCTGTAGGCGCGCATGTCGGTGGGCATCTCCGACGCGCCGTGCCCGAGCAGGTCGACGGTCATCACCCGCAGGCCGCGCCGAGCCATCTCCGGCGCGAGGTGGTCGTACATCCGGCGGTTCATCAGCAGCCCGTGGACCAGCACCAGGGTCCGATCGCCGTCGCCGAACGACTCGTAGGCGAGCTCGCGATCGTCGACGCGGATCGATCCTTCGACTCCCGCCATCGCTAGTCGGCCGCCGCCGGCACGAGGCGCTCGCCATCGGCCCGCTCCCAGGGCCGCGAGGCGCGCAGCGCGCTCAGCACCGCGCGCGTCCCGGGGGCCCGGTTGAGCGCGTAGAAGTGGATCCCGGGGGCGCCGCCGGCGAGCAGCTCGTCGCACTGCTGTGAGGCGTAGGCGACCCCGAGCAGCCGCTCGGCCTCGGGGTCGCCGCCGAGCGCCGACATCGCGCGGTCGAGGCGCTCGGGGATCGAGGCGTTGCAGAGCTCGCAGATCCGGGCGACCTGCCCGTAGCTCGCGATCGGGATCACGCCGGGGATGATCGGGACGTCGATGCCCCGCTCCCGGGCGGCGGCGACGAAGTCCCAGTAGACCTGGTTGTCGAAGAACAGCTGGGTGATCAGGAAGCTCGCCCCGGCGTCGACCTTGGTCTTCAGATAGGCGAGGTCGGCGTCGAGGCTCGCCGCCTCCGGGTGGACCTCGGGGAAGCAGGCGCCCCCGATCGCGAAGTCGTGGCGCTCGGAGATGAACCCTGTCAGCTCGGCGGCGCTCGAAAGGCCGCCCTCCGGGGGCGTGAACTCGGTCTCGCCGCGCGGCGGGTCCCCGCGGAGCGCGAGCACGTTCTCGATCCCGATCTCCTCGAACCGCCGCAGGATCTCCTCGAGGCCCTCGCGCGTCTCGCCGACGCAGCTCAGGTGGGCCATCACCTCGATCCCGTTGTCGCGCTTGATCCGGTCGGCGATCTCGACCGTTCCGTCGCGGGTCGAGCCGCCGGCGCCGTAGGTCACCGAGACGTAGTCGGGGCCGAGCGGCCGGAGCGCCGCGACGGTCTCGAACAGCTGCTCGACCCCCTCGGGGGTCTTCGGGGGGAAGAACTCGATCGAGAAGACGGGGCGCTGGTTCGCGAGCAGCTCGTTGATCCGCACACGGGCATGGTAGACCGGCGCCGCGCTGCGGCCGGCAGCGGCTACTCGCGGCGGTGGACGACCGTCGCGCTTGCCTGGGCGGTCGGCTTGACCCCGACGTAGTCGATCGCGACGTGGCCCGGGCGGGTGGCGACGAACGCGACCACCTCGGCGATGTCCTCGGCGGTCAGCGGCTCGACCCCCCGGTAGACCTCGGCGGCGCGCTCGGCATCGCCGCCGAAGCGGACGAGGGCGAACTCGGTCTCGACCATCCCCGGGGCGACCTCGCAGATCCTGATCCCGTCGGCGAGGAGCTCGAGCCGCAGCGTCCGGGCGAGGGCGTGGACAGCGTGCTTGGCCGCGGTGTAGCCGCCGCCGCCCTCGTAGACCTCGCGCCCGGCGACCGAGCCGAGGACGACGATCTGGGGATCGCGGGCCCGCCGCAGCGGCTCGAGCAGCGCCTTCGTGACCCGGACGACCCCGAGCACGTTGCTCTCGTACATCTCCTGCCAGCGCTCAACCGGCGCCTCGACGACCGGGTCGAGCCCGACCGCGCCGCCGGCGCTGTGGACGATCACGTCGACCTCGGAGACGGCGGCGGCGAGCGCCGCGACCGAGTCCGGGTCGGTGACGTCGAGCTCGATCGCGGTGCCGCCGACTTCGCGCGCGAGCTCGCGGCAGCGCTCGACCCGCCGCGCGGCGGCGATCGTGTCGAAACCGGCGGCGGCGAGGGCGCGTACCGTCGCCGCGCCGATCCCACTCGACGCCCCGGTGACGAGCGCGGTTCGCTCACGGTCGCCCATCGCGGCGGATCCTAGTCGGGCGCCGACGACGTCGGACCGACGCTCGCGGTGCCGCCACGGCCGGCGCGCGAACGAGAAACCGCGACCCGCGACGCGGGTATCTACCGGCATGGCGCCCGAAGGCCTCGAGAAGGCGGTCGAGGCCGAGCGGGCGCCGAGCTTCCTGCTCGCCGTGCCGGAGCGGCGGCTGCTGCGCTGGATCGCCGCGCGCGTCCCGCGGTGGATCGTTCCCGACGACTTCACGGTCCTCGGCGTCGTCGCCGCGTTCGGCGTCGCCGCGGCCTACCTGCTCTCCGAGCACGGCACCGGCTGGCTGTGGGTCGCGAGCGCGCTGCTCGTCCTCCAGTGGGTCGGCGACTCGCTCGACGGAACTCTGGCGCGGGTACGGAAGATCGAGCGCCCGACGTACGGCTACTACCTCGACCACCTCGTCGACGCGATCGCGACAGCGGCGATCGGAGTCGGGCTCGGGCTGTCGCCCTACATGCTGCTCTCGATCGGCACCCTGATCGCGGTCGCGTACCTGATCCTGTCGATCAACGTCTACCTCGAGAGCTTCGCCTTCGGCCGGTTCGGGATCGGCTACGGCCTGATCGGGCCGACCGAGGTCCGGGTGATCCTGATCGCCCTCAACACCGCGCTCGCGCTCGGCCTCGGCCTCGACTTCACGATCGTCGGCCTCGACCTCACGGTGCTCGACCTGATCGGCCTCGGCATCGCGGGGGCGATGATCGCCCTGCTCGCCGGGCGCGTGTGGCGGAACCTGCGCGAGCTCGCCCGCCGCGAGCCCGCTGCTCCGAGGCGCGCCCGCTAGCGCATCGGCACGCGTTTCGCCGCAAACTGCGGGATCGCGAGCGGCGCGGGGTTGCACGGGCATCGGGCTTGGGCTAGGTTCGCGGAGCGCGATTCGGAGAGAGGAGAGCGTCGCACCAGCCAAGCGGCCGCCCCTCTCGAAGGTGACTCGCAGAGCTTCGTTCGAGCGCAGGCTACGCTCGAGGCAGGCAAAACGAGTCCCCCGGATCGCGCATCTTCGTCTGCGCGCGAAGCGACCTCGAAGGCGCGTCGAAGACGATCATCGCCCGGTTCCGCCGCCGTCGTCTCTACCTTGGCGATGCGGCTCGCCGAGCCGCCGGCCCGGGGTCGGCCTGCCAGCCCCGCCGGCCGCGCGACCGGGGCGCACCTGGGAGCAGGCGTCGCGGGACCACCCCGGACCGAGCCCGCGGCTAGCCCGCCTGGTCCCCTTCTCACCGCCGTCCGCGACTCGCCGGGCGACCGGCCAGGCAGGCGCCGAAGCTCCGCACGTTGCCCTGAGGTCGCAGCACGCGTACTCGCGGGCGCCGCCGGCTCGCTAGGCGGGCAGCCCGCCGCCGTCGGGAAGCAGGCTCGCGGCGACGTCACGCGGGCTGATCCCGGCGAACTGGCGGAAGTCCCGGTTCATGTGCGCCTGGTCGAAGTAGCCGCATTCGGCGGCGATCCGCGCCCCGGTCCATCCGGCGCCGGTTCCGCGTTCGGCGTCCGGGAGCCAGGCGGGCCCGTCGCGGTGTCCGAGCAGGTGCACCGCCCGCTGGAACCGGAGGATGCGCGCGAACGCCTTCGGGGAGATGCCGATCTGCTCGCTGAATCGCCGCTGCACGTGCTTGCGCGAGCAGCCGAGCTCGCGGCAGAGCTCGGCGACCCGCAGGCGCCCGCCCGTCTCGAGCATCCGGCGCCAGGCCCAGGCGACGTCCGGGGTTCCGGCGCGGGCCTCGGCCAGCCGGCGCTCGAGCACCCGGTCGAGCAGCGCGAACCGCGCCTCCCAGTCGCCGGTGTCGTGCAGCTGATCGGCCAGCCGGTCGCCGTCGCGACCGAGCAGCTCGCCGAGCTCGACCACCCGGTTGGTGAGCTCGTGCATCGGTACGCCGAGCAACAGGTGGGCGCCGAGTGGCGTCAGGTTGACCTGGACGCCGCTCTGGCTGCCCGGGGTGGCGACGATGCAGTGCGTCTGGTGGAGCCCGGCGACGAACGAGCGGTGCGCGGTCGGTCTCCCGGGGGCGAGCTCCGGGTAGGTGGTCTCGAGCTTCGGCCCGAAGCCGATGATCACGATCACCTCGCCGGACGGAAGCTCGCGGCGGCGCTTGAAGCCGACGGTCTCCTCCGCGTAGCCGCAGTACCCGAGGACGTGCCGGCGCAGCAGGCCCGCCGCCGGGCGGGAGACCATCTCCCACCACCCGATCGCCGACGAGTGACGTCGTACCTCGGCCCTAGCCGCTGGCATCGGCGAAGCGTAGGCGAGATGTAGCCTGGTGTCGACCGTGTCCGGATCAGCGTCGCCGTTGCGCGGGGTCCTCGAGACCGTCCTCTATTGCGCGCCGTCCGAGCGGGCTGAGGTCGAGCGCTTCTACTCAGATGCCCTCGGCCTCCCCGCCGTCGCCCGCTGGGACGACGGCAGCTCGTACCGGGTCGGGCCCGGCGTGCTGCTGATCTTCGACCTCGACGAGCTCGGCAGGCGCGACGATCCGATCGCAGCCCACGGCAGCAGCGGCCCCGGGCACGTCTGCCTGCTCGCCGCGCCCGGCGACTACGAGGGCTGGAAGTCGCGCCTCGCCGACCACGGCGTCGAGATCGTCCACGAGCACGAATGGCGAGGCCAGATGCGCTCGTTCTACTTCCGTGACCCGGCAGGGAACCTGCTCGAGATCGCGAGCGGCGACCTCTGGCCGCAGGGCCGTCGCGGCCAGGCATAGCCCGGCGGTCTCGCGGGTACTGATCGGGCGATGGCGAGCTTCTCGTTGACGAGCCCGGCGTTCGAGGACGGCGGCGACGTGCCGGCGCGACACACCTGCGAGGGCGAGAACGTCTCACCCGAGCTCGCCTGGTCGGGGGTCCCCGAGCGGACCCGAGCGCTCGCCCTCATCGTCGACGATCCGGACGCCCCGCGGGGGACGTTCACGCACTGGCTCGCCTGGAACATCGCGCCCGGGGAGGAAGCGCTCGCCGAACGTGGCTCCCCGCCCGTCGAGGGCGAGAACGATGCCGGCACCACCGGCTACCACGGGCCCTGCCCTCCGCCCGGCCACGGCCGCCACCGCTACTTCTTCCGCCTCCATGCCCTCGACGCCGAGCTCGAGCTCGACCACGGGGCCCCGAGGGACGAGCTCGAGCGGGCGCTCGACGGCCACGTCCTCGGCACCGCCGAGCTGGTCGGCGGCTACGAGCGCTGAGGCGACGTCGCCCCCGTCGGTCGCGCCTGCGGGGTGACGCCGGACGTCCGCTTCAGCGATCCGGTTCGACCTCGATCGGCGTCGCGACCGGGCTGCCGCCTGGATCGCGAAGCTCGATCGGGTCGAGGGCACCGCCGTCGCGTACGTCCCGCACCGGGTGGATCAGAACCCGGGCGGGGTCGAGATCGACGACGAGGAAATGACCCTCGGCCCCCCAGGCGCGCGTCCCGGCGGCGGTGAAAGCGGTCGGCCGCTCGGTGCGGAGCTTTCCCCCGGCGCCGCTGACGACGTAGTGGATCCCGTTGACGAGCGAGTACTGGAAGTTGTGCTCGTGGCCGCTGAGGACGATCCGCACCCCTGCGCGCTCGAACAGCGGCACCAGTCGTTCGATCATCCCGGCGGTGCACGGGTGCTCCGGTCCGGCGCAGAACGGCGGGTGGTGGGAGAACGGGATTCGCCACAGCGGGGTCCCGTCGGCCGAGCGCCGGAGCGCCTCCCTGACCCATTCGCGGTGCGACGGCGCGTCGAAGTAATGGTCGCCCTCGGCGTCGGCGGCGATCGAGGTGTCGATGCAGATGAACTCGACGCTCGCCCCGACCCCGAACCGGTAGAAGAGTCCCGGGTCCAGCGACGCCCGCCCGGCGTCGATCTCGCGCCGGAAGCGGTGGTCGAGGAAGTAGTTGTCTGCGAGCTGGTCGCGGTCGTCGGAGCGCTCGGTGTCGGCGGCGTCGTGGTTGCCGACCGTCGGGAAGAACGGGACGCGGTTGATCACGTAGCGGTACGGCTGGTAGAAGCTCGCGTACCAGTCGTCGTCCTCGTTCCCGGTCCCCGACACGGTGCCCTCCGCTCCGAGGTAGATGTTGTCGCCGGTCGTCAGCACGAGCCTGACGCGATTCTCGGAGACGAGGCGATCGAGGGCGCCGGCGAGACGGAGCTGGCGGGCGCCACCCGGCCCGGGGTCGAGGATCCCAACCCCGAAATCGCCGAGGACGGCGAACCTCACCGGCGCCGGGGTGTCGCGGGCGGGAAAGGTGCGGAATCGGTTTTCGTAGCTGCGTCCGGCCCTGATCAGGGTTCGCCGGTCGAGGTCCCAATCGCAGCGCTCGCCGTCGGCCCAGGGCTCGCCGTCGACGAGCACTCGGTAGGAGTACTCGGTGTCGGGCTCGAGGCCGCGGACCCAGACGTGGTTCGCGTCGGCGGTCTCGGCGCGGGCAACGACGCGCCCCTCGCGCTCGACCTCGACGACCGCGTTGCCGAACGGCTCCGAGCCGGCGCCGATCGTCTCCGAGCGGTGGCCGGCGACCTGGTCGAGCTCCTCGTCGTCGACGATCCGCCAGTCACCGTAGGTGGAGTCCCCGCGCCGGAAGTAGAAGCCGCCCCAGGCGATCAGGGCCTCGTCGTCTCCGACGTCGGCCAGCTGCAGGAACGGCTCGAAATGCGCGCGGAACGTCGCCACCTCGAACCGGCGCTAGCGTCAGACGCGTCGCGCCCGCCGGCTGCGCCAAGCGTCGTAGAGCCGCTTGACGACGACGAGCTGCATCAGTCGCTTGAGCACCGAGATCCTCCTTTGCCTCGTCGCAGGCCGCGCGTCAGCGCGCTCGGCCCGCCGCGGTGCCCCCGGTGAACACCCGGTAGAGGATCAGGAGGAGCAGGGCGCCGCCGATCGCGATCAGCCAGGTACCGAGGTCGAAGAACTCGTCGATCTCGCCGATGTCGAGCGCGCTGGCTATGAACCCGCCGACGAGCGCCCCGGCGATCCCGATCAGGGTCGTGACGATGATCCCGCCGGGGTCGTCCCCGGGCAGGACGAGCTTCGCGATCGCTCCGGCGAACAGTCCAAGCAAGATCCAGCCGATGATCCCCACGTCGAACTCCTTTCCTCGCGGTGGGCCACGACCGGTTCTACCCCGCTCAGCCGGGACGGAAACGCGTACGGAAGCTCGGGAAGTGGAGCTAGGCGGACTCGAACCGCCGACCTCCTGATTGCGAACCAGGCGCTCTCCCAACTGAGCTATAGCCCCATATGCCACGCGCCGGCTCCCGCCGATCGCGCACCGAGAGGATAGCCGCAGCGGTCGGGGCAGTCCGCCGCTAAAGCGACCGGGCCCCCGGCGCGATCTAATCTGGTGCAGTGAGCTTTCGGCGTCGCCTGACCCTCTTCTTCCTGCTGATCGTCGTCCTGCCGATGGTCGCCGTCAGCGTGCTGGTCGTCGACGTCACCGGTGAGTCGACGACCGGCAAGGCCGACGCCAGGCTCGGCGCGCAGCTCGAGACTGCGCTCGCGATCTACGACCGGCGGGTGAACGAGGGGCGGACGGCGGCGAACGCGATCGCCCGCGACGAGGAGCTGGGCGCCGCGCTGACCGGCTCCGGTCGCGAACGACTCGGCCGCGTCGTCCGCACCCTCGCGCGCCGACACGGAGCGGTCGCCGTCCGGATCACCGACCCGGACGGCGAGCTGCTCGCGTCGGTCGGCCGCCAGCCGCCGTTCGCTTCATTCGAGCTCGAGCTGACGAGCAACGGCGACCGGGTCGGCGACCTCGAGGTCTCGGCGACGACGATGACCGACTACCTGGTCGAGGTCGAGCGGATCACCGAGAACGCCGTAATCGCCCGGCCCGACGGGCCGGTGCGCGGCACCCTCGCGGTCGTCGGCGTCGACCTCCCCGCCGCCCAGCGGGCCGCCGACGTGGTCGTCGACGGAGCCGAGATGCGTGCGGCCGCCGCCCAGCTTCCGGGCGAGGACGGGCTGCGGATCGTCCTCGTCGGAGAGCGCGAGGATGCGGGGTTCCTCGCCTCGAGCCCGCGGGTCGCCGCCGCGCTCGCCGTCTTCTTCACCGTCGCGCTGATCTTCGTCGTCATGCTCACCCGGGCCCTTCAGGGGCAGGTCGCGACGATGCTGCAGGCCGCGCGCCGGATCGGCGGCGGCGACTTCAGCCAGAAGGTGCCCGTCGTCGGCCGCGACGAGATGGCGGGGTTGGCGAGCGAGTTCAACAAGATGAGCGACCGCCTCAGCGAGCAGATGGACCAGCTAAGGCGCCAGCGGGTCGAGATCGAACGGTCGGTGCAGCGGCTCGGCGAAGCATTCGCCTCGGGGCTCGACCGCACGGCGTTGCTGGGGATCGTCGCCGATACCGCGGTCAGCGCCTGCCGGGCCGAGTACGGGCTGATCGCGCTCCGCGGCGGCGCGGGGACCGAGGCCGAGTCGGGCGACCCGACGCCGGCGATGCAGGCGCTCGCCGTCACCGCCGAGGAGCGCGCGCTCGACGTGGGCGACGTGATCGAGGACTCGGCAGGCGAGGTCCGCGCGATCGCGGGGCCGCTGCTGCGGATCGGCCGCCCCGAGGAGACGATCGGCGCGATGACCCTGGTCAGGCGCGGGGCCGCGTTCGATGACGGCGAGCGGGACGTGTTCCGGTATCTCGCCGGGCAGGCGGCGGCATCGGTCGAGAACATCTCGCTCCACGAGCAGGTCAGCGAGCAGGCGGTCACCGACGAGCTCACTGGCCTCGCGAACACCCGCGCATTCCGCGAGGCGATGGAGAAGGAGGCGGCGCGGGCGCACCGCTTCGGCCATGACCTGTCGGTGCTGATGCTCGACATCGACGACTTCAAGCAGGTCAACGACACCTACGGCCACCTCCAGGGCGACGAGATCCTGCGCGCCGTCGGGCGGATCCTGAGCTCGGAGTCGCGGGGAGTCGACGAGCCGGCTCGCTACGGGGGCGAGGAGTTCGCCGTCGCGCTGCCCGAGACCGGCGCCGAGGGCGCGGTCGAGCTCGGCGAGCGGATCCGGGCACGGCTCGAAGCGGAGTCGATCCCGCTGCTCGACGGCGGCGGAAAGATCAGGGTCACCGCGAGCCTCGGCGTCGCGACGCTCCCCGCCGACGCCGACGACGTCCTCGGAGTGATCGCGGCGGCGGACGAGGCACTCTACGAGGCGAAGCGGGCCGGCAAGAACCGTGTCCATGCCGCGCAGGGACGCGCGGGCGCGCGGCGAAGCTAGCATCTGACCGGCGCGCGGCGAAGCTAGCATCTGACCGGCGCTCGGCGAAGCTAGCATCTGACCGGCGCTCGGCCCCGCGGGGCTGAGCCGCCGGAGGTTGCGCAGTAGTCTTACTGGCTCCGGCCAACTACGGATCCAAAGCCGATGGGAATCCTCGACGAAGCGATCCGCGAGCACCTGGCGCTGAAGCGGCGCCAGGGCTTCAGCGAAGACGAGCTCAAGCGCCTCGAGGACGAGGCGTTCGGCCCTCCTACCCGTCCGGGCGAGCCGGACTTCCCCGCTCGCGACGCCGACGCGGCTGAGGACGCCGACGGCGCCGAGCGCTCCGCGCCGGATCGGCTCGACGAGGCCGAGCGTCGATCGGAGCCTGCCCTCGAGGAGGCCTCGAGTCGGCCGGAGCCCGCTGAAAGGGAGCCCGAGCCCGACGAGGCCGGGGAGCAGGCAGCGGTCGAGGGCCGCGGAGCCGAGGCGCCTGGTGCGGACGCCGAGCCGCGCCCGGAGGCCGCCGCCGACCAGGGCCCGGGGCAGTTCCACGAGTTCGCCGAGGAAGCCGAAGCCGAGCCCGCCGCCGAGGAGCCGCCGTCGGCGGAGCTCGACCTCGAGGGGGTCGATCTCGGGCTCGAGGAGTCCTCTCCGGGTGCCGGCTCGGCGACCGAACCGCCCACTCCTCCGCCTGCCCCCTCCGAGCGACCGGTCGAGGCGATGGAAACGGTCGAGCACCCGATCGAGGAGGAGGTCGGCGAGCCTTCCTCAGGCGAGCATCCGCTCGAGGACGACGAGGAGCCGTCGTCCGAGCACCGCTCCGCCGAACCCGCCGAAGCCGAGGGCGGGGAGGAGCCTTCGGACGAGCACGCCTACGAGCCCGAGTCGGAGGAGTACGGCGCCGCGATGACGCCGTCCGAGGAGTACGAGCTCGAAGCGAGCGACCGCGCCGAGGAGGATCAGGAGTCCGGCGAGGAGGACGTGCTCGAGGAGACGCCCGAGTTCCTTCGTGACGCGCCGGAGGACGACGAGCTCTGGTTCGAGCAGGGCGAGCCGAAGGACTTCGACTTCTGAGCCGGTAGCTCCGTTCGCCGATCCGGAACGGAATCGATCCCGGCCTCGGCTGTCTGTGAGAGGCGCCGACGAGCAGTCGAACGCGGCGCTCAGACGTAGCCGCGCGTGCGCGAGGCTTCGACCACGCGCTCAATCCCGACCAGGAAGGCGGCGTCGCGGAGCGGCAGGTCCTCTTCGCGCGCGCGGGCGAAGACCTCGCGGTAGGCGCGGCGCATGACGTTTCCGAGCTTGTCGTTCACCTCGCGCTCGTCCCAGCGGAAGTGCTGGAGGTTCTGGACCCACTCGAAGTACGAGACGACGACGCCGCCCGCGTTCGCCATCACGTCAGGGATCACGTAGACGCCCTGCTCGCGGAGGATCTCGTCGGCCGCCGGTGTCGTCGGGCTGTTGGCGCCTTCGACGATCACCTTGCAGCGCATCCGGTGCGCGTTGTGCTCGTGGATCATCCCGCCGAGCGCGGCGGGGATGAAGACGTCGCACGGGACCGCGATCAGGTCCTCGGGGGCGATCTCGTCGGCGCCCTCGAAATCGGTGATCCGGCCGCCGCCTGCGAGGTGCTCGTGAAGGGCGTTGGCGTCGATCCCGGCGTCGCTGCGGATCGCGCCGTTGGCGTCGGAGACCGCGACCATCCGGGCGCCGAGCTGCTGCATGATCCTCGCCGCCCAGGAGCCGACGTTGCCGTACCCCTGGACGCTGAACGTCGTCTCCGCGGGGCTGAGGCCGAGGTGCGGGGCGGCTTCGCGGAACATGTAGACGCAGCCGCGTCCGGTTGCCGCCTCGCGGCCGTACGACCCCTCGAGCGCGATCGGCTTGCCGGTGACGATTGCCGGGGTGTGGCCGTGGAGCTTGCCGTACTCGTCCATCATCCAGGCCATCACCTGGGCGTTGGTGTTGACGTCCGGGGCGGCGATGTCCCGGGTCGGCCCGAGGACCTTGTCGATCTTGCTCATGAACGACCGGGCGATGCCCTCGACCTCGCTGCGCTCGAGCTTGTCCGCCGGGCAGTTGACGCCGCCCTTGGCGCCGCCGTAGGGGACCCCGGCGATCGCCGTCTTCCAGGTCATCAGCGAGGCGAGCGCCCGGACCTCGTCGATGTCGACCTCGGGGTGGAAGCGGATCCCGCCCTTGTAGGGGCCGCGGGCGCCGTTGTGCTGGATCCGGTATCCGGAGAAGACGTGGATCCGGCCGTCGGTGAGGCGGATCGGGATCTGCACCGTGACCTCGCGGTAGGGCGACCAGAAGACGACCCTCACGTCGTCGGGAAGCTCGAGCCGGTCAGCGGCGCGGTCGAAGTAGTGGCGGACGATCTCGAGGTTCGAGGTCTCCGCCCGCTGCCCCGGTTTCGGCCCGCCCTCCGCTCGCGAGCCGCCGATCGCTGCATCGACCGCCGGCGGCGACTTGTCGGGTTCCTCGCGCTCGCCGACTGCGACCTCGGTGGCGGTCTTCGTCTTGGCCATCAGCTACTCCGGTCAGCCCGGTTCATCGTCCCACATCGTCGGGGGCCGGAAAAGGGGCGATGCGTGAACCGGTCGCGCACGCCCACCCCGCTCCCTGTACCCGGCCGGAGCCGGGAGAACCGGGGCCTACAATCGGGAGGCCGAGGGGCCATAGCTCAGCTGGGAGAGCGCTTCCCTTGCACGGAAGAGGTCGCCGGTTCGAATCCGGCTGGCTCCATCGCCCGGGCGGGGCTCAGTCCTCCGGCGGGTTGCGCATCGCGCTGATCAGGGCGATCAGGATCATCGCGATCACCGCGACGGCGGCGACGAGGAAGCCGATCAGGAGGATGACGCTGAACTTCCACTCGCTGATCTCGAGCTCGACGATCACCGAGATCGTCATCGCGCCGAGCCCGATGCAGAAGGCGATCCCGAGCCCGAGCAGCGCGGTGCGCAGGTCGGAGCCCATGCTCAGTAGACCGGATAGCGGGGTTCGGGCCCGCGCGGGCGGTAGCGGTTCGCGAACAGCCTGATCGCCGCGAGCCCGAAGATGAATCCGCCGACGTGGGCGAGGTAGGCGACGCCGGGGTCGCCAGCGAGGTCGGGGATCGCCGTCTGGCCGATCGCCGGCACGAACTGGAGCAGGAACCAGATCCCGAGCAGGATCCAGGCCGGAACCTCGATCAGGGTGACGAAGTAGACGATCAGCACCAGGCTCAGCACTCGCGCCCGCGGGAACAGCAGCGCGTAGCCGCCGAGCACCCCGGCGACCGCGCCGCTCGCCCCGATCGTCGGCACCGTCGCGCTCGGGTCGACGAGCGCCTGGGCGTAGACCGCGACCGCACCGGCGAGGAGGTAGAAGCCGATGAACCGCCCCCGACCCATCGAGTCCTCGACGTTGGCGCCGAAGATCCACAGGAACAGCATGTTGAACCCGAGGTGGAGGAGCCCTCCGTGCATGAACATCGACGTCAGCACGGTCAGCCACCACGGCGCCTGCTCAAGCGGGATCGGCTCCGCGTCGACGCCCTGAGCCCGCGCCTCCTCCGCGACCCGTTCGGCCTGGCGCAGCTCGGGCGTTCCCTCGCAGACGACCTCGGCGGCGAGTTGACCACCAGCTTGCGGGATGGCGCCGAGCAGGCACTCCGACTCCGCGGGGTTTGTGATCCGGCGCGGGATCGCGCCGTATTCGATCGCGCTCTGGTCGATCTCGGTCAGCCCGGCCCGGTCGAGGACCGGATCGGTGGGGTACTGCGTCTGCCAGATGAAGACAGCGACGTTGATCGCGATCAGCACGACCGTGAGGATCGGGAACCGATCCGTCGGGATGTTGTCCTTGAGCGGGATCAAGCCGCCCGGACACTAGCCTCACCGCAACCGCGCCTGCGGTCATCTCCGAGTCGCGTGATCGGATTTGGCAAGATCAACGCATGGGAAGACCGCGGACGGCAGATCCCTGGCGCGACACCGAGGTCATCGACATCCACGGCGCCCGGTTTGCGCAGGGGACGACGGGCGTCGTCGCGTTGCTCGGGGTTGTGTTCGGCTGGCCGCTCGCGTGGGCGATCATGTCGGCGCAGATCCTCACCGGCCTCGTCCTCGGCCGCGCGTTCTGCCTGCCGTGCCTGCTCTATTTCACGGTCGTCCAGCCGCGCAAGGGCGAGGGGCCGCTCGAGGACTCGCGGCCGCCGCGACTCGCGAACGTGATCGGCACGGTCGTCCTCGCCGCCGCCGCGATCGTCTGGTGGGTCGGCGCGCCGGCGGCCGCTACCGTGCTTGCGGGCATTGTCGCCGCCCTCGCCCTGCTCTCGGCTGCGACCGGCTTCTGCGCCGGCTGCGAGATCTACCGCGTCGTCGCCCGCCTGCGCGGGATCTCGCCACGCCACCACGACCGCCTCGACCCGGCTGACCTCGCGATGGATGGCGCCCCCCGCGCCTACGTCGAGTTCACCCACCCGCTCTGCGCCGAGTGCCGCGACTGGGAACGGCGCCTCGGCGGGGGCCCAGACCCGCTGATCACCTTCGACGTCCGCACGCGCCCCGACCTCGCTCGCAAGTACGGCGTCGCGATCGTCCCCACGGTGCTGGCGGTGGACCGCGAGGGGGTCGTCGTCGAGCGGCTGGCGCCCTGACGCCGGTACGGCTCCGGGGGCGAGAGGACGGGGATAAGCCCGCCTCGACCTCGGCGCTCGACGTCGCGCAAGGAAGAAGCGCTCGCTAGGCGGTGTCGCCTCGGGCGCCGATCAGCGCAGCTCGAGGGTCTTCCATTCGGCCCGCTCGAGCGTCTCCGCGTCCGGCACGCTGCGCTTGCGCCAGATCACCTCGACGTAGAAACCGTCGGGATCGTGGAAGGCCATGATCCACATCGTCTTCATGTCACGGACCTCTCCGTCGGCCGCGCCTTCCGACTCGATGCGGCGACGGATCTCGCGAAACGCCTCCTCGGATGGCGCCAACAGGGCGAAATGGTCGAGACGGCCGCGCTCGAACATCGTCCCGGGCGCAGGCGGCAGGGCGGCTCCCTCGAGGATCTGGAAGGGATGAAGGACGGTTGTCGGGCCGATCTCGAGGAAGACGTGCCGCACGCCCTCCTCGATCATGTCGAGCGTCTGCGTCGCATCGAAGACGCGCTCGTAGAACGCCGTCAGACGATCGAGATCCTCGCTCAGAAACGTCACGTGGTGCACGCCCTCGACGAGCTTCATCGCGTTTGTTCTACACCACCTACCCGGCCAAGGTCCGCGGCGTCGCACCGTGGGCAGCGCGTCGCTGCCGCAGATCGGGCGAACTGGGCCGCTCAGCGGCCGGGTCCGAGCAGGTGCGGAGCGTCGCTGACGACGATCTCGGGTGTGCCGGGCAGCAGCGCGAACTGCTCGACGCTGTTCACCCCCCCGACGCTCAGGCCGACGCCGCGGGCCTCGAGCGGCGCCCAGAGCCGGGCCGAGACGATGAACCCCTCGGCCGAGACCCCAAGCCCCCGTTCGGCGGCCAGAGCGGCGAGCCGGTCCGGATCATGGTCGGACCAGGTGACGATGCGCGCGGGAAATCCGGCATCCGTCGCCGCCTCCCACCCCTCGGCGAAGAAGCTGATCACCTCGACACGGCCGGCGATGCCGGCCTCGGATACCAGCTCGCAGGTCCGAGCTGCGGTCTCGCGGGCCAGCGCGGAGTCGGCGTACGCCTTGACGTCGACCTGGATCGACACCTCAGCCGGCACTGCAGCGAGGAGATCGGTGAGCGCGATCGGGCTCTCGTCGCTCGGCTTTCCGGAGCCGTCGAGGAGATGCGCTGAGAGCAGCTCGCGGGTCGGAGTCTCGTGGGCCCACCCCTCGCGGTCGATCGCGAGCTCGAGGAATGGGTCATGGATGCAGACGGGGTCACCGTCACCGCTGAGGACGACGTCGACCTCGACGCCGTCGACGGCGTGCTCGAGGCTGCGTTCGAGCCCTGCGCGAGAGGACTCGGGCCCGTACGCGCCGCCCAGGCGATGGGCGTAGAGGGCGGGCTGGCGCGCTCCCGAGACCGTCGGCATCGACGCCGACCTTACCCCCGGAAGCGGGTTTCGGGAGGCCGCGCGCTCCTCGTCGAGCTCAAGCATTTCGTCCCGGCTCCGGCCGCCTAGCTTTCGTCCGGCTACTTCTTCCGGCGGAAACAGGCGCCCGGAACTCGCGCGGAGGAGGCGCGAGCAGGGCGCCGACGCAGATGACCACCCGTCGTCCATACAAGGCGTGGAATGTCGCGGCAGAGCGCCTCCGCTCTGTTGCGGGAGGCTCGCCGGCCCTTCGGACCTGGACGGCCAGCGGAACCGGGTCGCCTCCCGCACCCCTTCAAGGCGTTCGGCGCCTACGAGCACACCGTCGGGCGGTAGGCGGGCTGATGCCCCGCCTCGGTTGACGGCGCGGCGATTGCGGGATAGGTTGCGCGCCGACACGACCAGGGAGGTCGCAATGGGCCGCTCGTCCACTTTCGTCGCACCACTCGCCGCAGCGCTATCGCTCTTCGCGCTCGCCCTGGCGCTCGTCGCCGCCGCCAGCGCCTCGGCGAGAACGTTCGTCGTCACCAAGCGCGGCGACCCGCCGCCGGTGGCGTGCACGAACCGGGACTGCTCGCTGCGAGAGGCGGTGATGGCGGCGAACGCACGTGCCGGCCGCGACGTGATCGAGCTCCCGAACCGCCGCAAGCCGTACCTGCTCGCGCAGGCCGGGACCGGCGAGGACGGATCGCTCACCGGCGACCTCGACGTCGCCAACGACCCGCTCGTGATCCGCCACCGCGGCAAGGGTAGGGCGACGATCAACGCTCGCGGGATCGACCGCGCCCTCGAGGTCTTCGCCGGGGCACCGACGACGCTGCGCAAGCTGGTGATCACGGGCGGGAGAGCCACCGACCCTGATCGCGGGGGCGGCATTCGCTCGGAGGCGAAGCTGAGGGTGCTCCGGAGCCGGATCGCCGGAAACTCCACCACCCGGTCGGGTGGCGGCATCTATCTCGCTGACCATGCCGCGGTGCAGCTCGTCGGCAGCACGATCGCTGCCAACAGCGCGGACCTGAGCGGCGGCGGGATCGACACCAACGACTCGTTGATCGACGTCCGGCGGAGCAGGATCGTCGGCAACGGGGCGATGGGGTCCGGCGGCGGAATCTTCAATGACTCCGCGGCCAAGGATGGGCTGCGGATCGTCGAGAGCACGATCGCCGGCAACCGAAGCGCCGTCGAGGGCGGCGGCATCTACCTCAGCGGCCACGCGCCGCTGCGGATCGTCGGCAGCACGATCTCCGGGAACCGCTCAGGAGATGGCGGCGGGCTGTTCGCGATCGCCGCGACCCCCAGGCTCGTGAACAGCACCGTCGCCGCGAACCGCGTCACCGGCGACGGCGGCGGGATCCATGCGCAGGGCGGCTCCGAGGCCACGCTCAACGCGGTCACGGTCGCCCGCAACGTCGCCGACGCCGACGACTCCGGGCCCCCGGAAATCGGTGGCGGCCTCTCCCGCAGCAACGCGGCGGCGTTCGAGGTCGAGAACTCGCTGATCGCCCTCAACCGCCTCGGCTCGGGGCAGCTAAACGACTGCGGGGGCCAGGCGTTCGACTCCCGCGGCCGCAACCTGCTCTCGACCCGCGGCCCGGTGGGCATGGGCGTCGCCTGCATGGGCTTCGACCGCCCGACCGACCGGGTGCGCGCGAACCCGAGGATCGGCAAGCTGAGGCGAAACGGCGGCCCGACGCAGACGATCGCGCTGCGAAAGCGCAGCCCGGCGATCAACAGGGCGAGCCGAGGGACAGCGCCGAACCGCGACCAGCGCGGCGAACGGCGCGGGCGCAAGAAGGACATCGGCGCCTACGAGCGCAACGTCGGGCGGTAGCGCGAGCGCCGCGGAACGGCGGCGCTCAGGGGACGATGGCCCGGGCTATCGGATCCTTTCTCCCGCCCCCAGCGGCACGACGCCCGTGGCTCTGAGGCCTGCACCGCGCTCTCAGCGATAAGCAGGCACGGTCGGAGGTCGCTGACCGCGTGCCTCCCTCAGCGTGAGCCCGCGTTCACACCCCACGCGCCTCGTGTTCGCGCCGAGGGGAAGCGACGCGAGGCGCTCCGTCGGCGCTCCTCCTCGTCGAGTGCGAGCGTGAGGCCGACACGAGCGATACGCTCGATCCGCGAACGAAGCAGTTGCGAGCGCGCGCCGATAACTTCTACGTCGCGGCCCAAAAAGTACCGGTCATTGACAATGAACACGGCGGTACCGGTGCCCCCGCGCCTAGAGCGGGCCTACCAGGTGGGGCAGTCCGTTTCTATGCTCTGCCGGGATGATCGACGACGGCCACGCCATCCACTACACGGCGGTCGGGCGCGGCACGCCCGTGTTCGGCTCCGATGCCGTCCGGGTCGGAACGGTCCACCAGGTGGTCGACAATTACCGCGAGCACATCCTCGACGGCATCGTGATCGATACCGAGGAAGGGGAGCGTCTGTTCGTCGACGGACCGGAGGTGGCGCGGACGGCGGAGCGAGCCGTGACGCTTACCTTTCCCTCCGACGAGGCCACCGAGCACCTAACCGAGCCAGAGAGCGCGGCCGGCGTATTTCGCCCGAACCGGGCGGCGGGCCGCCTGGCGCGACTGTTCGGCGGCCATTGGCGGCGCCGGTAAGGGCAACAAGCTCAAGGGAGGCGGAGCCTTGGGCTCCCTCAACGGCGGCGGCAGACGCACCCGGCGACCGGTGGTCCCTGAGCCCGGTCTCGTACCAACTCGGGCGTCGCGCGGACGAACGGAGACGCTCGCTCGTCGCGCGAAGCGGAAGCGGTTGACGCCGACTCGCAAATTGACGTCGTCGCTCCGGCTGTCGATCGGATCCTCGAGCCCGGCGGGCCACGCCCCGAACCGCCGGTCATCCAGCAGCGCCTCGACCAGCTGTCCTGAGCCGCCCACGTATGTCGAGTCGAGGTCTACCTCTGTCGCGACGCACCAAGCCCGTGCCGAGAGCATTGGACAAGCGGACCGCGCCGCACGTGCAGGGCAAGAGGCTCGAGGCCGCCAAGGCTCCCGGGAGGCGACCGGCGCGGACTGGATCGCGCTGGAGGTTGTCGCCGGGACCCGAGGGTGGTCCAGCGGACTCAGGCAGACTGGCTCTCGGCGCGCGCGAGCAGTTGCTCGTCGGTCTGGCCCGTCCGCTCGGGATGCGCTTCGTCGATGTGGTTGCGGGCGTTCGACAGCAACTCGACCTCGGTCTCGCCTCGGACCTTGTGGCCGCAGAAGCACATGATGACCCAATCGCCTGGCTCTTCCGTGGGGCGATTGCCTTCCACGGGACCGATTATGCCGGTTCCGCGAGATACCGGTGAATCAGTTGCACGGCCATGGAGCCCTCGCCTACGGCTGAGGCCACGCGCTTGATCGAGCCGTGCAGCGTGTCGCCCGCGGCGAAGACGCCGGGCATACAGGTCTCGAGAGCGTGGGGATCCCGGTCGAGTGGCCAGGCCGGCGGCACGCTGCCGGCGCCGAGATCGCGGCCGGCGAGGATGAACCCGCGTTCGTCCCGGGCGAGGGTGTCCTGCAGCCATTCTGTGTGCGGCTGTGCCCCGATCAAGATGAAGAGGTTCTCGGCCCGGAGCGACTCGTCGACGGGCTCTCCGTTTCGGGTGACCGAGATCCCCTCCAGGCGGCCGTGCCCGTGAGCCCGGCTCAGTTCCGTCTGCGTCATGACCTCGATGTTCGGCCGCGCCTCGATCTCCTCGATCAGATAGCGGGACATACCCTTCTCCAATGAGCCGGCCCTGAGCAACATCGTCACGTTCCGGGCCGGCTTGGAGAACGCCACCGCGGCCTGGCCGGCGGAGTTGGCGCCGCCGACGATGAACACCTCCCGGTCGACCAGGTCGTCCGCGTCGCGCGGGTGCGCGCCGTATTGGACTCCGAGGCCGATCAGCTCCGCGACGCCGGGCGCGCGCAGCCGCCGCCACTCGACCCCGGTGGCGATCACGACGCTCCGCGCGCTGAGGACCGCGTGGTCGGAGAGATGTAGGCGATGGCCGTCGGCGGCCGCCTCGAGAGAGACCGCCTCGGTCGGCTGGACGAAGTCGGCGCCGAAGCGACGTGCCTGCATCGTCGCCTCCCTGGTCAGATCCGCACCGGAGATCCCCTGGTGGAAGCCGAGATAGTTCTCGATCCGCGAGCTGGCGCCGGCCTGGCCTCCCGGGGCCTCGCGCTCGATCAGCGCGGTGCTCAGGCCCTCCGAGGAGCCGTAGACGGCCGCCGCCAGCCCCGCCGGGCCAGCGCCGACGATCACCAGGTCGTACTGCTCCGAAGAAGGACGCGAGGCGATCCCAAGCTCGCGAGCGAGGCGGACGTTCGTGGGCTGTGCCAGCGCCGAGCCGTCCAGCCGGATGACGACGGGCAGCTTGTCTCGCTCGGCCTCGGGCACCGCCACGAGCAGCGCCGCTCCCTCGGGCGAGACTGAATCGACCCAGCGGTAAGGGAAAATGTTTCGGTCGAGAAATCCGCGGATCCTGGCCGCGTGCCAGGAGTTCCGCTGCCCGACCAGCGTGACAGTTGTCACCCCTTCAGGCATTGCCCCCTTCGCCCTCACGTCAGCGGTTGGCAAGAAGCGGGCGTCTCACGACTGTCACGCTAGACGATCGCTCGGGCCGAGTTGCGGGCACCCGTGAACGCGCTTCCGTCACGCTCGCTCGTCGCGCCAACCGGAAGCGCGGCCCATTGCGCGTGGATCTCTTGAGGGTTCCCATCCGGCGTCGGGCCGGTCGGCCCGGCCCGGAGCGAGGATCGCCCGCAGGCCGGTGAGCTGGTCGATTCGGACCTCGGGCGCCGTCACGTCTGTGTGCCGGAGGTGCCAGGCGCGCCGGGCGCCGGCGGCGGCACACTCGGGGCGGCGCCGCGCTCGAGTAGCGGCTTCAGCAGGTCGAGCGGCAGCGGGAAGACGATCGTCGAGTTCTGCTGGCCACCGATCTCGAGCAGCGTCTGGAGGTAGCGGAGCTGGAGCGTCGCCGGGTTCTGGCTCATGATGTTCGCCGCCTGGGAGAGCTTCTCCGCGGCCTGGAACTCGCCGTCGGCGGCGATGATCTTCGCCCTCCGCTCGCGCTCGGCCTCGGCCTGCTTGGCGATCACCCGCTGCATCTGGGTGGGCAGCTCGACGTCCTTGACCTCGACGATCGTCACCTTGATGCCCCAGGGCTCGGTCTGCTCGTCGATGATCTGCTGGAGCTCGATGTTGAGCCGCTCGCGCTCGGCCAACAGTGAGTCGAGCTCGGCCTTGCCGAGCGTCGAGCGCAGCGTCGTCTGCGAGATCTGCGAGGTGGCGAGGAGGAAGTTCTCGACCTCGGTGATCGCCTTGTTCGGGTCGAGGACGCGGAAGTAAGCGACGGCGTTCACGCTCACGGTGACGTTGTCCTTGGTGATCACCTCCTGCGGCGGGACGTTGAGCGTCACGGTCCGCAGGTCGACCCGGACCATCCGGTCGATGATCGGGATCAGCAGGATCAGCCCGGGGCCCTTCTGGGCGATCAGGCGTCCGAGCCGGAAGATCACACCGCGCTCGTACTCGCGCAGGATCCTGATCGCGGCGGCGAGCAGGATCAGCACGAGGATCGCGAATACGGCGATGATCGCGAGTGCTACCGACACCTAGTCCTCCTCGTCGTCGCTTGCCAGCGGCCGGACCCGAAGCGTCAGGCCCTCAACGGCATTGACCGCACTCTAACGCCGCGCCCTTGGAGCCTATACGCGAACCCGATCGGTTCGAGGTTCTAAGTGCGCTTGCGCCGGGTTCGTGCGGGCCCCAGGAGCGCGCGTCTCCGATGCTTCTGATTCCGCGAGTCGATGCCGGGCATCTCCGCGGGTGAGGTTTCCACAGCGCCAAACGGGGAGGCGTGTCGACCGTATCGCCGACACGCTCGCCCTCGACGACGGACAGGCGTCCCGGGCAGGCGAGTCATCGCTTCCGCAAGTCGCGCATTGGGGAAGCGAGCCGATCGGCTTGTGGCAGGAGCCATCTGCACCGCCCGCAACCATCGTCGTGCCTTGATGAGGTTCCCATCATTGAAGGCGCGGCAGTTGCTCCGCGTCCTGACCAGCAAGCCGCTCGGCTATCGCGTGGTCCGCCAGTCGGGTTCTCACCGCCGGCTGGAGGCCAGTGGCAGACCGGCGATCACGTTCAGCTTCCATGATCGGCAGACGATCCGACCTGCGACTGTGAAGCGGATCCTGTGCGACCAGATAGGCCTCGATGAGGACGAGGCCCTGCGGCTACTCTAGGAAGGAGCGATGGACCGAATCCGCGTGATCTACGAGCAGGACGAGGACACCTGGGTCGCGACGTCACCGGAGGTTCCCGGCTGGACGGTCGTCGCCGACACCTACGAGGAAGCGCACCGGCTGGCCGAGGAGGGCGTGCGCTTCGCGCTCGACCGCGACGACGTCGAGCTTAAGCATTTCGTTCCGGCGCCGACCGCGTAGCTCCGGCCGGCCCCCTCTCCCGACGCCCGGATGTCGCGCAGTCGGGAGGGCCCGGCGATGCAAGTTCCTGCGGACGAGTGGTCGGTTTTCGAGTCCTGAGACTCGACAAAGTTTCCACTCGTCGCGCGCACGTGCGCTTCCCCCTTCGCGTGAAAGCAGACACGCGCCGATCTGCACGACACTGAGACCGCCGCGGGGACGAAGCT
>DATHVI010000201.1:0-13684 GCA_035461385.1 Solirubrobacterales bacterium
CTACGGGCGGGGGAAGCGGGAGCGCAGTGCGAGGACGGCCTTGGTGTGGAGCTGGGAGACTCGCGACTCGGTGACCCCGAGGACCTCGCCGATCTCGCGCAGGGTGAGGTTCTCGTAGTAGTAGAGCGCGATCACCAGCCGCTCGCGCTCCGGTAGGCCCTCGATCGCGTCGGCGAGGCGATCCTTGAGCTCCGAGCTCTGGGCTTCGATCTCGGGGTCGATCGCGCCCGGGTCCTTGATCGTGTCGAGGACGGAGATCTGGCTCGAGCTCTCCGGGTCGGCGAACGTCCAGAGGTCGTCGAGCGCGAGCACCGACGAGTTGGCGATGTCGAGCAGGATCCCCTGGAACTCCTCGACCGTCACCCCGAGCTGCACTGCCATCTCCTCGTCGGTCGGCGCGCGCTGGAGCTTGCCCTCGAGGGCCACGTGCGCTCGCTCGACCTCGCGCGCCCGCGCGCGGACCGAGCGCGGCACCCAGTCGAGCGAGCGCAGCTCGTCGATGATCGCCCCCTTCACCCGGGCGACGGCGAAGGTCTCGAACTTGATCCCCTTCGCGGGGTCGAAGCGCTCGATCGCGCCGATCAGGCCGATCAGGCCGTAGGAGATCAGGTCCGACTCGTCGACATGCGAGGGCAGGCCGGACGCAAGCCGGCCGGCGATGAACTTGACCAGTGGCGAGTAGGCGACCACCAGCCGCTCCCGAGCCCGCTCGTCGCCCTCCTCCTTGTAGCGACGCCACAGGTCCCGAAGCTCCACTGCCTTGACGTTCGTCTCCATACCTGGGTCGGTCGTGAGCCCCTTACCCTACGCGCGTGGGTGAGCACGCGCGTAGGCGCGGCGGAGGCGGGTGGGTTCCACCCGCGTGTAGATCTGGGTCGTCGAGACACTCGAATGGCCGAGCAGCTCCTGGATCGAGCGCAGGTCGGCGCCGCCTTCGAGCAGGTGCGTGGCAAACGAATGGCGCAGCGTGTGCGGGGAGACGTGGCCGGCGACGGCTGCCTCGCGAACCCAGCGCTCGAGCCGGCGGCGCACGTCCGACTGACTGAGGCGTCTTCCGCGGACCGAGAGGAACAGCGCCGGCTCGTCGTCGCGCGAGGCGAGCGCCGGCCGCGCCGTCTCGAGGTAGCGGCGAAGCGCACGCTGGGCGGGCTCGCCGATCGGGACGATGCGGGTCTTGCTTCCCTTGCCCGTCGTCCGCACGGTCTCCTGCTCGAAGTCGACGTCGGCTGTGTCGAGGCCGACGATCTCCTCGGCGCGAAGCCCGCACGAGTACGTCACCTCCAGCAGCGCGCGGTCACGAACCTCGAGCGGGGTCCGCACCGGGATCCGATCGAGGAGCCGGCCGACCTCGTCGGGGCCGAGGACGCGCGGCAAGCGAGAGTCGCGCTTCGGCGACGGCAGCAGATCGGCGGGGTTCTGCGCCGCCTCGCCGCGGCGCAGCAGGTGGTCGTGGAAGGCGCGGCAGGCGGCCAGCTTGCGCGCGACGCTCGCCTTCGCCAGCCCCCGGCCCGAGAGCATCGCCGCGTAGGCGCGCAGGTCGCGGTAGGTGAGGTCGCCCGGGTCGCGGCCGCGGGCGCTCGCCCAGCCCCCGAGCTCGCGCAGGTCGGCGCCGTAGGCGCGACGCGTGCCCGCCGCCATCCCCCGCATCTCGAGCTCGCGCGCGAACGAGTCCAGCGCTCCCTCCCATGCCGGGCTCGGATCGAGACCAGCGGCTTCGCGCACCATGCGTGAAGGTTCGCCGCCACCGGGCGATCGCCTGCCGGAGGCGCGGCGCGAGCGGTCAGTCGCCGATGTAGATCGGTGTGCCGACGTCAACGACCTCGTACAGCTCCTCGACCTCGGGGATCGCCATCCGCAGGCAGCCGTGCGAGGCGGCGCTGCCGAGCGAGCCGACGTCGTCGGTGCCGTGGATCCCGGCGCCGTCGTAGATCCCCATCCACCGCGCCTTGATCGGGTTGTCGGGGCCGGGCGGGATCACCTGGCCGGCGAGCTCGCCGGCCCAGTCGCTGTCGGGAACGTGCCAGGACGGGTTGACCGCCTTGTTCTGGATCGAGTAGACGCCGACCGGGGTGTCGTAGCCGGCCTTGCCGACGGCGATCGTGTAGGTCTTCTCGAGCTCGAGGTCCTTCCAGAGGTGGAGCTTGAAGTTCGTCCGGTCGACGGTGAGGTAGGTCGGGTACTGCTCCGCGAGGTCTTCCTTCGTCACCTCGGCCTTGACCTTCGCCACCGGGGCGTCGACCCTCCGGCCGCCGGAGCTCTGGACCGCCGCGTCGACCTGGTCCCGCAGCTCCTCGGTCTCGACCTTGAGGCCGGTGCGGCCGTTCACCGTCCCCAGCGACGAGGGGCCGGGCTCGACGCTGGCGTCGACGGGCTCACGGTCGATCTCCGCCGCCACCTTGGCGACGAACTCGTCCACCGCCTCCTCGGAGTAGCTGATCCGCGGCGGCACCACCGCCTCGACCTCGCCTCCGGTGGCGTACCGCCAGACCCGCTCGGGGAGGCTGCCGTCGCGGCTTGCATCGAGCGCTCGGTCCAGCATCCCGTCGATGTCGGCGTCGAGCTCGAGCTTCTCGGGGCTGAGCCGGTACTTGACGCCGTCGTAGCGGACGGTCACCGGTCGGTCGAGCGGGCGGACCACTTGGCGGCGAACCGCCCTGCGAGCGTCGTCGACCTCCATCCCGCCGACGTCGACGCCCGCGACCCTGACGCCCTCGGCGATCACGGTCGAACGCGAGGAGTCGTAGGCGTAGGCGGCGATCGCACCGGCGAGCAGCGCGACGACGAAGGTGAAGATCGCGATCGGTGCCTTGCGTCCCACGATGCTCGAAAAGTGTACGGCGGCGCTCGGGCGGCCCGGCAGGATCGCGCCCGCTGCAAGCCCAAGTTCAGCCCCGGAGCGGCGTTTCCTGCCTGCCGGCGCCGGGCGGCGGGCGCAGCCCCGGGCTCAGATCCCGAGCACCTCCCGGTCGGCGCCGACGCCCTCGTCGCGGCCTTCGCGCCGGCGGACGTGGCGGCTCCAGCGCAGGAACTCCTCGACCTCGCGCTCGTAGGTGTAGGCCTCCTCGCGGCCGCGGATCACCGGATCGAGCCGCAGGTGCTCGCCGAACTTGATCACCGTCTCGCGGGACGTGAAGCCGTACTCGAACCCGGTCGCCTTCAGCAATCGGTTGTCGACCCCGCGGCCGAACCGAAGCAGCCCGAGGATCTCGTCGGGAATCCGGAGGCCGAGCCGGCGGAGTGGCCCCGCGAGCGCCCCCGCGCCCCACGGCGGCAGCACCGGCGCCGGGCGCTTGCCGAGCAGGCCGATCACCTCCGAGAGAGCGAGCACACCGTCGGCCGCTGCGTTGTAGGTGCCGGGGAGAAGGTGGAACGCCGCGTGCTCGAGCGCGTGGACGACGTCGTCCTCGTGGATGAACTGGAGCCTGGGGTCGAACCCGAGCATCATCGGCACCACCGGCAGCCCGAACAGGCGGGTGAACGCGGTATCGACGTCGGGCCCGAGCACGTTCGCGAACCTGATCACCGTCACCGCGACGTCGCGGTTCTTGTGCGCGAAGTCGTCGACCGCCGCCTCGGCCTCGACGATGTCGCGCTCGAGCAGGGTGCCGGGCGGCTGCGAGCGCCGCATCTCCTCGGTGAAGAACGCCGGGTCATCCCGCGCCGAGCCGTACCAGTGGGCCGAGCTCTTGAAGATGAACTTGCGCACCGGCGAGTCGGCCCCGGTGCACGCGGCGAGGATGTTGAGGGTCCCGATGATGTTGTTCTCGTGCACGTCGCGCGGCGAGGCGAGGACCGAGTTGACGATCAGGCGGGTGTCGACGACGGTGTCGATCTCGGCCGCGCGGACGATTCGCTCGATCAGCGAGTGCTGGTTCGAGACCTTGACGAACTCCGTCCGCTCGAGCTCGCGGGTCGGCTCGCTGGAGTCGACCCCGATGATCGCCTCGACCTGGTCGAACCGCTCCAGCGCCTGCGCGAGCCGCCCGCCCCAGTAGGTGGAGAGGCCCGTGATCAGAACCCGGCGGGTGCCCGGATCGACCGGGGCGCCGAGCGCCTCGAGGCCCCCCTCGGGTCCCGCGCCCGCCGCCGGGTCGCCGGTCAGCCGAGCCACACCGACCGCCTCCGGGCGAGCATGTCGTCGAGGTTCTCCTGAATCCGGGCACGGATCTCCTGCGCGGTCACCTGCACCAGCGCTCGGTCGTGACGCGCCTCGGGCCCGCCGAGCTCGACCGTGTCGATCGGCTCGAGGAACCGGATCTTGAACTTCGCCGGCAGGTAGCCGAGGATTCCGAGCGGCCCCAGCCACGGGAAGGTCGGGGTGATCGGGAAGTAGATCAGCCCGGTCAGCTTGCGAAGCGCCTCGATCTGGGCGAACACCGGCATCGCCTCCTCGGCGCCGACGACGCAGACGGGCACCAGCTTCGCCTCGGCGCGCATCGCTGCGTCGACGAAGCCGCCGCGGCCGAACCGGCGCAGCCGGTAGCGGTCCTTGTAGAGCTTCTCGGTCCCCTTGCGGCCCTCGGGGAAGACGAGCACGAGCCGGCGCTCGTCGAACAGCAGCCGGTGGACGTTCGCCGGATGAGCCGGAACTCCCCCGAGCTTCGGCAGCAGCATCGAGAAGCCCGGGTAGCCCTTGAAGAAGTGCTCGACGGTGAGGTAGAGCGGCCGCGGCGCCGGATGCTCCTCGCGGATCGCCTTGGCGATCATCGCTGCGTCCGGCGGCAGCGCTCCGGAGTGGTTCGAGACCAGCAGCGCGCCCCCCTCGGCGGGCACGTTCTCGATCCCCGCGACCTCGGCCCGGAACCAGTAGCGGTAGAAGAACTCGACCAGGGTCTTGTCGAAGGCCGTCTCGATTCGCTCCGATCGCCCCCAGTCGTCGAGCCGGCGATCGGGCTCGACCGCCGGCAGCAGGTCCCGCATCCGCTGCGCCGGCCGGACGTCGGGCAGCGACTCGCCGCCCCCGCCCTGGTCCTCGCCGCGCCCCGGCAGGTGCGCAAGGGAAGTTCGCTCGGAAGCCATCACGCCAACCGCGGCGTCTCCGCCGCTTTCCGGCGCCGCGCTCTCATCACCTGGCCATGCTATCCATGCGTCTGATGCGATCGAAGGACCAGGTGCGCAGGGCGGTGTGGAAGGCGATGGAGCGCGAGGGGGTCTCCCGGTTCCCGGGCGCCGAGGGACGGATCCCAAACTTCGCCGGCGCCAAGCTCGCCGCGGAGCGGCTCGCCGCCAACCGCGCCTGGAAGCGCGCGCGGGTGATCAAGGCGAACCCCGACTCGCCCCAAACCCACGCCCGGAGGCTCGCGCTCGAGCACGGCAAGACCCTGGTCATGGTCGTCCCGCGGCTCCGCGACAAGCACCCTTTTCGCCTCCTAGACCCGCGCAAGCTCACCGCCCAGCAGGTCCGCGAGGCGGCGACGATCAAGGGCGCGCTCCGCCACGGCCGGGTGGTCGCCGACGAGGAGCTGCCGGAGATCGACATGGTGCTCTGCGGCTCGGTCGCGGTCAACCTCAAGGGGGCGCGGATCGGCAAGGGCGGCGGGTTCTCCGACATCGAGTACGGCCTCCTGATCGAGGCCGGGAAGATCGACGATCACACGACCGTCGCGACCACGGTCCACCCGATCCAAATCCTGCGCGAGAACCTGCCTGTGATCGACCACGACCTCCCAGTCGACTTGATCGCCACCCCCCGGGCCGCGATTGAGGTCGAGCGCGAGTACGACCGGCCGCGTGGGATCCTCTGGGATCACCTGCAGCCGCCCCAGATTCACGAGATCCCGATCCTTGAACGAATGGGCTACGCCTGAGCGGGCGAGGCTCCGCCGGCCGACGCTCGCCGATGCGCTCGACCAGCTTTGGCCGTTCGCCTCGCCGCTGGGCCCGCTGCCCGACCCGACCCCGTCGGAAGGGCCGGACCCGTACGGGAACCCGGACCCCGAGTGGCTGCGGGTCGACTGGCGCGAGCACCTGCAAACGACCGAGATCGCGACGCCCGAGGAGCGCTACGGGCCGTTCTTCGCCGACGACGCCGCGCCCGTCACCCGGGTCAACTACGTCGAGTTGGGATCCGGCCCGGGGATCGACCTCGTGTTCGTCCACGGGCTCTCGGGCTGCTGGCAGAACTGGCTCGAGAACCTGCCCCGGTTCGCTCGCCGCGGGCGGGTGATCGCCCTCGACCTGCCGGGCTTCGGCGCCAGCCCGATGCCGCCGTGGCCGATCTCGGTCGAGCGCTACGGGCGCCTCGTCCACGACTTCGTCGCCGCGCTCGGGGTCGGCGACTGTGCCATCGTCGGCAACTCGCTCGGCGGCTTCATCGCCGCCGAGGCGGCGATCCACCGTCCGGATCGGTTCGAGCGGCTGGTGCTGATCTCAGCCGCCGGGGTCTCGCACGCGCGGATGCGCCGCGAGCCCGCCGAGGTGGCGGGCCGGCTCGCCGTCGCGGCCTCGCCGCTCGTGCTCAAGCTCCAGCAGGGCGGGCTGCGCCGGCCTCAGATTCGGCGGTGGGCGTTCGGGATGGTGTTCCGGCATCCGCTGCGGATCCGCTACGAGCTGCTCTGGGAGTACTTCCACAACGGCGCCGGGAGGCCGGGGTTCCTGCCCTCGCTCGGCTCGCTGATCGGTTACGACATCCTCGACCGGCTCGAGGAGGTCGAGGTGCCGACGCTGATCGTCTGGGGTCGCGACGACCGCATCGTCCCGCCCGCCGACGCGCTGGAATACGGCGCCCGCCTGCGCAACTCCGAGACGGTGATCTTCGGCGACACCGGCCACGTCCCGATGGCCGAGCGCCCGGTGCGCTTCAACCGCCTGCTGGATAATTTCTTGATTCCGTCGAGTGCCGACGGCTCGAGCCCTCACCCGCCGCCCCCGGACGCGGGAGCAGATTGAGAATGTGCGCGGCGTAGCCGCGCACTAGGTGTTCAAGGCGGGAGCGGAGGAGGCGGCGGAGGTGTTCCTAGCCCGTGATGGCGCCCTCGGAGGCCGAGGAGACCGTCGCCGCGTACTTCGCCATCACGCCGGTCGTGTAGCGGGGCTCGGGGGGCTGGTAGGCGTCGATCCGGCGGGCGAGCTCTTCGTCGGGGAGGTCGACCTCGAGCCGGCGGGCGTCGATGTCGATCGTGATCTGATCGCCGTCGCGGACGGCGGCGATCGGCCCGCCCTTGACCGCCTCGGGGGCGACGTGCCCCGCCATTAGCCCGCGCGTGGCGCCCGAGAAACGCCCATCGGTGAGCAGCGCGACCTGCTCGCCGAGCCCCTCGCCGACGATCGCCGCGGTGACCTGGAGCATCTCGCGCATCCCCGGCCCGCCGGCGGGCCCCTCGTTGCGGATCACGATGATGTCGCCGGGCTCGATCCGCTGGTCCTTGACCGCACGGAAGCACTCCTCCTCGGACTCGAAGACCCGCGCCGGGCCCGTCTGGCCGCGCCGCTCGGTGCCCGCGAGCTTGACCACCGATCCCCCGGGGGCGAGGTTCCCGCGCAGGATCGCCAGCCCGCCCTCGCTCTTGAGCGGGTCCGAGAGTGGACGAACCACCTCCTGTCCGGGCGTCTCGACCGCCGCGTCCGCCTCCTCACCGATCGTCCGGCCGCTGACCGTGATCGCGTCGCGGTGGAGGATCCCCGCCTCCGAGAGGCGGTTGAGGACCAGCGGCACGCCCCCCGACGCGTACAGGTCGGTGGCGATGAAGCGTCCGCCCGGCTTGAGGTCGGCGAGCAGCGGTGTCCGCTTCGAGATCGCTTCGAAGTCGTCGATCGCGAGCTCGATTCCGGCCTCGCGGGCGACCGCGAGCAGGTGGAGCACGCCGTTGGTCGAGCCGCCGGAGGCGCAGACGCAGGCGATCGCGTTCTCGAGCGAGGAGCGGGTGATCACCTTGCTCGGTCGCAGGTCCTCCTCGAGCACCCGGATCACGAGCCGCCCGATCTGCTCGGCGACCTCCTCCTTGGTCGCGTCCTCGGCCGGGACCATCGCCGAGCCGGCGGGAGAGATCCCGAGCGCCTCGAAACCGCACGCCATCGTGTTCGCGGTGAACTGCCCGCCGCAGGCGCCCGCGCCGGGGCTCGCGCAGCCCTCGAGCTCGTAGAGGTCCTCGTCGGACATCTCGCCGGCCGCGTGGGCGCCGATCGCCTCGAAGACGTCCTGGATCGTCACGTCCCTGCCGTGCCAGCGGCCGGGGGCGATCGAACCCCCGTAGAGCATCAGCGAGGGCACGTCGAGCCGGGCGAGGGCCATGACACAGCCGGGGATCGTCTTGTCGCATGCCGACAGGGCGACGACCGCGTCGAACTGGTAGCCGCGGGCGGTGAGCTCGATCGAGTCGGCGATCACCTCACGGCTGACGAGCGAAGTCTTCATCCCCTCAGTGCCCATCGTGATCCCGTCGGAGATCGCGATCGTGTTGAACTCCATCGGCGTCCCGCCGGCCGCGCGCACCCCCTCCTTGATGTGCTCGGCGAGTCCGCGAAGGTGGTAGTTGCACGGCATCGCCTCGATCCAGGTGTTGGCGATCCCGATCGTCGGCCGGCTGAGCGCGTCGTCGTCGAAGCCGATCCCCTTCATGTAGGCGCGCGCGGCGGCGCGGTCGGGCCCGTCGAAGACCGCGGCCGAGCGCGGCCTCGGAAGCGCGGTCGTCGTGGTGCCATTCGAGCCCGGCATCGGGACGGTGAGTCTAGTGCGGCGCCCGCCGGGGGTCGGGAGTCGCTGCGCCGGCGGGTCGCCTACGCCGCCGCCCGCGCGCGCCGGACGGCCCGCCACTCTCGCAGCCGGGCGAGGTCACGGCGCACCTGGTCCGGGTCGACCTGGCGACCGGGGACGTGCATGTTCGCGACCGCGATCAGCTCGCGCTCGCGACCGTGGAGTGTGAGCCACTTCGCGAGCACGTCGTCGGCGTCGGGAAGCCGGGTCCCGGTCACCGGCTCGGAGCGGTCGGGGAAGGTGACGCAGTACTCGTTCAGGAGCTCGCCGCTTCCCGTGTCGTAGGCGACGATCGGCCGGTGCGGGTAGAGCAGGTAGGCGTAGCCCGAGTCCTCGCGCCCGTCGCCGGGGACGCTGAGGAAGCCGAGCTGGTCGTACATCGCCAGCTCCTCCTCCGAGACGACGTCGGCGAGGAGCTCGCGCGCGCGCCGCTCGGCGCGCAGCTCGCGCCCGGGGTCCCAGGCGGGAGGCGGCGGCTCGGGCCGAGGCTCGCGGGCCAGGCGCCGGCGCAGCGAGCCGGCGAGCTCGGGCCCGAACGCGAGCGCCGCGAGCGCCGCGAGGACGATGACCGCCGATGCCACCGCGACCGACGTCATCGAAGCGTCCGGCGAGCCACCGCCTAGCCTCCCGAGGCCGGCGGGAAGAAGACGATCCGCTCGGCGTCACGCGGGACCTCGGCGAAGTCGCGGACGAGCGTCGCCTGGCGGTGGCCGCGTTCGGCGGTCGGCACGGCCGCCCACATCCCGAGGTCGAGCTGGCGCCTGAACTCCTCGATCAACCGCTGCTCGTCCTCCGAAACGTTGGGGTCGCCCTCGGCGAGCATGACGTCGCCGACGCCGGGCTTCATCCGCACGAGCTTCACCGTCGGGATTATGCCAGCGGTCCCGCGCCCCTCAGCGCCCGGGGGATCGCCCGGCGTGCGCCGGGCCTGGGTCGAGCCGGCCGTCAGGCGAGCGGCTCGGTCGCGCGCCGGGCGGCGATCCGCTCGAGGCCGAGCACGTCGACCGGGGCGGCGCCGGCCCCGAGGGCGCGGAGGCCGTTGCCGACCGCCTCGGCGGCGATCTCCTTCGCCCACCGCGCCGCCTCGGGAAGCTCGTGCCCGCGGGCGAGCAGGGCGGCGAGCGCCGACGAGTGGGTGCAGCCGGATCCGTGCGAGGCGCCGCCCGGGTAGCGCGGGCCCTCGATCCGGGTCGCGCCGTGGCCGTCGACGAGGACGTCGGCGCCGTCCTCGGCGTGGCCGCCGGTGACGACCACCGCGGCCGGCCCGAGGTCGAGGATCGCCCGGCCGAGCTCTTCCGCTCTGGCCCCCTCCCCCAGCCCGGCGAGCTCGCGGGCCTCGGGCAGGTTCGGGGTCGCCACCGTAGCCCGCGGCAGGATCCGCTCGATCAGCGCAGCCTTGGCGGAGGCCTCGAGCAGCGCCGACCCACTCTCGGCCACCATCACCGGGTCGACGACCGTCGGCGCCTCGCTGACGAGGTCGAGCGCCTCGTCGACCGCCGCGATCGTCGCCGCGTCCCCGAGCATGCCGATCTTGACCGCGTCGACGCCGAGGTCGCCGGCGACCGCGTCGACCTGAGCGACGACCATCTCCGGCGGGACCGGCGTGATCATCGCCACGCCGCGAGTGTTCTGGGCGGTGATCGCGGTGATCGCGGTCATCCCGTGAACCCCGCAGCGCGCGAACGCCTTCAGGTCGGCCTGGATCCCGGCGCCACCGCCGGAGTCCGAGCCGGCGATCGAAAGACAGGTGGGAACCGGGCGTCGATCGGTCATCGGGGCTCAGGGTAGATCACCCGCGAGCCGGCCGGGATCGGCTCCGGCTGCGCTCCCGCCCCGGCTTGCCGGCGGCTCGAGCGAGGTCCGCGAGTAGGCGCCGGCGGCGTCGGCGGTCACGTAGCCGAGCAGCTCGAGGTGTGCGAGCGCGACCGCGGCGCGGCGCGGATCGAGCCCCGCCGCGGCGAGCGCGTCGGCCGTCGCGGCACCGCCGCCGACGAGCTCGAGCGCCGCCTCGAGGCCGGAGTCGAGCGGCGGGCCGTGGCGGCCGGCCGCAACCGCCCCGACGCCGGCGAGCAGGTCGAGCGCGTCCTCGGCGCCGCGGATCACCGGCGCACCGTCTGCGATCAGGCCATTGGTGCCCGCGGCGGTGCGGACGCCGACCTGCCCGGGGACAGCGCCGACGTCGCGGCCGAGGCGATCGATCGCGAACCGCGCCGTCACCAGCGAGCCCGACGGCTCCGCCGCCTCGACGACGATCACGAGCTTCGCCAGGGCGGCCATGATCCGGTTGCGCTCGGGGAAGCTCCAGCGCTCGGGGCGGACGCCGGGCGGGCGCTCGGACAGCGCCGCTCCCGAGCCGACGATGCGCGCGTACAGATCGCGCTTCGAGGGCGGATAGGGGACGTCGGCGCCCCCGGCGAGGACCGCGATCGTGGTTCCGCCGGCGGCGAGCGCGCCGCGGTGCGCGGCGGCGTCGATGCCCCAGGCCATTCCGCTGACCACCGTCGCCCCGGCGGCGGCGAGGTCGTGGCCGAGCCGCTCAGCGACCCGCAGCCCGTACGGGCTCGCCCGCCGCGAGCCGACGATCGTCACCGTCGCGTCGTGCTCGAGCTCGTCGACGGCAGCGCGGAGGCCGACGCCGTGGAGCTCGCGAGGGGCGCGATCTCCGAGGTCGGCGAGCCACGCCGGATACCCCGGCTCCCCTGGGGGGGCACACCAGGCCTCCGGGGCGCTTTCGAGCCCCGGATCGCGCTTCGCCCGGGAATCACCGCTCCCTTGTCCTGGCTCCGCGCTCACAGGCCCCGGATCGCGCTTCGCCCGGGAATCACCGCTCCCTTGTCCTGGCTCCGCGCTCACGGCGACCCGCGGCGTCGCAGGGCCAGCGCCTCGGCGAGGTCGTCGGCGGCGATCCGCTCGCGCCCGGCGAGATCGGCGATCGTCCGCGCGAGCCGCAGCGAGCGGTGATGACCGCGCCCGCTGAGCTCGCCACCGGCGACGAGCTCGGCGAGCAGCGGCTCGCTCGCCGAATCGGGCGCGCACCACCGCCGCGCCTCCGCCGGCGTCATCTCGGCGTTCGACCGCCCGGCGCCGAGCCGGCGCCGCTGGCGCCCGCGCGCCTCGATCACCCGCTCGCGAACCCTCGCCGACGGCTCGCCCGCAGGCCCCGAGAGGGCCTTCGCGTCGGGTTGGCCGACCGCGATCAGGATGTCGACCCGGTCGGCGAGGGCGCCACTCAGCTTCGCCGAGTAGCGGCGCACCGATTGCGGTGGACAGTCGCAGTCCGGGGAGCCCTCACCGCGGCCGCACGGGCAGGGGTTCGCGGCCGCGACGAGCTGGAACCGGCACGGCAACTCGAGCACCCGGCTGGCGCGGGCGATCGTCACCCTCCCCTCCTCGACCGGCTGGCGCAGCGCCTCGAGCGCGTCGCGGCGAAACTCGGCGAGCTCGTCGAGGAAGAGGACGCCCCGGTGGGCGAGTGTGACCTCGCCCGGGCGCGGCGGCGACCCGCCCCCGACGAGCCCGGCGGTCGAGATCGTGTGATGCGGCGCGCGGTAGGGGCGGCGGCGGGCGAGCAGCGGCCCGATCGGCCGCCCGCAGGCGCTCGCGATCCGGATCGCCTCGCCGGCCTCGGCGTCGTCGAGCGGCGGCAGCAGCGACGGCAGCCGGGTCGCGGCCATCGACTTCCCGGCCCCGGGAGGACCCGTCATCAGGAGGCTGTGGCCACCGGCCGCCGCGAGCTCGAGCACCCGCCGCAGGTACGCCTGTCCGCGCAGGTCGGCGAGGTCCGGAAGGCTCGGCGCGGAGCCGTTGCCCTCGACCCGCAGCGGCTCGGGCGGACCGGGCTCGGCGTCGGTGCCCAGCGCCTCGAGCTCGGCGAGGGTGGCGACCGGAACCACCCTGACGCCGCCGGCCAGCCCCGCCTCCGGGGCGCTTGCCTCGGCGACGGCGATCGCCTCGGCGCCGCGCTGCGCCGCGGCCTGGGCGATCGCGTAGGCGCCCGGGATCGGACGGATCGAGCCGTCGAGCGCGAGCTCGCCGGCAAGGACGATCCCCTCGAGCCGCGCGGCGTGCAGCTGCTCGGAGGCCACCAGCACCGCGGCTGCGATCGCGAGGTCGAACCCCGGCCCGGCCTTGCGGAGGTCGGCTGGCGCCAGGTTCGCCGTGATCCGGGTCTTCGGGAACGCGAAGCCCGAGTTCGCGATCGCCGCACGGACCCGCTCCCGCGACTCGCGGACCGCCGCGTCGGGGAGGCCGACGAGCGCGAACGACGGCAGCCCGCCGCTGCTGACGTCGGCCTCGACCCGCACCTCGTGCGCATCGACGCCGACGATCGTGAAGGTGCGGATCGAGCCGAGCACCGGCGCGACGCTAGGGCGGCGCCGGTGGCCCGTGGCACGCCGGTTGTGACGCCTCGGTAACGGAGCCGTATCCGTTGCGCGCCCACCCGCGCGCAAGGCGCGGCTAGCGTCGCACGACGATGACCGCCGCGAGGCAAGAGCTCGGGCGCGCCGTCGAGCGCCGGGTCGCCGAGCGCCTCGCGGCCGCCGGGTGGACGATCGTCGATCGCAACGCCCGCACGAGCGAGCTACGCGGCGAGCTCGACCTCGTCGCGCTCGACGGAACCGACCTCGTCTTCGTCGAGGTCAAGGCGCGGCGTGCGGGCTCGCGGCTAGGCCCCGAAACCCCGGCGATGGCCGTCGGCCGCCGCAAGCAGGCGAAGCTGCGAAGCCTCGCCGTCGCCTGGCTGCGCGACCGCGACGGCGACCTCCCTCCGCACCGAGGTCTGCGCTTCGACGTCGTCGGCGTCCGCGTCGACGCCACCGGTCGGCCGATCGAATGGCAGCACCTGCGCGGCGCGTTCTAAGGGCCGTCGCAACCCCGCACCCCGGCCGCGGGAGCTCATCGAGGTGCCCGCGGCGTAGCCACGGGCCATGGAGCCACTTGCGGCGCCTACGGCGCCTTACCTGCATCTGCGGAGGCGCAACGCCGCCGGAT
>DATHVI010000202.1:0-4434 GCA_035461385.1 Solirubrobacterales bacterium
CCTGGGCCGCCGGGCTCAGCGGGCTCAAGAGACGATTGGAGGACACGACCATGGAGAGATTCCCGGGTGACGCCGGCCTGACCCTCGCCGAGGGCGACACGAGGGCGGTGTTCGAGATCTTCATCAAGACGACCCCGGAGCGCCTCTGGGAGGCGATCACCGATAGCGAGACGCGGCGGGTCTACTCGTTCGGAGTCGGGATCGAGTCCGATTGGGCCCCCGGGTCGGCCTACCGCGCGACGGCCTCGGACGGCGGGATCCTGATCTCCGAGGGCGAGAACCTCGAGGTCGATCCGCCGCGGCGGCTCGTGCAGAGCTTCAACGCGCGCTGGAGCGACGAGGTGAAGAGCGAGGGAACCTCCCGGGTGACGTGGGAGATCGAGCCGGTTCGCGACTCGTGCCGACTGACGGTCACCCACGACCAGCTGCGCGAGGGCGCCAACGAGGAGCTCTACGGCGGCTGGCCGATGATCCTCTCGGGCCTCAAGACCCTGCTCGAGACCGGCGAGAAGCTCACCACCCCTGGCTCGCTCATGTACGAGGAGGGCATCGACCTCATGGGGCTGCCCACATAGCCGCGAGCGGCGCCGGCTGCGTGACGGATGGCGCGGCGGCGCGGATCGTGGGGCCGGAGCCCGTAACCTCGTGGTATGCGCGAGATCTTCGGCCCTCCGCTCCGCGCCGCGGCGCTGACCGCGTTCCTCGCCGGGCTCGTCCTGCTGCTGCTCAACCCGCCCTCGCTCGGCGGGCTCGGCGAGCTGGTGGCGCTGATCGCCGGCGCGGTCGCGATCGCGCTCGTAACCGCCTGGGTGACCGTCGCCGCGATCGGCAAGGAGATGCCCGAGCCCGAGTTCCGGCGCCTGGTCGAGCGCAGCGAGCGGCTCGCCAACCTGCCGCCGCCCGACCGCCCGCCGACCGAGTTCGACGAGCTGGTGATGGAGGCGCTCGACGGCCTCCCGCCGGAGTTCCTCGAGGTGCTCGAGCGGGTTCCGGTCGTCGTCT
This sequence comes from Solirubrobacterales bacterium, assembly GCA_035461385.1. Taxonomy (GTDB): domain Bacteria; phylum Actinomycetota; class Thermoleophilia; order Solirubrobacterales; family 70-9; genus DATHVI01. The sequence continues at coordinate 1,003 of DATHVI010000202.1, forward strand.
CCGACCGCGGCGCCGAACACCGCGCCTACGGTCACTACATGGGTGGGACGGTTGCCCGCGACGTCTATCCCGATCGGATCGTGATCTACCAGGACACGCTCGAGCGCGACTTCGGCCACGACCCCGAGCGGCTGCGCGCCCAGGTCGAGCGGACCGTCCGCCACGAGGTCGCCCACCACCTCGGCTGGAACGAGCACGGCGTCCGCAGCCTCGGGCTCTGAGCCGGCGACCGGCCGGGTCGGCCGGGTGATGCTGCCGTTCGCCACCATGGCCGGGCTCACGGCCCCCCGGGGCGGGCTTCGCCGTCCTCACCCGCCCGCGGAGCGAGCGTCTTCACCTTGACCGCGCCTCGTGGTGCGTGATTACGGCTAGTGCTGCGGCTGGGCGCGCTCGGCCTCGCGGAGCCGCTGGGCGAGGACCTCGAGGATCCTCCGGGAGACGGTCGGCGCCTCGAGCAGCAGGCCGGAGAAGTCGCGCGCGTTCAGCACCAGCAGCTCCATGTCGGTCTCCGCGGTGACCGTCGCGGTGCGGGTGCCGTGGTCGAGCAGCGACATCTCGCCGAAGAACGAGCCCGGCCCGAGCGTCGCGCCGCGCCGGCCGCGCATCGACGCCTTCGCCTCCCCATCGACGATGACGAAGAACTCCCAGCCCGCCTCCCCCTCCCGGGTGAGGACCCTGCCCTCCGGGACCTCGATCTTGTCGCAGAGGGCGGCGATCCGGCTGAGCTCGCGCTTCGTGCAGGCCGAGAACAGGGGAACCGACGACAGGAGCTCGACCTTGCCCCCTCGGCCCCGCCTCGGTCTGCTGCGCCGTGCCACGCCCGCAGTATCTCACCCCGTGAGGCATTGCGCCAGCGGATCGACGGGCGGCGGCCGCGCGGGTGCCGTGCGTCGTTTCAGATCTCGGTCGCCGACCAGTCCCAGTCGGAGCCGGCGAGCGTCTCCTGGGCGAGATAGCGGCGGAAGGCCTCGAGCTCGTCCGGATCGACGGAGTACGCGTGCTCCGGCCCCGGATACGCGCGCGAGCGGACCTCGTCGGCGTAGGCGCGGACGCCGCTCACCATCTGCTCGCGGACGTCCGCGTAGCGCTTCACGAACCGTGCCGCGTCGCCGCCGAAGATCCCCAGCAGGTCGTGGAAGACGAGCACCTGCCCGTCGGTGTCCGGCCCGGCGCCGATGCCGATCACCGGGACGGTCATCCGCTCCATCAGCGCCTTCGTCACCTCGGCGGGGATCGCCTCGAAGACGATCGCGAAGCAGCCGGCGGCCTGGAGCGCGAGCGCGTCGGTGGCGATCTCCGACGCCCTGCCGGCAGTCTTTCCCTGCGCCTTGTGGCCGCCGAGCGCACCCGCGGTCTGAGGGGTCAGGCCGACGTGTCCGATCACCGGGATCCCGGCGCGGATGATCGCCCGCGCCCGCTCGACCGAGGCGCCTCCCCGCTCGAGCTTGACCGCGTCGCAGCCGGCCTCCTTGACGAACCGCTGCGCATTGGCGACCGCGTGCTCGTTCGAGCCCTCGTAGGAGCCGAACGGCATGTCGCCGACCAGCAGCGGCGTCCGCAGGCCGCGCCGCACCGCCCGCGCCAGCATCACCATCTCGTCCATCCCGACCGGGACGGTCGACTCGTAGCCGAGCACCGTCATCGCCGCCGAGTCGCCGACGAGGACGATGTCGACACCGGCCTCCTCTGCGACCTGCGCCGACGGGAAGTCGTAGGCGGTCACCATCACGATCGGCTCGGCGGCGAGCTTCATCCCGGCGAGCTGCGGCAGCGTGGTCGGGCGCCGAGGCGCCTCGCCAGCCGGTTGGCGTCCAGTGCTCATCAAGTCATCTCCTGCTGGTCCGTTTCGCCCGGCTGCTCGCCGATCACGACGTTGTCGATCAGCCGGGCGCGTCCGACCCGGGCGGCGACGGCGACCAGCACCGGGCGCCCGTTGAAGCTCTCGGCGGGGGCGAGGTCGGCGGCGTCGCGAGCCTCGAGGTACTCGGGCTCGATCCCCGCCGCCTCGAGCTCCGCTCGCGCGGCGGCGAGCGCGGCGCCCGTCGATCGCTCGCCGCCCGCCGCGGCTGCCTCGGCGGCGCGAAGCGCGCGACTGAGCGCCGCGGCGCGCGCGCGCTCGGCGGGGTCGAGGTAGGCGTTTCGTGAGCTCATCGCGAGCCCGTCGGACTCGCGAACGGTCGGCAGCACCGCGACCTCGACCGGGATGTCGAGGTCGCGGACCATCCGCCGGACGACGAGCGCCTGCTGGGCGTCCTTCTGGCCGAAGAACGCGACGTCGGGGCCGACCGAGCCGAGCAGCTTCGCGACCACCGTGGTGACGCCGCGGAAATGCTCGCGCCCGCGGCGCTCGGGGTCGGCCTCGAGCACCTCGGTCAGGCAGCCGACGACCTCGACCACGGTCGCGAACCCCTCCGGGTAGACCTCGTCGGCGGTCGGCGCGTAGACGACATCGACGCGCTCGGCCTCGGCGAGCGCGACGTCGCGGGCCTCGTCGCGCGGGTAGGCGTCGAGGTCCTCGCCCGGACCGAACTGGGTCGGGTTTACGAACAGGCTGACGACGACGACGTCGCAGCGCTCGCGGGCCGCCCGGATCAGCGACAGGTGACCGTCGTGGAACGCGCCCATCGTCGGCACGAGGCCGATCGTGCGTCCCGCGCGGCGCGCCGGCTCGAGCGCCGCGCGGAGCTCGCGCTTCGTCCGGGCGACGTTCACGACCGCGTCCTCTCGGACCCGCGAGCGAGCTCGCGGGTCCGCTCGGAGAGGGTCTCGTAGAGCTCCCGAAGCTCCGGTGCGACCCGGTCGATTGCCTCAAGGTGGTTGGCGACGGTCGCCTCGTCGCCGCGCGCGATCGGCCCGGTCAGCGCCTCGCCGCCGTGCTCGGCCCAGTTCGCCGCGGTCCGCAGCACGAGCGGCGAGAGCAGCTCGCGGGCGTCCTCGATCCCGGCGCGATCGAGGAGGCCGGCGGCCGACTCCTGGAGCGCGACGAGGAAGTTCGACGCGATCGACGCGGCGGCGTGGTAGGCGGCGCGGTGCTCCTCGGGAACCCCGAACGGCTCCATCCCGAGCCGCCGGGCGAGCGCGGCGGCGAGCCGCTCGGCGCCCGGGTCCGATCCGGCGACCGCGCACGGCGCGCCGGCGAGCTCGGCCTCGGGCCCGGGGATCGTCTGCAGGGGATGGAGTGAGAACGTCGCCGCGCCGCGCCGGCGGGCCGGCTCGAGCCGCTCGAGCCCGGTCGCGCCGCTGGTGTGGCCGACGAACCGCAGCGGCGGCACCGCGGCCGCGATCGCCTCGGCGGCGTCGCCGATCGCCGCGTCGGGGACGCAGAGCAGTGCCGCCTCGGCGCGGCCGGCGGCGTCGAGCGCGTCGTCGCGTCCGGCGAGCGCGACGTCGAGGCCGGCGCGCCGCGCCGCGGCGGCGATCGCTCCGCCGACG
>DATHVI010000203.1:0-35721 GCA_035461385.1 Solirubrobacterales bacterium
TCGCGCTCACCGACGGCTACCAGCTCGCGTTTGTGATCAGCGCCGGGCTCGTCCTCGCCGCGCTCGCGCTCGCGGTCACCGTGCTGCGGCCCGAGCCCGACCCGGCCGCCGACGCCGAGCCGGCGGCCGAGCCGATGCCGACGGGCGAGTACGCGCTCTCGGCCGAGGAGGCGTAGGCCCTCCCTCTCCGCCCCCGCGCCGGGCGAGCGCCGCCGGGTCAGTCCTCCCGGCGGCGCTCCTCGGCGAGCGGGCCGCCCGCCTCGTCGGCGATCCCGGGCGGCGGCCAGGGCCCGAACCAGTTGTCGCGCCCGCCGTCGACCGTCAGCACCGCGCCGGAGACGAAGTCCCCGGCCGGCGAAGCGAGATAGGCGACGAGCCACGCGATCTCGTCGGGCTTGCCGAGCCGCCCGAGCGGGATCGTCCGGTGGATGCTCTCGACCACCGGCTTTGGGTACTTCGTCCGCACGACCTCGGTGTCGAACTGGCCGGCGGCGATCGCGCACAGCTTGACGTTGAACCGCGACCACTCGATCGAGAGGGTCCGGGTCATGTTCTCGACCGCGGCCCTCGCGGCTCCGGAGTGAACCATGCCCGGCATCCCGTTGTGGGGGGAGATCGTGACGCTGACGACCTTTCCCGACCGCTGGGGGATGAACGCCTTCGTAGCCGCGGCGTGGGTCATCAGCCAGGTGCCGACGACGTTGAGCTCGATCACGGTCCGAAAGCCCTTCGGCGAGATCGCCTCCGCCGGGCTCAAGAACTGGCCGCCGGCGTTGTTGACGAGCAGGTCGATGCGGCCGCGGCGCTCGAGCGCGCCGTCGATCAGCCGCTCGACGGCCTCGTCGTCGCGGATGTCCATCGCCTCGGCCTCGGCGTGACCCCCGAGCTCGCGGACGTCGGCGACCATCTCGGCCAGCGGCTCGGGCCGGCGGCCGCAGCCGATCACGCTCGCGCCGAGTCGCGCGAGCTCGACCGCGGTGGCGCGCCCGAGGCCGGTGCCGGCACCGGAGACGATGCAGACCTGGCCGTCGAGGAGGCCCGGCGCGAAGATGCGTGACTGACGGCTCCCCACTGGTCGTCGGCAATCTATCCGAGCGCGGCGCCCGGCCCGGCAAGGCGACGCCCGGCGTCTCCGGCTCCGGGCGGCCCCGGCGATCGGCGCCGCTACGCTCCGCCACCGTGAAGGTCCATGTCGAGCCCCGCCCGCTGACCGACCCGCTTCGCGGCGGCGGCGCCGCGGGCACGACCGTCGCGGTCGAGCCGCTCAAGGTCGGCGAGGTCTCGTTCCCACGCGGGGCGCTCGAGAGCACCGGCGGCAGCTTCGCCGGCCTGCGCGGGATCGGAGTCGGCCTCGGACGCTCGCGCTGGGTGCGGGTTCCCTGCCAGGCGTTCCTGATCCGCCATCCCGACGCCGGGCAGGTGGTCGTCGACACCGGGCTGCATCCGTCGGTGACCGCGAAGCCGGCGGCGAACCTCGGCCGGATCGCGACCTGGTACGCGAAGCCGAAGCTCGAACCCGGTGAGGACCTCCCGGCCCAGCTTCGCCGCCGCAACCTCGACCCCCGCGCGGTCCGGACGGTGGTGATGACCCACCTCCACGTCGATCACGCGTCGGGGATGTCGGAGCTCGGCGACGCCGCGTTCGTCGTCACCGAGGCCGAATGGCGCGCGGCTACGACGGTAAGCCGCCCGCTGCTCCACGGCTACCGGCCGGCCCACTACGACTACGCGTTCGACTACCGGACGGTGAGCTACGACGGCCCGAACGTCACCTCGTACTCGAGCTTCGGCCGCACCTTCGACCTCCTCGGTGACGGCAGCATCCGGCTGGTCTCGCTGCCCGGGCACACGCTCGGACACCAGGCGGTGCTCTGCCGGCTTCGCGACCGCGACCTGGTGATCGCGGGTGACGCGATCTACACCCACGGCCAGCTCGGCTCGGCGCCGCTCCCGCCGCGCGCCGAGGATCCCCACACCTACCGCCGCTCGCTGCAGGCCCTGCGCCAGTTCCACCGCCGCTACCCGCAGGCGGTGATCATCCCCGGCCACGACCCCGACTTCTGGGACTCGCTCGACGAGCGCTACGAGTAGCCCTACGCGGCGCGCTCCGTCGAGCCCACCTGGGCCGAGTCCTCGTCACCGGGGCGGCCCGCGCCGGACGCGCGCCGCGACCTGATCACGTCAGCCCGCCCCCTCGCGTCGAGCTCGGCGTACATCTCGCGGACCCGGCCGAAGATCCGCTCCGCGGCCTCCTGCTGCTGCTCGCGGCTCGGTCGCTCGACGACGTCGAAGGCGAGCGGCTCCCCGTACTGGACCGTGATCTTCGGGAACTTGAGCCGGCGCCAGCCGCGGACCCCGAGCGAGCCGTGGATCGCGACCGGCACCACCGGCGCCCCCGACTCGAGCGCGACCCTCCCGACGCCGGGGCGCGGCTTGCCGAGCTTGCCGGTGCGCGAGCGGCCACCCTCGGCGTAGATCAGCATCGTGTCGCCGCGCGCGAGGATCGCGTGCGAGGTCTTGAACGCCTCGTTGTCGCCGTGCCCGCGGCGAACCGGGAACGCGCCGCCGACGCGGAAGATGTAGGTGAGGACCCGGCTGCGCCCGAACAGCTGCGACTTCGCCATGAACCGGACCTTCCGCCGCAGGAAGACGCCGGCGAAGAAGTGGTCGAGGTTCGAGAAGTGGTTCGGGGCGAAGATCACCGGCCCCGAGGCGGGGACGTTCTCGGTCCCGATCGCCCGGCAGCGGTAGACGAGCAGGCAGAGCGGGGTGACGAGCATCCGCGCCGCGTCGTAGGTCCACCCGGCGCCGTGGCTGCGGGCCCAGTCGTGGAAGCGGTCGAAGTACTCCGCCGGACGGGGATCCTTATAGACCTGTGGCTTGATCTCGGGCATCAGTCCCGGAGCCGCCGCGCGGCGGCTCCGCACGTTCCCACTACCCGCGATCGCGGCACGGGTTACGCCCCGCCGGCGGCCCCGTCGGCCCGAGCCCAGCCCTTCGCCCGTTCGACCGCCTGACGCCAGCGGGCGAGCAGCCGCTCGCGCTCGGAGGCGGCGATTCGCGGCTCGTAGCGGGCCGCCTCGCGCCACATCTCGGCCACCTGGTCGCGGCCCCAGAACCCGGACCCGATCCCGGCCAGGTAGGCGGCGCCGAGCGCCGTCGTCTCGGCGATCTCGGGGACGACGACGGGCGCCCCGAGGACGTCGGCCTGGAACTGCATCAGCCAGCGGTTGGCGACCGCGCCGCCGTCGGCCCGCAGGTCCGCGAGCCGCTCGCCCGAGGCCTCCTCCTGGGCGCGGACCGCGTCGACGGTCTGGTAGGCGATCGCCTCGAGCGCCGCCCGCGCGAGATGCGCGCGCCCGGTGCCGCGGGTGATGCCGACGATCGTCCCGCGTGCGTAGGGGTCCCAGTGGGGCGATCCGAGCCCGGTCAGGGCGGGGACGAAGTAGACGTCGTCGTTACTCGCCAGGGAACCGGCGAGGCGCTCGGTCTCCGCCGCCGCGGCGACGATCCCGAGCCCGTCGCGAAGCCACTGCACCGCGGCGCCGGTGACGAACACCGATGCCTCGAGCGCGTAGTCGACCTCGTCGCCGATCCCCCAGGCGATCGTCGCCAGCAGGCCGGGTCCCGGATCGCGCGCCTCGGTGCCGGTGTTGAGGAGGACGAAGCTGCCGGTGCCGTAGGTGCTCTTCGCCCGCCCGGGTGCGTCGCACGCCTGCCCGAACAGCGCCGCCTGCTGGTCGCCGGCGATCCCGGCGACCGGCACCTCGCCACCCCACTCGGACGTCGTCCCGTAGACGTGGGCGGAAGGCAGCGGCTCGGGCAGCGAGCCCGGGTCGACCCCCAGCAGCTCGCAGAGGTCGGGGTCCCAGCGGCGGCGATGGATGTCGAACAGCATCGTCCGCGACGCGTTCGTGAGGTCGGTGGCGTGGCGGCCGGTGAGCTTGAACGCGAGCCACGAGTCGATCGTCCCGAAGACGGCGGCGCCGGCCGCGTCGACGTTCCGCAGCAGCCACTCGATCTTCGTCGCCGAGAAGTAGGGGTCGATCACGAGCCCGGTCCGCTCGCGGACCAGGGCCTCGTGGCCGGCCTCGCGCAGCTCGTCGCAGCGCTCCGCCGTCCGCCGGTCCTGCCAGACGAGCGCGTTGTGAACCGGCTCCCCGCTCGCCGGGTCCCAGGCGACGACGGTCTCGCGCTGGTTGGTGATCCCGACCGCGTCGAGGCTCCCGGAATCGGCGCGTGCGTCGGCGAGCGCCTGCGCGGCGACCCGCCGGGTGACCTCCCAGATCTCGCTCGCGTCGTGCTCGACCCACCCCGGCTGCGGGAAGTGCTGGGCGAACTCGCTGTAGGCGCGGCCGCGAATCCGGCCGTGACGGTCGAAGACGAGGCAGGTCGTCCCGGTCGTCCCCTGGTCGATCGCGAGGATCAAGAGCGCGGCCAGGCTATCGCCTGCCGCGAGTGAGCGCGCGTCGACTTATCGACGCTCAGGGCAAGTAAGTCGACGGTCGGCGGGCTAGCGCCGCGACCACCAGACCCGCACGAAGTCGCGGAGCTGGCGGGCCCGATGGAGGAAGCCGCCGAGGGTGCGACCGGTGGCGCGGTGGGCGAGGTCGAGCTCGACCTCGCGGACGGTGAAGCCGCCGCGGACGGCGTCGACGGTGATCCCGATCTCCATCCCGTAGCCGGGGGCGAACGGATAGGTCCGGCGGAGCACCTCCGCGGTCATCGCCCGCTGGCCGGAGATCGGGGCGCCGGCCCGGTAGCCGCAGCGGCGCTCGATCGCCCAGCGGGCGAAGCCGAGCGCGACCCCGAAGCCGCCGCCGACGCGGGTCGCGAACGCGGCGATCGCGAGGTCGGCCTCGCCGGAGTCGACGACGCCGACGAGGGCCTCGAGCTCACCGGCCGATTCGCCGAGATCGCCGTCGCAGAGCAGGAACGTCGGCGGCGCCGGCTCGGCGGTACGGTGGATCACCGTCTCGACCGCCGCGGAGGCGTTCGCTCCCTTGCCCCGGGAGCGGTCGGCGCTGACGACGCGGGCGCCGTGGGCGCGCGCGACCTCGGCCGTCTGGTCCGTCGACGCGTCGTCGGCGACGACGATCTCGGCGCCCGGAAGCGCCGCGGCGAGCGTCGCGACGGTCGCCCCGATGCGGTCCGCCTCGTTGCGCGCGGCGACGACCACGACCGGCCCGGACGTCCCGATGGCCGACGATTGCGACGCGGTGGGATCGCCCGGCTGCGGCCGAGGCTGCTCTTCCGGATCCACACCTGGATCGCGCTTCGCCCTGGTATCAGATCTCCCTTGTCCTGCCTCCGCGCTCATGAGCCGGGTATTCTGGCGCGCCACGTGGCCGAGATCGAAGCCCACATCACCGGAACGGTCTGGAAGATCGAGGTCGCGGTCGGCGACGAGGTCGACGACGGCGACACGGTCGTAATCCTCGAGTCGATGAAGATGGAGATGCCGGTCGAGTCCGAGGACATCGGCACGGTGAAGGAAATCCGCTGCGAGGAGGGCCAGTCCGTTCAGGAGGGCGACGTCCTGGTTGTCCTCGAGTAGTGCGCGTTCGTGGCTGAGGCGCGCGCTGGCGGCAAGCTCCACCTCGACGAGCCCGCCGAGGCCGTCGCCCGGCTGACGCTGACCAACCCCGAGAAGCGAAACGCCCTCGACCACGAGGTCCTCGACGCGATCGCGACCACCTTGCCGGAGCTCGACCGCGGGATCGAGATCCGCTGCGTGGTCATCACCGGCGCCGGCGATACCTTCTCGGCCGGCTACGACATCGGCGGGATCCCCGAGGCGTCGTTCGCCGAGGACGCCGAGGCGCTGGTCGCGCATCCGTTCCAGGCGGCGATGGAGGCGGTGAGCGCGCATCGCTACCCCGTCGTCGCGGCGATCAACGGCCATTGCCTCGGCGGCGGGCTCGAGCTCGCCGTCCGCTGCGACCTCCGCGTCTGCGCCGCCGGGGCGAAGCTCGGCATGCCGCCGGCGAAGCTCGGTCTGATCTACGGCCACACCGGCCTCGAGCGGTTCGTCGACGTGATCGGGATCGCGCGCACCCGGGAGCTCTTCCTCACCGGCCGCACCCTGACCGCCGAGCGCGCCGAGCGGATCGGCCTCGTCAGCGAGGTCGTCCCTGACGCCGAGCTCGAGGCGGCGGCGCTCGCCGTCGCGGCGGAGATCGCCGCCAACGCGCCGCTGGCGATGACCGGGAACAAGCGCGCGATCGACGCCCTCGCCCGCCGCTCCCGGCTCAGCCCCGAGGACGAGCATGAGCTGGTCGAGCTGCGGCGCTCGTGCTTCGCCTCCGAGGACTTCCGCGAGGGAATCCGCGCCTTCGCCGAGAAGCGCAAGCCGCGCTGGACGGGCCGGTGAGCGCGGGCGCCAGGCGCGTCGCGCCGCACGAGGCTCTCGCCGCGGCCGACCCGGTGCTCGGGCGGCTGGTCGCCGAGATCGGCGAGCTTTCGGTCGAGGCGCGCCGGCGCGGACGGCCGCGGGGGGACGCCTATGGTGCGTTGCTTCGCAGCGTCATCGGACAGCAGCTCTCGACCAAGGCCGCGGCGACGATCTACGCTCGCGTGCTCGAGCTGTTCGGCGGCAGCACGCCGGCCCCGGCCGAGCTGCTGGCGATCGACGCCGACGCGCTCCGAGCCGCCGGCCTCTCCGGCCGCAAGGTGGAGTACGTACGCGACCTCGCCGCCCACGTCGAATCCGGCGAGCTCGAGCTCGACCGCCTCGACGAGCTCGGCGACGAACAGGTGATCGCCGAGATCTCGGCGATCCGCGGCTTCGGCGTCTGGAGCGCGCACATGTTCCTGATCTTCCACCTCGGCCGCCCCGACGTGCTCGCGACCGGCGACCTCGGCATCCGCCGCGCCGTCGAGCGCGCCTACGGCCTCGACGCCCTCCCCGCCCCGGCCGAGCTCGAGCGGATCGCCGAGCCCTGGCGGCCCCACCGCACCCTCGCCTGCCTCTACCTCTGGGAATCGCTCGACAACGTGCCGGACGCGCCGTAGCGAACCGGTGAGGCGGATCTTGTATCGCTGCGCTACAAGATCCGCCTCGGCCGGATGAGCTTCGTCTCAGCCGATCACGAAGCCGGCGAACGAGCACCGATCACCGGAGCCGAGCGGCGCGTTGCCGATCGCCGGTGTCCCGTTCTTGGCCGTCGGATGCGAGACCACGTTCAGCGCGAGCTTGTGGTTCGCGGTCAGGATCGTCGTCCGATCGAACGCCGGGTCCCAGAAGCGGAGCTGGTCGCTGAGCGCGCTCGCGTTGCCGGGGATGTTGCGATCCTGCTCCGGGGTGGTCCTGTTCAAGCGCCGGATCGCGCCGCCGTCGTGGCGGTAGACCGCGCCGTTCACCCGCGTTCGCGCGAAGGTGATCGCGTTGACCGAGTCGATGTTCTCCGCCCGGAAGCACTTGCCGTAGATCGTGATCGGGCCCCGGCGCGCGAGGACGACCGGCTTCGCCTCCGCACGCGCGGTCCCCGCGTCGGGATCCGAGCCGGTCACGGGGACCCGCTTGTTCCACGCCTTCACCCCCTGGAGGTCCCGGAACTTGACCGCGTTGTCCTTGATGTGCCGCGAGCGAACGCTGTTCGCCTGAAGCGCCCACGCGGTCCCGCCGCCGACGACCGCGAGCACCGCAAGCGTCGCGATCACGTTCGCGTAGGTCAGCCGCTCGCGAATCCAGTCGCGCACCTCACCCTCCTCTCGACAGCTTCGAGCGCAGCATACGCCCGGACCCTCCGCCGGCGGGCCGACCGCGACCGACGTGAGGCGGATCTTGTATCCCAGAGCCACAAGATCCGCCTCTTTGGGGCCAAGGCGGGGCGCCGCTTCGCGCGCGTCATCCGGCCGCGTGACGAGCGCCGCGGTTGCGCGTATTACGAGTGAGGATGATCCGGTCGAGGGGAGCGTCGACGTTCGCCGTCGCGAGCACGATCGTCGCGCTGCTGGCGCTCTCGATCGGCGGTTGCGGCGGCGGCGAGGGCGACGGGAACGGCGCGACGGCGACGGTGCGGTGCACCGATCCGCCCCGGGAGTCCTTCGACCCGGAGACGATCGTCGGGCAGGCGCTTCCCGCGGCCAGCGCTGCCGCCGAAGCGCGCGGATGCACCGTCCGCGAGGCGATCCGCGACGGCGAGCACCTCGCCCTCACCTCCGACTTCGTCCCGGACCGGGTCGACGTCGCGACCGAGGACGGGACGGTGATCGGGATCGCCGGCATCTACTGACGTCGAGGGCGCTCGAAAGCCGTCCGAGCGCGTTCATAGCCTTGGTGTGGATCCACAACCGGAAGGGGTGCCATGCCGCCGCTGATCAGCTTCGACGAGGCGCTCGAGCTCGCTGAGATAACCGATCGCGACCAGATCGCCGACCTGGTCGAGCGCGCCTGGCAGGTCCGCACCGAGCGCTTCGGCGACTCGACCGACATGTGCTCGCTGGTCAACGCGAAATCGGGCGGCTGCGCCGAGGACTGCGGGTTCTGCGCCCAGTCGCGCCACGCCGAGGCCGACACCCCGATGCACGCGATGATGGAGCCGGAGCAGATCCTCGAGCACGCGAAGGCGGCCGAGGCGGCGGGCGCGCACCGGTTCTGCATGGTCACCCAGGGGCAGGGCCTCTCGCGGCGCGACTTCGACAAGATCCTCGCCGGCGCTCGGCTCGTCGCCGAGCACACCAACCTCAAGCGCTGCGCGTCGGTCGGCCACATCAGCGCCGAGCGCGCGCGCAAGCTCGCCGACGCGGGGATCCAGCGCGTCCACCACAACGTCGAAACCGCGCGCTCCTACTACGACGAGGTCTCGACGACGGTCCGCTACGAGGGCCGGCTGCGGACGATCGACGCGGTCAGGGACGCCGGGCTCGAGAGCTGCGTCGGCGGGATCCTCAACCTCGGCGAATCGCCGCGCCAGCGGGTCGAGATGGCGTTCGAGCTCGCCGCGATCGATCCGACCTCGGTGCCGATCAACCTCCTCAACCCGCGCCCCGGGACGAAGTTCGGCGACCGCGAGCTGATGGACCCGTGGGAGGTCGTCAAGTGGGTGGCGATCTTCCGGCTGATCCTCCCCGACGCGCTGTTCCGGCTCTGCGGCGGGCGGGTCGAGAACCTCGACGAGCTGCAGCCGTTGGCGGTCAGGGCCGGCCTCAACGGGGTGATGATGGGGAACTTCCTGACCACGCTCGGCGCCGAGCCCGCCGACGACCGGGCGATGTTCGAGGACCTCGGTCTGAACGTCTCCCGCCAGCCGGACAATGGCGCCAACCCGCGGCCCGACAACCGCTCCGGTTGGCTCGAGGGGTCGACCCCCCGAACCCCGGTCGACGAGCTGATCGACAGCCAGGCCGAGGCCAACTTCTGGGATCCCTCGACCCAGCTGCGGGTGGTGAGGAAGAAGGCGAAGCCGCCCCCCTACCCGGAGCCGGCGACCACCGCGCCGGCCGGCTGGGGCGACTAGGCAGGGCTCGCAGGGACGCCGACGATGACCGACGCAGCCGACCGCCTCGAGCAGATCCGCGCCGCAGGGCTTCACCGCAAGCTGCGATCGGTCGACGGGCCGCAGGGGCCGAGGGTGGTCCTCGACGGGTCCGAGGTGCTGCTGCTGTGCTCGAACAACTACCTCGGCCTCGCCGACCATCCGCGGGTGCGGCAGGCGGCGGCCGAGGCGGCGGAGCGCTACGGAGCCGGAGCCGGAGCGTCGCGGCTGGTCTCCGGGAACATGATCCTGCACGAGAAGCTCGAGCGCCGGCTGGCCGGCTTCAAGCGCACCGAGGCGGCGCTGCTGTTCGGCTCCGGCTACCTCGCCAACGTCGGCCTGATCGGCGCCCTCGCCGGGCGCGGCGAGGTCGTCTTCTCCGACGAGCTCAACCACGCGAGCATCATCGATGGTTGCCGGCTCTCGCGCGCGGAGACCTTCGTCTACCGCCACGCCGATCCGGACCACCTCGCCTGGGGCCTCGCGCAGGCGGGTGAGCGGGCGGCGCTGATCGTCACCGACGGCGTCTTCTCGATGGACGGCGACGTCGCCCCGCTGCCGCAGCTGGTCGAGCTCGCCCGGCGGCACCGCTGCCTGCTCTGCGTCGACGAGGCCCACGGCACCGGTGCGATCGGGCCCGGCGGGCGCGGGGCCGTCGCCGCCGCGGGGCTCGGCGGCGAGGTCGACGTGATCGTCGGCACGCTCGGCAAGGCCCTCGGAAGCTACGGCGCCTACGCCTGCGCGCGCGAGGACCTCATCGACCTGCTGATCAACGCCGCCCGGCCGTTCATCTTCTCGACCGCCCCGCCGCCGCCCGCGGTCGGCGCCGCGCTGGCGTCGCTGGCCCTGATCGAGTCCCAGCCCGGGGTCGTCGAGCACCTGCAGCGAAACGCGGCGACGCTCCGCGAGGTCCTCACCGGCCACGGCCTCGACACCGGCCGGTCGCGAACCCAGATCGTGCCGGTGATCGCCGGCGACGCGCGCTTGGCGGTCAGCCTCTGCGAGCGCGCGCTCGAGGGCGGCGTCTTCGCCCAGGCGATCCGCCCGCCGACGGTCCCCGACGGCAGCTCGCGGCTCCGCCTCAGCGTGATGGCCAACCACCGCGCCGACGAGCTTCACGCCGCCGCCGGGGTGATCGCTGCCGCCGCGCGCGAGCTGGGGATCGTCGGAGCCGGCGGAGGCGCCGCCGTCGGCGAGCTGCGCCGCGCCGCGTAGGCGGGACCGCACGTAGGCTCGCCGCCGCCCGGCGGGCAGACTATCTTCGCCTCCCGTGGAGGGCGCCCCGCGACGCGGCTACTTCGTCACCGGCACCGGGACCGAAGTCGGAAAGACCGTCGTCGCCGCGGTGACCGCGCACGCGCACGCGCGCCGCGGCGAGCGGGTCGCGGGCTTCAAGCCGGCGCTAAGCGGCCTCGACGAGGTCGCCGCCGCCGGGGGCGAGCCCGACCACGCGCTGCTCCGCCGAGCCGCAGGATCGGTGCAGCGCGACGACGAGATCGCCCCCTACCGCTACCGACCCGCGGTCTCGCCGCACCTCGGTGCGGAGCTCGCCGGCGAGCGGATCGACCCCGAGCGGATCCGCGACCGGGCCGCCCGGGCCGCCGCCGCGGCGGACGTCCTCGTCTGCGAGGGGGTCGGGGGCTTCCTCGTCCCGCTGACGCTCGACTACCTCGTCCGCGACCTCGCTCGCGACCTCGCGCTGCCGGTGCTGATCGCTTCCAGCCCCGGGCTCGGCACGATCAACCACACCCTGCTGACGATCGAGGCGGTGCGGCGCGCCGGGCTCGAGGTCCGGGCGGTCGTGCTGACGCCGTGGCCGGCGCGGCCGGGAACGCTCGAGCGCTCGAACCGCGACTCGATCGAGCAACTCGGCCGCGCCCGGGTCGAGGTCCTGCCCGCGATCGATCTCGCCGAGCAGCGATCGTGGCCGCACCCGGGCTGGGTCGAGGCGAGCGCCTGAAGCCGCGCCGGGCCGGCTACCCGCGGCGAAGCGCGGTGCGCGCCGCCCAGTACCCCGACATCCCGTGGACGCCACCGCCCGGCGGGGTCGAGGCGGAGCACAGGTAGACGCGGTCGAGCGGGGTCGAATACGGCACCGGCCTGACCAGCGGCCGGGTGAAGAGCTGGCGGAGGTCCTGAATCCCGCCGACGATGTCGCCGCCGACGTAGTTCGGGTTGCGCTTCTCGAATCCAGCCGGACCGATCGCCGAGCGGGCGGCGATCAGGTCGCGAAAGCCGGGGGCGAAGCGCTCGACCTGCGCCTCGATCGCCTCGGTCATGTCGCGCTCGGATCCGTTCGGGACGTGGCAGTACGCCCAGGCGCTGTGCTTGCCCGCGGGCACCCGCGTCGGGTCGAACAGGCTCGCCTGGACGAGGAGGACGAACGGGCGCTCGGCGTGCGCCGCCCGCACCGCGGCCTCCTCGGAGGCGACGATCTCCTCGAGCGTGCCGCCGAGGTGGACGGTCCCGGCGCGGGCGACCTCGGGGGCCCGCCAGGGGATCGGGCCGTCGAGCGCCCAGTCGAGCTTGAACACCCCGGGCCCGTAGCGGTAGCGGCGCAGGCCGCGCGCGTAGCGGTCGGGGAGCCGGTCGCCGGCGATCGCGAGGAGCTGGCGCGGGGTGACGTCGAGGAGCTTGAGCGCGCGGTCGGAAAGCTCGTCGAGCGAGCCGACCTCGCGACCGGTCTCGATCGCCCCACCGAGCGCGCCCAGGTACGCGGCGAGCGCGTCGGCGAGCCGCTGCGAGCCCCCCTTCGCCACCGGCCATCCGACTCGGTGGGCGGCGGCCGCAAGGACGATCCCGAACGCGGCGCTCGCCGGGCTTCGCAGCGAGAGGATCGAGTGCGCGCAGCAACCGCCGAGCAGCGCCCGGGCGCGCTCGCCGGCGAACCGCGACCGCGCGAGGCCGGCGGCGGTCCGCAACCCGCTGATCCCGAACCGGGCGAGGAGCAGCGGGTGCCGGGGCGGGCGCAGCGGGCCGAGGATCTCGCCGAAGAGCGCATCGGCATCGCGCACGAGGGGCTCGAGCAGGCGCCGGTACGCGTGGCCGTCGGCGCCGAGGCCGGTCGCCGTCTGGGCGATCGAGCGCTCGAGCATCACCGCCGAGCCGTCGTCGAGCGGATGCGCGAGCGGCGCATCGGGATGCACGAGCTCGAAGCCGTGAGGCGCGAGCGGGAGCCGGCGCAGGAGCGGCGACGCGAGGCTGAACGCCTGGACCGTCGAGCAGGTGTCGTGGACGAAGCCCGGCAGCGTCAGCTCCTCCGAGCGGCAGCCGCCTCCGAGCGTCTGCGAGCGCTCGAGCACCGTTACCCGGCGACCGGCCTCGGCGAGGACGATCGCCGCCGCGAGCCCGTTCGGCCCCGAGCCGACGACGACCCCGTCGGCGTCCTCTGGCATCACCCATGACCCCCCGCGGCGGCGGCGGCACGGCGCTGCGCCCCGGCCCGGGCGGCGCTGTCTTCGATCGACTCGATGGGGGTACTGTCTCAGACCAGCGCCGCGCGACTACTTCTCCCAGAGCCTCCGGCAGAGCACGGCGACCGGGTGGAACCCGCCGGCCTGGGTCCGCTGCGGGGCAGGCGGTCGGCCGTCGTCGGGCCATTCCGGTTCCGGCCGGTCGACGGCCGCCGCAGCCGCGGGCAGTGCCCGCCCGTTCGCTTGCCGGGCCCGAGCGGGCCCGGCCGTGCGTCGCGGCGGCGTTCGAAGGATCGTTTGAAACTGGCTATTGCTCATGGCCGGTTAGCGTACACCATCAAGAGTTCTTTGGGAGTTACACTGGCGGGGATGACGAGCGGCGAGCGGCCGACGACCACCGAGACCCCCGAGGAGCGCGAGGCCTACCGGGCCTCTGCCGCGCTCGAACCGGTGCGGCGGTTCGTGAACACGTACGAGCCCGAGACCGGGATCGAGATGCTGGATTCCCCGGCGGCACTCGCCGCCTGGCTCGCCGACGAGGGTCTCTCCGCGGACCCGGGCGAGCTGACCGACCGCGACCTCCAGCGGGTGGTCGAGGTGCGCGAGGCGCTGCGCGAGGCGCTGCTCGCGAACAACCGCGCCGCACCGGCGAGCCGGGCCTACGAGCGCCTCAACCGCGCGCTCGCCGGCGCGACCCTCGAGGTCCGCTTCGACGCCGAGGGGCGGGCGTCGCTGATGCCGAACGGCGCCGGAGTCGACGAAGCGCTCGCCCGGATCGCGTCGGCGATCCGCGAAGCGACCGCCACCGGCGAGTGGTCACGGCTAAAGGTCTGCCCCGGCGACAGCTGCCTGTGGGCGTTCTACGACCGCTCGCGAAACCGCTCCCGGACCTGGTGCCGGATGGAGGTCTGCGGCAACCGCGCCAAAGTCCGAAGCTACCGCCGCCGGCATTCGGGCTGAGCGGACGCCCCCGGCGCGGGTCGCCGTTCCCGCCGACGCGAGTCGTAGTCTCGGATCGGAAGTGAGCGAGTCAACGGCGCAGCTCGACCACCGCCATCTCTGGCACCCGTTCACCCAGCAGCAGGGGTGGTGCGAGGAGGAGCCGGTGGTGATCGAGGGGGCCGAGGGGACCGACCTGATCGACAGCGACGGCCGTCGCTACATCGACGGCACCTCGTCGCTTTGGTGCAACGTCCACGGGCACCGCAACCCGCGGGTCGACCGCGCGGTGCGGGCGCAGCTCGCGAGGGTCGCGCACTCGACGATGCTCGGGCTCACCCACCCCGCCGCCGCCGACCTCGCCGCGGAGCTGGCGGCGATCGCGCCGCCGGGGCTGACCCGGGTCTTCTACTCGGACTCGGGGTCGACCGCGACCGAGATCGCGCTCAAGATGGCGTTCCAGTACTGGCAGCAGCGGGGCGGCCAGCACCGGCGACGGACCGCCTTCGTCAGCCTCCGCGACGGCTACCACGGCGACACGATCGGCGCCGTGTCGGTCGGCGGGATCGACCTCTTCCACGGCGCCTACGGGCCGCTGCTGTTCCGCTCGCGCCGGGTCGAGCCCGGCGACGCCGCAGAGCTCGAGCGGGTGCTCGAGCTCCACCAGGAGGAGATCGCGGCGGTGATCGTCGAGCCGCTCGTCCAGGGCGCCGCCGGGATCAGGGTCCAGCCACCCGGCTACCTGCGCCGGGTGCGCGAGCTCTGCGATTGCCACGACGCGTTCCTGATCTGCGACGAGGTCGCGACCGGGTTCGGGCGCACGGGGACGATGTTCGCCTGCGAGCAGGAGCGGGTCGCGCCCGACTTCCTCTGCCTCGGCAAGGGGCTCACCGGGGGCTACCTGCCGCTCGCCGCCACGCTCACGACCGAGCGCGTCTACGAAGGGTTCCTCGGCGCCCACGAGGACTACCGCACCTTCTTCCACGGCCACACCTTCACCGGCAACCCGCTCGCCTGCGCGGCGGCGCTCGCGAGCCTCGAGGTCTTCCGCGAGGAGGGCACGCTGCTTCGCCTGCAGCCGAAGATCCGCCTCCTCGGCGAGCTGCTCGAGCCGATCGCGGCGATGCCGGAGGTCGCCGAGGTCCGGGGCCGCGGGTTCATGGTCGGGATCGACCTCGGCGAGCACGAGCCGGCCCTGCGGCTCGGCCACCGGGTGACGCTCGCGGCGCGTGAGCGCGGGGTGATCGTCCGCCCGCTCGGCGACGTCATCGTCCTGATGCCGCCGCTCGCGATCAGCAAGGCCGACCTGAGGCGGCTGGTCGAGGTCGTCGGCGAGTCGATCCGGGCGGCTTACGAGGGGGCGTACGGCGGGAGTCGGCGCGAGGGCACGGTCGAGCCGCTGCCTGCGCCGGCGCCCGCCGCCCAGGGCGAGGCAAGGCACGCGGCCTAGCGGGACTCGAGTCGTCGCGAGGATTCGCGATCAGGCATCCCGACGACGCTCGATCGCGAAAGCTCGACGAACGGTCGTCGCTCGGTCCCGGGCAGCGTGACCTGTTGTGCCGCCGCCTGTGATCGCCGATAGTCCTCTGTGATGAGAGCCGGCGACGGCCGTAGTAGGGGCATGAGCGAGACGCTGGTCGCACCGGCCGAGCAGGCGCCGAGCGAGGCCGAGGTCGAGTTCGCCGAGCTCTACCGGGCGAGCCGCGACGACGTCTTCGCCTACGTCGCCGGGCTGCTGCGCGACCGCGCCGCGGCCGAGGACGTGACCGCGCTCGCGTTCGAGCGCGCCTACCGCCGCCGCAAGAGCTTCAACCCGAAGCGGGGCACGCGCCGGGCGTGGCTGTTCGGGATCGCGCGCAACGCGGCGCTCGACGAGCTGCGGCGGCGTAAGCGCCAGGCGACGCTCGCCGCCGAGCCCGCGGATGAGGACGGGTCCGTCGCCGAGGAGGCGGCCGAGGTCGCGCTCCGGCGCGCGGCGCTTCGCCAGGCGATCGCGGGGCTCAGCGCCCGCGAGCGCGAGCTCGTGGCGCTGAAGTTCTTCGCCGGGCTCGGCAACGGCGAGATCGCGACCGTGATCGGGACCAGCGAGTCGAATGCGGGGACGAAGATCCACCGCGTGCTCGAGAAACTGAGGAGGGCTTGCGATGAGGCTTGAGGAGCTGGAGCGCGAGCTCCGCGAGGAGCGGCCGGAGATCGAGCCGGACTTCGCCACCCGCCTCGACGAGTGGGCCGCCCGCGGGTTCCCGCGGGGCGGCGAGCTCGATCCGAGGCGGGAGCGGCGCGGTCGCGGGCCGTTTGGGCTGCTTCCGGCGCGCCGTCCCGATCCCGGTGCGGCGAGCAAGCGCCGGCGGCGCCGCAGATGGGCCTCCGGCGACGCCCTCGCCGCCACGGTCAGCAGCGGGCTATTGCTCTTCCTGGTCGTCGGGGTCGTCGCGCTTACCCAGGTTGAGACGGGTGGGGAGGACCATGCCGGCGACGACGGCGGCGAGGTCGCAGCCGAGTCGGCGGACTCGGGACGGCAGGAGTTCACCCCGCAGTCCGGCGGTGACCAGAGCGAGGAGGCGCGCGACGAGCTCGCTCCGGCGGTCGGTCAGTCGTCCCGCTTCCAGAGCTTCTCCGACAGCGACGCCGGCCCGAACCGCCGCCGCCAGGCCCAGACGGTCTCGCTCGCGCTCGCGACCCCGCCGGCCGAGTTCCGCGAGTCCGCCGACGGGGTGCTCGGCGTCGTCGCGGATCACAACGGCTTCGTGATGAACTCGAGCGTCTCCGGCGGCGACCCGGAGGTCGCCGGGGCGAAGCCTGGGCGCGCGCAGTTCGACCTCCGGATCCCGGCCGGCCAGCTCCAGGCCGCGCTCGCCGCGCTCTCCGACCTCGGCCATCTCGTCTCGCGCACCGACGGCACCCGCGACATCACCGCGCGGTTCGAGTCCGCCCAGGACCGGATCGAGACCTTCACCGCCACCCGCGACCGGCTTCTGCGCCAGCTCGAGGAGGCGTTCACCGAGACCGAGCAGCAGAGCATCCGCCGCCGGCTGCGGATCGTCGAGAACCAGCTCGAGAACGCGCGCGAGGATCTCGCCCGCGCGCAGCAGCGCGTTCGGATGGTCCCGGTCGGCGTGACGATCGCCGCCGACGAGTCGATCGAAGATGAGAGCGGCGCCTGGGGGGTCGGCGACGCCTGGGGCGCGGCCCGGGACGTCTTGCGGGTCGCGCTCGGGGTCGCGCTGATCGCCGCCGCGGTGATCCTGCCGCTCGCGCTGATCGCGCTCGTCGCGTTCCTCGCCTGGCGGCTCGTCGCCAGGATCGGCCGCGAGCGCGCCCTCGACGAGCTCTGAGCCATCGTCGCGGCTTGCCGCCGGACTACTCCTCGTAGGGCTCGAAGTCCGCCTTACGGGCTCCGCAGACCGGGCAGAACCAGGTATCGGGGATGTCGTCGAACGCGGTCCCCGGCGGGATGCCGCCATCCGGGTCGCCCTCGTCGGGGTCGTAGATGAACCCGCACGAGGTGCACATCCAAAGCTGCTTGGTCTGGGTCTCGGCACTCATCGCTAACTCCTGCGGCGGCGACTCGGCCGCCTTACCAGCTCTCGGGCGGCAAGGCTAGCTGACGCCCGGGGTCGCCGCGCCACCCGGATACGCTCCCGAGCCGTGGAAGCAGCGCCCGCCACCCCCCGCCCGGCGGCGACCGTGATCCTGCTTCGCCGCGGCGGACGACACCGCCAGCGCCGGGTCGAGGTGCTGCTCGTCCGCCGGGCGGAGGGCGCCTCGTTCATGCCGGGCGTGTGGGTCTTCCCCGGCGGCGCGATCGAGCCTGACGAGGACCCCGCCGCCTGCGCGGCGCGCGAGCTCGCCGAGGAGGCCGGGATCGAGCTCCCCGACCCCGGCGACCTCGTGCTCTTCTCGCGCTGGATCACCCCGGAGGTCGTACCGGTGCGCTTCGACACCCACTTTCTCGTCGGGCTCGCTCCGCCCCACTCCCCGCCGCGCCCCGACGGGACCGAGGTTTCCGAGGCCGCGTGGTTCGAGCCGCGTGCCGCCATCGACGCCCAGCAGGCGGGCGAGATCGAGCTCGTCTTCCCGACGGTGAAGACGCTCGAGTCGCTGCTCGCCTTCGCGAGCGCCGACGAGGTGATCGCCGCCGCCCGCGAGCGCACCGTCGAGCCGATCCTCCCGCGCGTCGTCGGCACCCGCGAGCGGCACCGGATCCTGCTTCCAGGCGACCCCGGATACGAGTAGCGGCGAGTCCCGCTCCGGCGGGATAAGGTGAACGTCGTGACGAGCAGCCTCCCGCGTCGGGCGCGCGACTGCTTCGAGCGCTTCATCACCTGCGAGTACGTGACGATCGACTCGCGTCAGCGGCCGATCGTCTGGCCGGTCACTCCCTATTACCGCCAGGGCGCGGCGACGATCGACGTCACCACCGGCCTCGGCTACCCGAAGAAGGCCGACGATGCCGCCCGCAACCCCCACGTCGCGCTGTTGTTCTCGGACCCGACCGGATCGGGGATCGAGGCCGGGACCCGGGTGCTCGTCCAGGGGACGGCCGAGATCGACGAACGCGACCCCGAGGCGAACCGCCGGCGCTACTGGCGCGAGTCGCGCGAGAAGCTCCCGGGGATGCAGCGGATGCATCCCCCGCGGCCGCTGCGACCGCTGTTCAGCTGGTACTACACGCGGATCTACGTCAAGGTCCGCCCCGAGCGGGTCTTCCTCTGGCCCGACGGCGATCAGACGAAGCCGCCGGAGGTCCTCGACGCACACCTCGAGGAGGTGCGCTCGGGGCAGAGCGAGGAGCCGCTCGAGCCGCACGAGCCCGTCGAGGGCGGGCCCGTCGCCTGGCACCCGCGGCTCGGCGAGCTCGGGAGCCGCCATCCGACCGCGGTCGTCGCCTGGGTCGCCCCCGACGGCTTCCCGCTCGCGGCGAGGCTCCCGGTGAGCCCGGACGCCACCGCGCGCCGGATCGCCCTCGAAGCCGAGCCGGCCGGCCTGCCGCTAACCGCCGGCCGCGCCTGCCTCGTCGCCCACGCGCACGACGAGCGCTTCTCCTGGCAGGAGAACTTCCAGGTCCGCGGCGACCTCGTCCGCGACGGCGACCGCTGGGCGATCGTCCCCCACAAGCTCCTCGGCGGCTTCGAGCTCCCCGACGAGAGCATCGCCGCCCGCTATCGCCGCAACCTCGGCAAGGCGGTCCGCTTCTGGCGCGCGGCACGCCGCAGGCGCAGCGGGCCTGACACAGCTAGGTGAGCGCCCGTCGCCGGGCGCGCTCGCATCGACGCAAAGAGAGGCGCGTTGGGGCGCGTGCTCGCGCCGATCGACGGAGCGTTCGAGCTCGCCGCATCGCCCCGCCTCGCCGACGCCGACCAGCTGCTCGGCATCGCACGGCGCCGGCGGTCCTACCGCCCCAGCGAGGGGGCGGTAGGACCGTTCCGACGCTACCGCGCTTGCGGTTCAGCGGATCAGAAGACCAGGCAGTCGACGTACTCGAAGCTCTCCGCGGCGAACGAGAACGGCTCCACCGGCGGATCCTGCTCGATGATGTAGTACCTGACCTTCCCCTGTGCGGCCTGGAAGACGGCCTCCCAGTCGACGTCGCCCTGTCCGATCGTCACCTGCTCCCACTGCTGGTCGGGCACGAAGACGATCGCGTCCTTCACGTGGAGCGAGGAGATCCGGTCGCCGTACTGCTCGATCAGCGCCGGGGCGTCCACGCCGGCAATCGTGGCCCAGCCGACGTCGAGCTGGAAGTCCACGTACCGCGGGTCGGTGTTCTCGGCGAGGATCTGCCACGCGCTCTTGAGCGTGCCGTCGCCCTCGGCGTCGACGTACATCGTCGTGAACTCGGCCCTGTGGTTGTGACCGAAGATCGGCCCGGTGCCGTTCTTCTTCGAGAGCTCGCCGAGCTGGTTCAGCGTCTCCGCCGTCGCCAGGGTGTTCTCGTAGCTGCCGATCCCGGGCGGTGCGAACCCGCCTGAGCCGGTCATGTGCTGGCCCAGGAGCTTCGCGTCGGCCAGGTTGGCCTCCCAGGTGTTCGGGTTCGTGGACATGTGCCGCGATGGCACCTTGAGGCCGTACTCGTCGGCCAGCGCCTTGAACTCCTCGACCGTGAGCCCATGGAAGCTGAACGGCTCGATCTTGGTGTAGCCGACCTCGCTCAGGAACTCGAACACGAACTCCAGCCGCTCAGCCTGGCTGGCTTCCGGCCCGGGCGCGCCTTCCGGCGCCTCGTCCGCACGGGCGCCGCTGCCGATGTAGCGGTTGAACGTCCACAGCTGGATCGAGATCTTGCTCGCGGGTACGGTCCGCCCCGTGGCGCAGTTCGCCGGATCGGCCTTCGGCGGCTGCTGCGCAGTCGCCCCTCTCGGGCCCACGAGCGCAACCAGAAACGCCAGTACGGCCGCGAGGCCGACGACAAACAGAAGCCGGCTCGGCTTCCGCTCAGTAATGACCTCCACGACGTCCTCCTTCCTTCCGTCGTTTGGGCGCCCTCCCCCCCCGGAACGACGCCATTGCGAAAATACGCGGGGACTTTGGCCCAGCGCAGAAAGCATTCTGTCACCTCGGCGCGCAAAAGCCTTGGCCGACTTCGGCGGAGCCCGCGCCCCAGACGCGCGGGCGTTCAGTCGAACTTTGGATTTTCCTCGTCATTTGCTGGTGAACCGGCGACTTGCGCGCCGCGTTCGGCGGGAGTTCTTGCCCGCCGTTTGGCTGACTGAGGGAGCTCGCGCCCGGGGCAGACGAAGCCGGTCCTCTGGGCGGGCCCGAGCGCCGGCGTGGATGCCTCCCCCGCGCGACGTGCGGGCGTCAGGTGTCGTCGCCGAGGACGTCGCGCAGTTTGCGGGCGAAGGCCTCGGGTTGGCCGGAGTAGTCGAACTCGCCGCCGAGGAAGCCGCCGTGGTGGCTCGGGAACACGGTCGCCCGTTGACCGAGCAGCTCGGCGGTGGCGATCGCCGTGCGTCCGGTGAAGGTGTCCCGGGACTCCTCCCCTACGGCGATCACGATGCGGGTCGGCGCCGCTACCAGCGCGTCGACGTCGGGCCGATAGCTGCTGACCGCCCAGGACCGGTCGGAGAGCAGCGGGTCGTCACGGGAGCCGTCGTCGTCGGTCGGCATCCCGAGCCCGGCGGGGTCCGGCGCGGGCCGGGCGAAGTACTCGTCGGTGAACTCGCCGCGCCACGACGTCATCGCGATGAAGGCCGCCATGCCGGCGCTCGACCCGTTGGCCTCGTACGCGTCCCGGACGCCGGCGCGGGCGCGCTCGGCCGCGGCGGCGTCGGGGAGCAGCGGGATCAGCGGCGGCTCGTGTGCCACCAGGGTGGTCACGTCGTTGGGGTGGGCGGCCACCAGCGCGAGCGCGGTCACCGCGCCGCCGCTGCTCGCGAAGATCTCGACCGGGCCCACCGCGAGCGCCTCGATGACGGCGTGCACATCGTCGGCTTGGACCGTGGGCGCGTGGTCGACCCGGCCGTCCTTGCGGATGCTGCGCCCGAGCCCGCGCGGGTCGTAGGTGACCACGGTGCGGTCCGGGAGGTGCGACGCCAGCGTGGCGAAGCCGCCGGCGTCCATGGGCTGGCCGATCATGAACAGCGGCGGGCGTCCGTCCTCGGGGGGCAGCGGGCCGCGGAGGTCGTAGCCGATGTCGACCTCGGCGGTTTCGAGCAGGTGGGTCGTCGTCATCGCAGTTCAGACCTCACCCGTGGTGAAAACTAATCGGACCTACGCCCGACCGAAAGCGACCCGCAGGCGGGCTTCCGCTGCGCGCGGCGAAGAGGCGCACGCGCCGACCGCCAGCGGTGGCGGTGCGGTAGCGAGTTTCGGTGTCGGCTACGCTCGGCGCGATGGGCGAGAACGGACTGATCGAGGTGCGCGATCTCCGCCCCGAGGAGGTCGCTGACGCAGTCGCCGTGCTCGCGCGGGGGATGCGCGACAACCCGCTTCACGTCGCGGCCTACGGAGAGGATTCCGAGCGCAGGTTGCGCTGCCACGCACGCCTGATGCGAAGCCTGTTCCGCGTCTTCACCGCTCAGCAGCCGATTTGCGCGGTTCGGGACGGCACGCTCGTCGGCGTGACCGGCGTGGCGCCGGCGGGGACCTGCCAGCCGACTGCGACGCAGCGCCTTCGCCTGCTCCCCGGACTGCTCGCCCTCGGCCCGCGGACCGCGGCGCGGGTGGGAAGCTGGATCTCCAGCTGGGCGCGGCGCGACGACTCGGAGGACGCGCACGTCCATCTCGGCCCGCTCGCCGTCGACGCGCATCTGCAAGGCCAGGGGATCGGCTCGCTGATCATGCGGGAGCACTGCCGCCGGCTCGACGGCGCTCGCGAGGTCGGCTATCTCGAGACGGACAAGGCCGAGAACGTCCGCTTCTACGAACGCTTCGGCTTCGAAGTGGTCGGCGAGGAGCGCGTGATCGGCGTTCCGAACTGGTTCATGCGCCGCGAGCCCCGCTCCGACACCGGCCCGTAGCGGCGGGGGCCGCATGCATCCCAACGTAGGGCCCGCACCTCGGTCGCGCGACAGGGACACTACGGCCGGTGGACAACGCGCAGATCGCTGACCGCCTCGACGCCTTCGCCTCGCTCCTGGAGCTGGTCGACGCGAACCCCTACACAACCCGCGCCTACCATCGCGCCGCCGAGGCCATCCGGGGCGCTGCGCTCCCGGTCGCCGACCTCGTGAGGTCGGGGCGCGCTCGGGAGCTGCGCGGGATCGGTCCCGGGATCGAGCGGCGACTCCGTGAGCTCGTCGAGACAGGCGCGATCGCCGAGCTGGAGGAGCTCGAGCGCGAGCTGGCGCCGGATCTCGTCGGCCTCGCTCGCTACCTCGGGCTCGGAGCCAGGCGCTCGGTCGAGCTCGCACGGGCGCTCGAGGTTCGCACCGCCGACGAGTTGCGCGAAGCGGCGGCCGCCGGGCGACTGCGGACCGTGCCGGGGATCGGCCCGAAGACGGAGGCGCGGATCCTCGCGGCGCTCGCACGCGAGGGGGAGGCGCGCCCCCAGCGCGGGCTCCTGCTGAACCGGGCCCGGGAGCTGGTCGGAGGCATCGCGTCCGCCCTCGACGGCGAGGTTGCCGGCGACGTGCGGCGCTGGCGCGACTCCTGCAAGCTGCTGTCGGTGGTGTGCGCCGCGCAGGACCCGCTCCGGGCGCTCGCGCGCTTCGCCGAGCTCCCCCAGGTCGTCGCGCTGGTGGAGCAGGATGAGCGGCGTGCGGTGGGGGTGACGATCGAGGGCGTTCCGGTCGAGCTGGTGGTCGCCGGCCCGGAGAGGTACGGAACCGCGCTCGTGCGCGCGACGGGCTCGAGCGCCTACGTCGCGGCGCTCGAGCCGCTGCCGGAGGCCTCCGACGAGGAGGGCGTCTACCGCGCCCTCGAGCTGCCGTGGTGCCCGCCCGAGCTGCGCGAGGAGCCGTTCCGCGGGGAGCCGCCGGCGCTCCTCGAGCTGGAGGACATCCGCGGCGACCTCCATTGCCACACAACCGCTTCGGACGGGAGGGCGAGCGTCGAGGAGATGGCCAGCGCCGGCCGCGACCGCGGCTACGACTACCTCGCGATCTGCGACCACACGCCGGCCGTCGGCGCCGTCCGCGGGCTGACCCCTGACGACGTGCGCCGCCAGGCCGAGGAGATCGCGGCCGCGAACGAGCTCCTGGCGCCGTTTCGCGTCCTGCGCGGGATCGAGTGCGACATCCTCCCGGACGGGCGGCTCGACCTGCCCGACGAGGTGCTGGCGGAGCTCGAGTGGGTGCAGGCGAGCGTGCACGGCGGGCAGCGGATGCCGCGGCGGGAGCTGACGAGGCGCGTCGAGGAGGCGATTCGCAACCCCTACGTCCGCTGCCTCAGCCATCCCAAGGGCCGATACATCAACCGGCGGCCCGAGAATGCCCTCGACCTCGAGCGCATCTTCGAGGTCGCGCTGGAGGAAGGGGTGGCGGTCGAGGTCAACGGCCTCCCCGACCGTCTCGACCTCAGCGGCGAGCATGTCCGCGAGGCGCTGGAAGCCGGCGTCGAGATCGTCTGCTCGACCGACGCGCATTCGGTGCGCGGGCTCGAGAACATGACCTTCGCCGTCGCGACAGCGCGCCGCGGGTGGGCGACGGCGGCCCAGGTCCTCAACACCCTCCCGCTACGGTCGATCCTCAACCGCGGCCGAGCGGACTGAGCGCCCTAAGCACGAGGCCCGAGGGTTTAGAGCTCAGCAACCGGGATCGTGCCGGCGTCGCGGACCACCTTCTCGCCCGCGCCCTCGACCTCGCTCAGCGGGACGTAGTCGATCCCGTCCGGATCGATCCCGGTGGCGGACGCGTCGCCGGGCTCGAGGCGTTCGATCAGCTCCTTCGAGGCGAGGATCGCGCCCGAGCTCGCGCATGCCTCGATCCGCGCCGCCTCGTTCATCGGGTCGCCGAGGGCGGTCACCTCGAGTCGCCCGCTCGTGGCCACCTGACCGCCCATCAGGTTTGCGCCCCAGTGCAGGGCGACGTTGACCTCGACGGATGGCCCACTGGGACCAAGCTCCGCGGCGCCGTCGCGGATCGCGCGCGCAGCCTCGATCGCTGCTCTTGCGGCCGCCGACTCCGACCCGCCGAAGTCCAAGACGAGAAACAGCGCCGAGCCCCCGTCGCCGGCGTGCTTACCGACGATTCCGCTGCGCGCGATCACGGCGGAGTCGATCAGGTCGGTCAGGCCGCCGATCAGCGCGAAGTAGCCGCGCGAGGAGAGGCGGCGGGACAACGTCCCCGAGGCTTCCAGATCGGCGAACAGGATCGAGGCCGGGCGCCGAGCCGGCTCGCGAACGTGATCCATCCGCTCGTAGAGCCCCCGGTCTCCGCGGCCGAGGCGCGCCAGCAGGCTGTCGGGAAGCGCGGCTCGGCTGAGGCGAACGACGGCGAGGAAGCTGCCGTCGTCGTCGTTGAGGCGCAGATCCAGGAAGGTGACGTCGCCGAGCACCGTCCGCCGCAGCAGCAGCTCGTGGGGGAACTCGTAACTCGAGCTCCAGGCCCGCGGCGGATCGGCGACCGGCTCGGCTCGGGCCGCCGGCTCGGTCAGCGCCCCGAAGACCTCGTCGAAGCGCGGCTCGCCCGGCGAGAGGTAGTGGCGCATGATCGGGGCGTTGAGCCGCCACCAGTTGCGACTGCTGGCCTCCGAGATCCCCCACACGTCGGCATCCTCGAGGTTGCGGACGACGAGCGACTTGCCGTAGAAGCGGCCGACGTCCCCGGCGGGACGCCGACGACCCGGGCCTCCTCGCTGGATCTGTAGACGATCCTCCAGTCCGCGTCGAGGATCTCCCCCGAGACCCCGGCACTCTCCATCGCGAGCGCGATCTCACGCAGCTGGGGATGCTCGGGGAGCGGGGCCGCGGAGCCCTGCTCGTCCTGCATCGGTCGAGCGCATCCGCAGCTGCGATCAGTGGGCAACTCGGAGCGTCCGAGGCGCGATCACTCGGGGGCGACGAGCGACAGCTTCGGTGTGGATCGGAGCGTTCGGGTCGGACCGTGCCCGAGCGTCTGCACGTCATCGAGCATCGGGGGCGTGCGTGGGAGGTGGCGACTTGGTGGCGGTATTCGCCACTGACTCGCGAGGCCGACCAGAGACCGAGATGAAGGTCAACACGACCGCTGTCGCAGGGTGAGCTCCCGCTTCGCATCGGTGAACGGCGCCCCGGGGCGCTCGCGACGGCTACGGGTCGTCGAAGATCTGCGGGGCGCGGCCGTCGCCGAATCCGCCGAACGGGCCGTCCGACCAGATGCCGCCCTCGACCCAGCAGGGGGCGAAGTACCCGCTCGCCGGCTGGCCGGCGTTGACGCCGGACCGGGTCCGGGAGCCCCAGATCTCGATCTCGTCCTCGGTCTCCGGGCGCGGGCTGTCGGGCCAACCCTGCGCGGAGGCGCCGGGGGTGAAGTTGGTGTTCTTGCAGTCGAACTGGCCGAAGATCCCGCGCTCGGCGGCGAGCGGGCTGTTCAGCGCGCCCGGTGCCTTGTAGGTGTTGCCGCGGTTGGTGGGCAGCCGGCTGGGGTGGATCGCGAGGGCCTCGGAGCTCAGGTAGCTGAGCTGGCGCAGGTAATGGCGCGGCGCCGGATCGCCGGGCCGCGCCTCCATCGCCCCGGAGAGCCCGGCGCCCGGGACGACGAGGAAGTCGGCGACCGTCTCCTTCTGCAGCTCGAGGTAGCGGATCACCGGGTTGAGGCTGGCGAGGAACGGGTCGAGCTCGTCGAACAGCGGCGCGAGGCCCTCGAGCGTCTCCCGCATCGCCGGCAGGCCGCGCTCGGAGGCGCGCTGGAGCTGGTCGAGACGGGGGAAGAAGGCGCGCAGATGCGGCGCAAGCTCACGCACCGAGCGCAGCGTCGGGCTCAACTCGCGGGCGATCGGGATCAGCTCGCGCATCAGCGGGCGGGCGTCGGCCTGGAATGTGTCGAGCCGCTCGAAGGTGGCGCGGCTCTCGCGCTGGAAGGTCGGCAGGATCCGGAACGTCTCGGCGAGCGCCCGCTCCTCGCTCGCGAGCGCGTCGAACGCCTCGTTCGAGGACTCGATCAGCGTCGCGAGCTCGTTCCCGCGAGCGGTCAGGGCGTCGAACACAGTCCCGGTGTCGCGGACCATGCCCTGAAGCGCCTCGCTCTGGCGGTCGAGGATCTCGACGACCTCGGTGAGGTCGGTGACGAACGGCCCGAAGTTGCCCATGCCGTCGTTGAGGTCGAGCCCGCGGCCTTGGATCGCGGTCGCGGCGTTCGCCTGCCAGCGGCGGAACGAGCGCCGCGTGTCGGCGTCGAGGGCGTTGAAGATCTCGTCGATCTGGGTCTGCTCGGTCACCTGGCCGATCCCGAGCGTGCCGCCCTCGGGGATCGCCTCGATCGACTCCGCCTCGGCGTCGGAGACCGCGGTCGCGGCCCCGAGCGCGACCGGCGCCACGTCCTCGCCGTCCGGGCTTCCCGAGGTGAGCTCGACGTAGGTCTCACCGAGCAGGGTCTTCGACCGCAGGATCGCCTCGGCGTCGCTCGAGATCGGCGCGAACTTCGGCTCGATCTCGATCACCGCCTCGGTCGTGTCCTTGCCGTTCACCCGCTTGTCCGGTGGCGCCAGCGCGAGCTCCTTGACCTTGCCGACCGATACGCCGCCGACCCGGACGTCGGACTCGGCCGCGAGCTGGGTCGCCTCGGGGAAGTAGGCCGTGACCCTGTAGCTCTCGGGCTTGAGCGGGATCGGGCCGCCGAACGCGATCCAGAGGAACAGCGTGATCGCGAAGCACGACAGCGTGAAGCCGGCGGCGATCAGGATGCGTCCTATCGATGGAGCTTGCTTCTGCATCTCACTCGAGCGGTCGGATCACTGTTCGGGGACCTCGCAGCCGAGGGTGTCGAAGAGGCCGGGGATCGCTGGGCTTAAGCCGTGAACAACCTGGTTGAGGAGGCCGGTCGCGGCACCGACCTCGTCGGGGAGCGCCCCGCCTTCGGGCGAGTTGATCAGGTTCAGCACCTGGTCACAGCCCATCGTCAGGTAGATCCCGCGGAAGTGCCCGTGGGCGTCGCCGGCCGAGTAGACGTTGTTGCCGTTGTTGCTCAGCCAGGCGACCCAGTAGAGGTAGCCCTCGTCCCGCCCCGGGGTCCCGACCGGCTCGGAGCCGTTCGGGTTGTAGGCGGCCATATTCGCGAGCCGGTTGATCTTCCGGCCGATCGTCGTCAGCCCCGGTCCGGCGTCGGCGAACCGCGTCGCCGCCCGACGGAGGTCGGGGACGACCGGGCGGGTCGCGCGCACGAACGGACGGATCTCGTTCTCGATCACCGGCGCCGCCTCGGTCGCGAGCTCGGTCACCGACTCGTTCAGCGCCGGCAGCTTGCGCGCGAACGGGCGCAGGTCGTCGAAGGTCGGGCCGAGCAGCTCGGCGAACTCGGTGACCTCGGCGAGGGTCTCGCGCGCCTGGCGCAGCGTGCCCGGTAGCAGGCTGACGGCCCGCTCGACGTCCGGGTCGTGGACGGCGATCGCGCCGAGCGACGACTCCGAGGCCGCGACCAGCTCGGTCAGGTCGCGCTCGGCGTCGCCGACCCGCGTCGTCAGCCGGTTGAGGTTGTGGATCAGCCGCGCCAGGTTGCCGCGCCGCTGGGCGACGAGCCGGTTGAGGCGGGCGAAGTCGCGGTTGATCGGGCCGATCGAGCCGAGCAGGCGCCCGAGCTCGCGGTCGCGGCCGTCGAGGCCCTTGCCGGCGCCGACGAGGAGCAGGCGCAGGTAGG
The DNA here is from genome assembly GCA_035461385.1 of Solirubrobacterales bacterium. Classification (GTDB taxonomy): domain Bacteria; phylum Actinomycetota; class Thermoleophilia; order Solirubrobacterales; family 70-9; genus DATHVI01. Next base: position 28,045 of record DATHVI010000203.1, read on the forward strand.
CCTGGGTGTCGGCGTCGAGCGCCTCGAGGACCTCGTCGAGGTTGACGTCCGGGGCGGTGTTCGCGACCGGGATCGTTCCCCCCTCCTCGTATTCGCCCGCCGCCCGGGTGCCCGGGTCGAGCTGGAAGAACATGTCCTTGAGGCCGGTGGTCGGGCGCATCAGCACCATCGCGTCGCGGTAGATCGGCAGGTACTCGCGGTCGATCGCGAACGTGACCACGCCGACGCCCTCGTCGAGCTCGACGTCCTCGACGTCGCCGACCTTGACCCCCGCGACCCGGATCGTCTGCCCCTGCCCGGGGACGACCGCCTGGGCGGTCCCGAACTCCGCCTTGAGCTCGAACGGAGGCTCCTGGAGGATCGGGATCCGCAGGCGCTGCTCGTGGACGACGTAGAGCGCGATCCCGAGACCGAGGACGACGAGGACCGTGAGCGCAACGAAGTCGCGCAGGTGCTTGGTGATCGCCTCGCGCATCAGCGCTCGCCTCCCCCATCCCGATCGCCAGCGCTGATGCCCGCACCGGCGAGATCCGGCGACAGCAACGCCTCGAGCCGGCGGCGCGCTCGCTGCAGCGCCTCGGGCGGCGCGTCGGCGCCGCCCGCATCGGCGAGCTCGGAGCTGATCTCGACGAGCCGACGGTCGAGCCGCCGCTGCTCCGGGGTGAGGCCGGAGGTGTCGACGCTCGTCGGCGGCGCGACCTGCTGCTGCTCGAACGGCAGCGAGCCGAGGCCGCCGCCGAGGTCGGGCGGATCCTGGGTCTCGCACCGGACGTCGGGGCGGAAGTCTGTCTTCGCAGAGTCGCCGATCCGAGGCATCGCTCCGAGGAGCTCGAACTGGGTCAGCCCGACGAGGTCGTGACCGAGGCCGAGGACGTCGGGCATCTGGATCGTGTTCAGCCCGCCGCTTCCGTGGACCCGCAGGTAGTTGGCGTTCGCGTCGCCGCTGCGGTTCTCGCCGGCGATCCCCGAGAGCCCGTAGCCGGTGGTCTCGAACACGCGGCCGGTCGGCTCGTGCGGGTACTCGCCGCCGGGGTGGGTCTGCGGGTCGACCGTGTCGTTCGCCCACCGGATCACGACCTCGTTGAAGCAGCTCGACAGCGCTCGCGACTGGTGCAGGAACCGCTCCGTCTCGCGCGTCAGCCGCGCGAGACGCGGGATCGTCGGCCGCAGGTCGCGCGCCAGTCCGCGGAGCTCGCGCTCGGAGACGAGCAGCCGCAGCTGGTCGACGAAAGGCGTCGCCGCGGCGACGGTCTCGGGCGTCGAACGCACGCCCGGAAGCGCCTCGCGCGCGAACGCGCGCAGCGGCGGGAACGAGGCGTTGAGGGCGTCGTACGCCGGCTCGGATGCCGCGATCACCCGCGGCAGCTCCTCGATCGCGGTCGCCAGCGCCGCGTCCTGGCGCGCGAACGAGCCGCTCGAGACGCGGAAGTTGGTGACCAGCTCCGCGAGCGTTCGCTCGTTCCGCGCCAGCCCCCGGAAGACCCGGCTGAACCCGCGCAGCACGCCGCGCAGGTCGCCGTGCTCGGTGCCGAGCAGCGCCTCGTTGACCTGGGCGGTGTACTTGAACGCCGGCGGTGACGTCCGGTAGAGCTCGCGGAACCCCTCGGCGCCCCCGTGCTCGACCAGCGCGTTGCCGAACTGGTCGAGGAAGGTCTGAAGGTCGCGGCGGACGTCGGCCTGGAGGGTCGAGAGGATCTGGTCGAGCTCGACCGAGACCGCCGTCTGGCTGACCGGGAAGGTGAAGCCTTCCTCGGCCTCGGGCGCGCTCGGCGACCCGGGGCTGAGATCGACGAACAGGTTGCCCTCGAGGAACAGGCGCGGGCGCAGCTTGAGCGTCGCGTCGGTACGCACCGGGCGCCCGGAGTCGCTGATCCGCATCGTCACCACCGCCGCCTCCTCGGCTTGCGGGCCGCCCTCCGGCGGCCCGCCGCCCGCCTCGGCGGTGAACGCCTCCTCGGCGGTCGTCAGGTGCTCGACGCCGGTCACCTCGCCGACCTCGATCCCGGCGATCCGCACCGGCGCCCCGGTGCGGATGTTCTGAGCGGTCGTGAACACGGCCCGGACCTCGTAGCCGTCGCCGAACGGGAGCTGCTTCGTATAGGCGAGGACGGAGCCGATCGCGACGACGACGACGAGCGCGAGGCCGATCGCCCAGCTCGGGAGCCGGTGATCGCGCCGCGCCCTGCTCGCACCTCGATCGCGCTCCGCCCGAGAACTGCCTCTCCCTTGGACTGGCTCCGCGCTCATCGCCCGCCTCCCACCGGCAGGTCTCCGAACGCCTCCCAGGTCCGCGGCTGGCGCGACGGGACCCGGGTGTCGTGGAGCTCGCGCTGCTTGTCGTCGTTCCAGAACAGCGTCGTCGCCCCGCGCGAGCCCTCGAGGTTGGACTGGACGACCGCCGGCACGTCGTCGGGCTGGCCGGGGACGGAGACGTCGCCGAGCATGTAGCCCCACTGGCCGCCCTGGCAGTCGTGGCCGTCCTGGCCGGTCGGCATGTACGGCTTCGAGTTCGCGACCGGGAGCTCGAATGGCATGAACGTGCCCGGCGGCTGGCTGGCCGCCTCCGGACGCGAGGCCTGCGCCGGCAGCGGCAGCTGGCCGCGGATCCCGTTCGCGCTCTTGCCCGAGTAGCCGCCGAGCGGCGTCTCGACCATCCCGGGCAGCGCCAGGGTGCCGAGCGGGGTGGCAGCCGAGAGGCTCCCGAGCGGGAAGTTGACGAGGATCTGGCGGAAGGTCATCCCCGCGGGCGTGCGGTCGAACCCGCCCGGCAGGTGGGTGAACCAGTAGTTCCAGTGGTTGCAGACCGTCTGCGCGGGCACCACCCAGCGCGCGAGCGGCCGCGCCATGTCGAAGGTCTCGGCGAAGCGCTCGAGCACCACCCTGGTGACCGGCCGGTTGACGGTCCGGTCGAGGGTCTCGAACGCGCTCGTGAGCCGGCGGTTCGTATCCGGGGAGCGATCGAGCACCGGGGTCCCGGTCCGGGCGGCGTCGTTCAGCACCGGCAGGGTCTCGGCCGCGTCTTCGATCCCCGGGCGGAGCTCGCGCGAGACCTGTTCGAACTCCCGCAGGAAGGTGCGCTGGCGGGGCAGCGTCTCGATCCCGGTCTCGAGCGTCGGCGGGCCCTCGGAGATCGTCTCCCGGAGCGCCTCGGGGCTCTCGGAGATCGCGTTGAAGGTGATTGCCATCCGGGTGAACATCTCCGCCTGCTGGACGGCGACCGGGGCGACGATCCGAGCCGCGCGTCCGAGCGCCGGGAAGAAGCGGCGCAGGCGCGTCTCGTCGGCGGCGAGCACCTCCCCGACCGGCCGCAGGTGCCGGAACAGCGGCTCGAGCGTGTCGATCGCGTCGTTCAGCGACGTGCCCCGGCCGGCGAAGCCGTCGCCGAACCCGGTCAGGTTGCGGCGCGCGTTGCGGCGCGTGCGAGTGTCGAAGGTGCTGTTGATCGCGTCGAACTCGGTCTGCTCCTGGAAGCACCCGTCGCCCGCCGACGCCGGGGCCGACTCGGCGAACGAGTCGGGGTCCTCCGGCAGCATGCAGTCGGCGGTGTCGTTGGTGCCGTCGAACGTGAAGCCCTCGGGGGCCGGCTCGCCGACCCCGCGGACGATCTCGAGGTACTTGAGCCCGAACGACGACCGGTAGCCCACGCGGAAGATCGAGTCCTTCGGGATCGGCGCCGCCGCCTCGTCGAGCTTCAGGTAGATGCGGGCGACCGCGCCGTCGGTGCCGGTGCCCTCACCCGGGCCGGAGGCGGACTCGACGGTCTGCCTCGCCTCGCCGTCGAGCACCGGTTCGAGCGACTCGACAACCCCGACCCGGTAGCCGCCGATCCGTACCTCGTTGAAGTCGACCAGGCGGGCGGAGTTCGGGACGTCGACGGCAACGCGGTAGACGGGCACGAACGGGAGCCCGCGGTTCGCGTTGTAGGCGAGGAAGACGGCGACGACCACGATCAGCGTCGTGACCGCGCCGATCATCACCGGCGAGGCGGCGAGCGACTGGACCGGCCCGCGGCGCCTCATCGGTCCCGCTCCGCTCGAGCCGAGGGGGCCATCGTCGATGTCATCGCGGATCGCATCACCTGTCGAACAGGAAGTCGAGGAGGTCCTTGGTCGCGTCACTCCCGCCGCCGAGCAGCCCGTCGCCGCCGCTGCGCTGCCGACGCCGCAGCGCCCGGCGAAGCTTCTTGTCCCCGCGCAGCGCTTTGCCGAGCCGGCCGTCGCGGAGTGCCTTGCGGAGCCCGGACGTCGTATCGCGGAGTCGCTTGCCGGCCGGCCCGTCGCGGAGCGCCTTGTCGAGGTTGCGGGGGATGTCGAGCAGGTTCTCGATCGCATCGCCCGGCACCCTTCCGCGCTCGTTCGGCACCGGCAGGGTCGGCCGCTGCTCCGCCGCGTCCGAGTCGCGATCCGATCGCTGCCGTCGTTCGCGATCGTCGCCGCGGGCCGCCGCGCGCGCCCGGGCGTCGGGGTCGGCCGGATCGGCCGGATCGCAGATCAGCTCGCGCGCGACCTCGGGGTAGGTGCCCTCCGGGCAGACCGACGGGTGGTACTTCGGCAGCTCGTCGTCGGTGAGCTCGGTCAGCCCCGGCTGGCTCGGGCCGAGCCACGGGATGCACCGCGCCGCCTCGCGGATGTCGGTCGTCCTGCCCCCGCCCTCGGCGGGGACGCCGGGCTCGCCGGTCTCGGGGTCGCGGCCGCTGGAGAAGAATCCGCACGGCCCGCTGAACACCTCGTAGAGCGTGATCGCCAGCTTGTGGCCGACCTGGTCGAAGGTGTTGGTGCCGAGGGCGAAGTAGTAGGCGTAGTTGAGCAGCCCCTCGAGGCCGGTGTACCCCTTGGTGTCGGGCCGGCCGGCGCTCGGGTTCGTGCGACCGGTCGTCTCGGCGGCCCGGTCGTCGATCCCGACCGCGCGCCGGGGATCGTCGAGGTCGGCGAGGACGTCGGCGACCATCTCGGCGCTGGCGGGCGCATTCAGGCCAGCCCTTGCGAGCGCCCTGATCTCGTCGTGCCCCCGGGTGACCGCGCGGCGACCCGCCTCCGCCGCCGGCCCCAGCGTCCGCAGCGCGCGCCCGGTCGCGCGGTTGAACGGCGGCAGGTCGACGGCGAGCCGGTCGAGCTCGGGCGCCGCGCGGCGCAGGTCGGCGAGCAGCGGCGTCTGCTCGCGCGCGAGGCCCTCGATCCCGGACAGGGTCGGCTGGAGCTCGGCGAGGAAGTCGTCGAGGATCTCGAAGTTGCGCGAGAGCTCGTCGCGACGGGAGATCGAGATCTCGGCGGTGTCCCGCGCCTCCTCGACGAAGCGGACGACGTCGTCGCGGCGGGCCGCGAGCTCCTGCATGATCCGATCGGAGTCGACGTTGAGGTCGCGGATCACCGCGTTCCGCTCGGCGAGGATCCGCGTCGCCTCGCGGATCTGACGCAGCGCCGGCGCCCCCAGCCTGATCGCCGCGTTGAGGTCCTCGGGGTTGCCGGCGAGGGCGGTGCCGAACTCGTTGATCAGGAGCTGGAACCGCTGCTTGAACGGCTCGCGCATCGTGTTCTGGACGAGGTCGGGCTGCACCGTCTGGCTCACCTGCTCGGCGGGGACCGTTCCCCCCTCGGGGAGCTCTGGGCCCTTCGGGTCGCAATCGATGAAGTACTCGGCGATCAGCGACTGCGGCTCCGACGCACAGGTGGTGTCCTCGCCGAGGCGAGCCATCGGGCCGCTGAGCTCGACCGTGACCACCGCCCGCTTGCGCTCGTTGACGTCGATCGCGGTGACGCTGCCGGCGTTGACGCCGGCGACGCGGACGTCCGACCCCTCGACGATCCCGAACGCGTTGAACATCTCGATCTCGTAGGTACGGGCGTCGTCGGCGCCGGCGACCGTCGCCACCGAGGCGCCGGCGCCGGCGAGCATGACCGCGATCAGGGCGATCCTCCTCATGGGCCGACCGCCACCTGATTCGGATCGCAGTGCCCGAGCGAGCCGTCGGTGAGGTGCCCGCCGTCGGTGAACGGGACCGAGTCGTCGTCGGGGTCGACGGCGCCGAGCGGGCGCTCCTGGGCGTTCGGGCAGCGCTCGGTCTGCCCGGTGGAGAGGCCGGAGAGCATCTCCCCGGCGGGGACGGTCGATTGCAGCAGGTCGAGGATCGAGGTCAGGTCGAGGTCGGGGAGGCCGGAGACGGAGGGGGTGAAGGTGTTGAAGGTGGTCCCGACGCGCCCCACCCCGCCGAGGGCGTCCGCCGTCCCCGAATGGGAGAAGGTGTCGAACCACCCCATCAGCTCCCCCGTGTAGGCGCGCAGGAACTCGAGCTGGGGGTGGCCGTTTCGAAGCGAGCAGATCGACTCCCCGAAGGCGCCCTGGTCGAAGTCGCCGTCGGCTGCGACGGCGAGGTCATCGGGCTGATCGGGCCCCGGCCCGCAGTCGGGAAAGCCGGTCCCGACCGCGACCTCGCGAACCGGGACCTGGCGGCGGGTGAGCTCGACCAGGTCGTTGTCGGCCCCGGGGCGGCGGATCGTCTGGGTGAGGTCGCGAAGCGTCGGCCCGGCGTCGGCGGCGAAGGCCCTGAGCTCGGGCAGGAACGGGCGCAGCGCCCGGGCGGCGGGGATCGACTCGCGGACCAGCGGCGTCAGGTCCGAGAGCGCCGCACGGAGGTTGACGAAGGTGGTGTTCGAGCGGCGCATGAAGTCGGGAAGCCCACGGACCGAGGCCGCGAGTGCCTGCTTCCTTGAGGCGAGCGCGCCGAGCATCCGGTCGAGGTTCGAGACCAGGGCGGTGAGGTCGTCCGAGCGCGAGGCGAGCGCGCCGGAGAGGCGGTCGGTGTCGACGAGGAGGCGGTCGAGGGCGCGCTCGTCGGCGGTCAGCTCGGCGGCGAGGCGCCTGGAGGCCGATAGGAACGGGTTCAGGTACCGCAGGCCGCGGTTTGCCTCGGTCCCGATCCCCTCGTAGGAGCGCTCGAGGCCCTCGATCACATGCTTCAGGTCCTCAACCGTCTCCGGGTCGAGGGTGTTCAGGACCTGGTCGAGGTCGACCGCGGAGACGGTCTCGGCGCGCTCGAGGGTTCCGCCGTCGGGGATCTCGGGGCCGGCGTCTGCCTCTGCCGGGAGGCTGAGGGCGAGCTTTCGGTTCGCGACCCCGGAGAGCGAGAAGGTCCTGACCTGGGCGGTGGTCCCGCGCCGCAACGGCGCGTAGTCGTCGTTGACCGTGAACGTGACCAGCGCCTCGCCTTCGGGGCCGAGCTCGATCGAGCGCACCGAGCCGACCGCCTCGCCGGCGACGACGACCTCCTCGCCGCCGACGAGCTGGCTTGCGTTGTCGAGCTCGGCGGTGAGCTCGTAGGCGGGGTCGCCTTTGGACAGCACGAGCACGGCGGCGGCCGCTGCCACCGCCAGCGCCACGAACGCGGCGATCCGCCCGATTGGTGTCGAGCCGCTCACGATCTCCCGTCCTTGTCCCTAACCGCCCCGCCGTGCCCTCGCGGGCACGCCTGGGAGTTCGGCGAACCTAGCAACCGCGGACGAGCGCTGTCAAAGGGGAACCGTGCCCGAATACCGCATGGCGAAGCGGTTTCGGGCCACGTACTTTGAGTTCAGGTTAAGCGCCCGACGGGTCGTGCGACTGACTGTCGGTCAGCGGTCGAGGCGGCTGAACGACGCGCCGCGGTTGTAGAGCTTGTAGAGACGGAAGGTCGCGGCGTACTCG